>NZ_JAAVSC010000001.1 GCF_012641095.1 Lactobacillus sp. HBUAS51381
AAAATGCTTAAGTTACTGAACCGCCGTATACGGAACCGTACGTACGGTGGTGTGAGAGGTCGGTAGCCGAACTAATCGGCTACCTCCTACTCGATTATGAATGTAGTATCATAAGGGTATTGCAGGAACTGCATAACTAGGGTAAGGCAGAGGTGTAAGGATGCTAGGATTTAAGCGAGTTCGGTTATTTTTGCTAATGTTTGTTGGACTTATTTGCGGAGGACTATTGACTTCAGGCGGTAGTATTAAGGCTGCGTCAAATAATGTTGGCTACAATGTTTCCGCTAAGATTCCAAGTAATCAAATTGACAAGCAGAATTCGTTTTTTGACTTGAAAATGAATTCTGGTAAGACCCAGACGCTACAAGTGAAAGTTTTTAATGCAACAAATGAGGAAATTAAGGTTAAAACGGCAATCCATACGGCTTGGACGAACTCGGCAGGGGCAATTGAGTATGTTAACCCAGCTAAGTCCTATGATCCATCGTTGCGCTACAAAATGAGTGACATCACCAAGATTCAAGGAAACAAGACGCTGACAATTCCTGCCAAGGGGACTAAGGTTGTTAGTGCAACGGTTAAGATTCCCAAGACTGATTTTACGGGCGTTATTTTGGGTAGCTGGTATTTCGAGCGTGTTGACAGTAAAGTTACGGGGACCGTTAAGGGTGCCGGTAACTTGCAGAGTCGTTACTCATACGTTATCGGAATGAAGTACACGATGAAGCAAGCAGCAAATCCATCTATGAGCTTAGGCAAAGTAGGTGCTGGTCTGAGTAACTACCATCGGGGAATTATTGCTGATATTCGGAACACGAGTGCGGTCATCATTCCCAACTTGAAGACCACCACGAAGATTACCAATCGGGATGGCGGTAAGGTTGTGCAGAACGCTAAACAAGAGAACGTTCAGATGGCACCAAACACAACGTATAGTTATCCCATGTTGTCTGGTAAGACACCATTAGCGGCGGGCCACTATCACTTACACATGGTTGTTAAGAATACTGATCATGAGTGGGTGTTCGACCGTAACTTCACGATTACTAAGGCTCAGGCTAACAAGTATAATAATAACTCCGCGGATAATAGTGGCGTTAATATTTGGCTACTAATTGCTTTGGGTGCCTTGGGTATGTTAATCTTAATTCTTCTTATCTTACTGATTATCTACCTCATTCGGCGTAAGCGGCGCAAGAATGATGAAGAGGAAGAGAAGTAAAGGCAGTCTCGGAAGGAGGCGGCGGTCATGAAAAAGATCATTAGGCAATTTGTGGCAGTGATTGCGGTGGCTCTGGGCTTAGGATTCGGAACCACGGCCTTCGCTGAGTCTACTGATAGCGGGGATACCGCCAGTACGCGAATCGGTATTACGATTGTGAATAACAATCCATCCGGTGGCGGTGGCACACCAGCAACCGATGAGACCGGTGGCGATGGTGATGGTATTGATCCTAGCACCACCGGTGGAACGGTCGTAACTGGTGGCGATGGCGATGCGATTAACACCGACATCCCCAACGGCCACAATCCGACCACTAGCGTTACCAGCAGCAACAGCCACACTAAGAAGCCAGTGGGTGCGGTAGCCAGTGTGGTTCATTCTGGCACGGCGGATCTCGTTGCTGGGCGATTGCCACAAACGGGTGAATCACAGGTATTCTTAGCCAGCGTCTTTGGGGTATTCTTGTTGATTGCCGTTGTGTTATTGGCCGTTGTTCGGCGACAAGCACGGTTACTCCGTGAAGAAAAATAAAATTGAATTGACAGGTGAAACGGTGTCGTCCAATGGATGATGCCGTTTTTTTTAGGTTTGGTTTGGACATGCCGATACTGAATATCGCCAAATAGCAAGGGGTCAAACGCGAGATCAGCGAACGCCGATTTGCCAAGTCCATCTGGCTACAGAGGTCAAAAAAAACGGAACGCTCAGTCTCGGGCAGTTCCGTTGTCGCAAGGTTTATTTAACTAAACTTCCCCAATTCGCTACTCTTTAGCTGTTAGCGCAATGACCGCTTCAACCAGCATGCCCACTGCCATGCCGTACATGGCCAGCATGTCCTGATGGAAGATCACCAGTAACAGGACCACTAGATAGAAGAGCAACGCGATGAGACGGCCGATTCTGTGCCGCACTATAGCGCCACAATCTTTCCGACGGCGATAGGCAACGTCACATGGGTGGAGTAATGCCCAACGGCACCAGCGACCGTATCCGGCAGGTCAACATCATCGGTAACCCCGTGGATGTAAATGACCCGCTTGTCCAATTCCAATTCGCTATCGTTGAAGGTTTCCTTGAACTTCGCATCGAGGGCGGCCAATGGCACGACCTTCGTGTAGGCAAAGTAGCCATTGGCGTCGGCAACGGGGTAATTGTCGTTGGGGACGTTCATCTCGTGAGGAGCGGCGTCAAAGGGGACCATGGTGGTTCCGGAAACGGCACCAGTTTCGGGTAAATCAACGAAGCCGTCGTGGTTCACGTCCTGAGCCGCGGTGGCAATCTCGGCTGGCTGGCCATCCGGGAACCCATGGAAATGTTCCCAGTGTTGTAAGTTAGCCGGGGTGTCGAACATTTCGATGTTAATGGTCAGCTGATCACCGTTGATGGTGAACAGGGCCGTGCCATGGGCGGCGGTCCCGATGGTGTCTGCGTTCAGGGGCACGATGTTTGCTTGATAGATTTTCATAGTCAAATGACCTCCTCGAATTGATGAGTCTAGTGTATAATAAAAGGCAAAATAAAAACTTGATAATTATCAAGAAAAGGAGAAAAAGATGATTCACGATCCCTTTAAATGTGTCAAAGATGCGCCAATCTTTAAAGGGTTGGCCGATGCCGATATTGCCGAATTAACCAAGATTTCCGTTCACCAGCAGGAATTCAAACGGGGCACCGTTCTCTACGATCCGACCCAGCCACTCGAACGCATGCTGATTATTGACGAGGGGCGCGTCAAGGTTTACCAACTCAACGAGAACGGCAAAGAAAAGGTCCTCTACATGTTGCGAAGTGGGGCGATTGACAGTGAAGCGGCCCTCTTTAGCCAGCGGCCGCACTTCAACTATGCCGAAGCGGTGGAAGACACCAAAATCTGTTCGATTGGGCGAGAAGACTTTCAAGCCTTACTCCATCGGGTACCGACCGTGGCGTTTAACCTGCTCAACATCTTGGGAGATCGGCTAACGGCGCTGGAGTCCGTGAGTGCACTCACCGGGAATCTCAAATCGAAGAACCGCGTGTTGACCTACCTCCAACAGATCGGGCAGGCCCAACAGGCCACGCAGTTCATGTTACCGGAAAAGAAGAAGGAACTGGCCAGCTTTCTGGGGATCACACCGGAAACGCTGAGCCGTCAGCTGAAGCAATTGGCGGCCGAGGGACTGCTGGAAATCGATGGTCGGCAGATTACGTTACATTAGAACGAGAGAATCGCTGAAATTGGTAATAATTTCGGCGATTTTTTAGTCGCTGCACAGGAAGAGACCGAATTATTCACCAACGGTTGCGAAAATTCCAGTCTGATGTTATAGTGTACTAGTAAAATATAACACTAGGAGAGACGCTTAACCGTGAAATTTGATAATAAGGTCCCGATTTATTAAGCAATTGGCTCCTAGTGTAAAAATTCTGGTCGTCCGGCAACTTCGTGACCACGGAGACGGACGATTCACGCAGTTAGAGGCGCAACTCATCATGACACAATTAGAACGAGCATACGCGCAGCTGCAGGCGTTGCATTTAACGGATGATGAAATCATCGCCAGCTTGAAACAAGTTATCGCGCAAAGGAGACAGCAGAATGACTAACGTCCTAGCAATTCAAAACGTTGGGTACAAACATAATTTTAAGACAATTTTACACGATGTCGATCTGACCCTCGCGACCGGTAAAATCGTGGGCATCTTAGGCGAAAACGGTGCCGGAAAGACCACCTTAATGCGACTGATCACCGGTAGTGCCAAGGGAACGGGCACCATCGCTGTGTGTGGGGACACGCAACCGGCCCATCATCGCAGTCACGTGAGCTTTACCGAGCAATTGCGTGGCTTTAGTGCCAACACGCGAGTCGAACAGGTAGCGAGCTTCTATCGGACGGTGTATCCCGACTTTGACGGTATGCGTTTCGAAGAATTGGTTACATTTCTACAGATCGACACGAGCCTGAAGCTGGCCGCCCTGTCGAAGGGGATGAAGGAAAAAGTCATCATCGCCCTGACGTTGGCGCGACAGGTCAACTTGTATCTGTTAGACGAACCCTTCAGTGGGATTGACAGCATGAGTCGCAAGCGCATTATCAGCAGTATCATCAAATGGAAACCAGACGACGCAACCATGGTCATCAGTGATCATTACGTTTCCGAGATCGCCCCCATTCTGGATGAGATTGTGGTGGTTAAGGATCAAACGGTGGCCGTCCATCAAGCAAGTGACGCCGTGCGCGAGGAATTTGGCCTGGGTATCGAGGCCTACTACGAGAGCCTGTACGAGGAGGGTGTCCAGCATGACTAGTTTCGGTGCATTATTTAAAGTGATGGGACGCCAACGCTTCCGTCTAATGAACTGGACAATCTTAGGAGAGTTGGCCGTGATTACCGGCACGCTGTTGTGGCGGTTTGCCGCCACGGGCATCCAGGGCGGTGACACCTTCTGGACGGTACTGGCTTGGTCGGTTCTGGCCTTTACCGTCGCCTTTATTCTCTTAGCGGTCCAAACGGAACGGGTCTACACGCGCGATACTTACCGGCTCTTGCCGCTGGGCGAAACGAAACTCTACTTAACGGACCTGTTGGCCTCATTCGTCATGTTTATCTACTTTGGCGTGATTCAGGTTGTCTTCTACCTAGTGGCCGAAATGCTCGACCATCACTACCTGGCGACGTGGTTGCGGAATATCAGCGGACCAGCCTATACGACTCAGCAGGCGCTTAAGGTGTTGATAGGCCTGACCGTCATGGGAATCGTTCTGGTTATCCTGGGCTGGACCACGGTGTCATTCGTCCATCTGGTCGTCAGTAGCACCAACAATTTTCTACCCGCGACGCGACGGCGATTGGTGAACGTGGTGCTCTACATCGTAATGATCTGCTTAGTCGTCTGGATCACCGGGTATCTGCTCGACGGCGTCAACCACGTGGGGCAACTGCTTGCGGGGCATGAGGGAGCCGATTTTTTGGTGAATGTCGTTGGTTTCTTAGTCGTGGCGGCGATTGAGGCCGGGCTAAACATTGTGTTGCTCAAGAAATGGGTCGAAACAATCGCCAATTAAACTGTTCAAAGGAATAAATACCAGGTGGTCTACCGTAATTGTCGGGTAGGCCGCCTGTTTTTGCGATTGGGGGCGGGTACAGTCTGGGTAGGAAGGCCCATGACCGCCCAAAAGAAGAGGCTACCCAGTAAGAATTGGCCGGAAGTTCCGAGCCAGCCCGCCATATTCAGGTCAAACATGGCCAATAACCAACCAGCAAATTTAAAGCAGAGAAATAAGCCTAACCAGTGGTAAATGAGGGGCAGACGGTGAATCTCAGCGGCGATGACGTGAACTTTTGCTTTCATGGGGTGAGACGTCCTCCAAGTTTAAGGTTGTTAGCCAACGATACCAAAGCAGGCCATAGAAGTAAATTAAGTCGCACTATAAATTAATTTATATCCGAACTAAAAAAGCCAGTCGCGTTAGACTGGCTTTTTTGCTACTTTAGACTGTGATGAGCGGATATTGCCAACGGAGAGAAACAACGAAATCAGAACGAGTGGCCAGCTTAACCCATAGAAGTACAGGTTGAAATCGCCCATATCACTGGGTTTAAAGAAATTGAGGATGGAGAGCTTAGTCACAGCACTAAGGGTAACGAGCAAGCCAAACATAAGCAGTTGACAGAGCAGACCCCCGTACGTTGAGAACCGGTATTTGTGGATAATGGCACTATCACTGTCAATGCTATCCAGCGTGTAGAGGGTCTCGTTAATCGTGGGATTATCGTACCCTACATACAGGGTTATCAGTAGTAGTCCCAGCAGGTAGCTCCCGACCCAGGGGACCAGTAGCAGAACCTGGCCGACCATCAGGCTGATCAGGCTAGCCTTACGCGCGCGTTTTCCCAGGCGACTGAAGACCGGGTGCCCCGTTTCGAACCCTAGTAGGTAGACGGCAAAGACGGCGTACATGCCCGTCGCGCCTAAATAAAAGTAGGCGAAAAAACTGTTGAAGAGCAGCACGAGACTGACCAGAAAGCCCCGATTCAGGAGGCGCATCTTGTAGTTGGGGAGGACGTGCCAGTCCGCCACCAATTCAACGATGAGAATGATGAGAGCAACCCCAATGATACTCAGGATAAGCCAACTGGGGATGTTGACGCTGGCCTTACGCAGGGTGGTGAGTACCGCGATAACGGCGAAGAAGATGAGCGATAACCCCCAGCGCCAGGTCTGCGAGAGACCGTGAATCTGGCGCGGTGTTTCTCGGTAAAAGTCACTGGTAAAGTTGTTGAGGAGTAGCCCGCCAGGAAGGGCCACAAGATAGAGCAGGCCCAGCAGCGTGAAGGTTAAGGTGTAGTTGAACTTGGCCAGAACGTCTGCGCCGACAATTAAGCCTAGACCGGCAAAGATCAACCAGTAGATCCGTTTCATTTTAAAAGTCGCCATGTGGGTCAAGTGGAGCTTGACCGTCAGGAAGTACGGCCAAATGGTGGCCGCGCTATAGCCCCACAACAGACTGCCAATGATGAGCCAACCTAAATTGGCGGTTACCGCAAAGAGCAGGCTCCCAACCGCCCCCAGCGTCAGGCTGAGAATGAGGTAGGTGCTGGACTTGAGGTTCAGCCGCTTGGTGTAGAAGATGCTGGCGGCCCGTGAGATGTAGAAGGCCACTAGCGCCAGCAGGTACGTCTCACTTTGGGTCTGCTGCCACTTGGCCAGAATCAACACGTAGGGCAGGATGATTCCAATATTTGCAAGAAAGTTAAGCGTTCCGACGGAGAAGTCGATGGCGCCTTGATGAAGTTGTTTCACGAAGAGAGCTCCCTTTTAGTTAGAGTTGTGGAGTTAAAGGTCTTTAAACCCGTTGCCGCACATGTTACCCCACCACAAGCCAGTAGCCATGGCGGCATAGTCGCTGCCGCCACCACCGCCAGTACCGAAGAAGCGATGGCGTGGCTTACGCATTGGGCCATATCCCGGCACACAGGCGGCCGCAATAATGGCCCGGGTCCACCGGATATCTTCAGCGATGGACTTGCCAAATTTATCTTGGTCGCGATACATCGCCTTTAGAATATCGTCGTAGGTGTACATGGGACTGTCCCGAAAGTAAAATGGCTTAAAATGGTCGCGATCGGCGGGCTTGAGTTGCCACGTCGCGCCCATCTCCCCAATGAGGAGCAACCGATCATAATCAATCGTCAGCTTATCACGTGTATCCTGACTATGATATATCGTCGACAAGCCAGCGTAATCATAGGGGTTAACATAGGTTACACCGTATTGTTCAATGTAGAGTGGATTTAACAACGCTTCCTGTGCCATGACGGCATCCCTTCTTTCAGCTCAAGTATACCAAATTTCTGCGAAATGGTCGGCCTCTAGGTTTCCGACCGACCCAAAAGGACCGACAGCGAACTGCCGGCCCTTTTTGGTCTTATATATGCTTTGTGAAGTCTGCCTTACCAGCCGCTTGCGGCTAAAATTGTTGGTATCAGCCAAGACTAACTTGAATCAAATTGGTTGTGTACCGCAGTGGCTTAGAGTAGCTGTAAGTGAGCCAAATTTGGGCTGGAACTTTGGAACGCTGACATGGTGGCTCCGACGACTTCTGTGTGGTTGATTAAAGTACGGTCGCGTAGCCGTAGGGGGCCAGGGATGAAGCCAGCCGTGAAAGCGAAGTTAGCTGGTGTTTTTCAGCCAGCTTACGTCACTGGACGCTCTTGGAGACTCGCGGTCTTTGCGTGGCTTCAAGGCGAGGCAAGAGACCGCTCTATGGCTCTTGCCGGTCCTCACAGCAGGCGTAATCCCTGGCAACCGTAGGCGAAGCTGACCATAACGGTTAGTTTTCCGAAGACGTCTTGGGGGTCAAGCGCTTTTCGATGAAGGAGAGCACCAAATCGGTGATGATCGCCATCAACGCCGTGGGCAGTGCCCCGGCCAAGATGATGGCACCCCCATTGGTTGCGTTGGTCCCGCGGACGATGATGTCGCCCAGACCGCCGGACCCGATGAAGGACCCAATAACGGTGATCCCAATCCCCAGAACCAGGGCGTTTCGAATTCCGGCGATAATCACGGATAGCGATAGCGGAATCCGAATGGTCTTCATGATTTGAAAACGGGTCATCCCCATACCTTTACCGGCATCCAACACGTCTTGGTCCACACTCAGCATCCCCGTGTAGGTGTTCTTCACGATGGGAAGTAGGGAATAGAGGAAGACAGTGGCGATGACGGTGTTTTGGCCTAGTCCCAAACCTAACATCAGGATGGACAGCATGGCCAGTGAGGGGATCGTTTGAATCACGTTGGCAATCCCGATGATGAGTGGGGAGAGCTTACGATTCTGTGAGATCCAGATCCCAATCGGAATCCCTACGATGGCCCCGAACAAGACACCATAGATGGAAACGAGGAATGTCTGGTTAAATTGACTGAGGACGTACATCCCGTTATGTGAGAAGTAATACATTAACTGACTGAATAAGCCCATGTCTTTCATGCCTAGTTCCCCCCTTCAAAGTAATGGTGTTGTTTCAGAAAGTCATTGGCCACGGTTTGTGGTTCTTCCAACTGGTCATCGACCTTGTAGTTTAGATCTTGCATGGTCTTCAGTGAAATCTTGCCGACCAACCGGTTCAAGACGCCCTTGAGTTCAGGGTGCTTCTTCAAGATGGCATCGGTGGCGACGGGACTCCCATCGTATGGTGGGAAGAAGTTCCGGTTATCCTTTAACAGGGTCAGATCGTAGCTTCCGACTCGGCCGTCGGTGGAGTAACCAAGGATGGCGTCCATCTTCCCGGCGGCTAGGGCATCGTAGAGTAAACCGACCTGCATCGGGTAGACCGTGCCAAAGCTAAAGCCGTAGTCCTTTTGGAAGGCAGGATAGCCGTCACCCTGACGGTTTTGCCAGATTTGGTCAATCCCGACGCGCATGTTCGGTGCTAATTTCTTCAAATCGCTAACGGTCTTCAGGTGATGTTTCTTGGCGTAGCTCTTCTTGACCATCCAAGCGTAGGTATCGGCGAACCCGTAAGACTTAAAGTAAGTCATGTGGTACCGATCCTTGAATTCCTTGACGACGGTATTGTTCACCTTGGCCGGGTCCCGTTCGAATTTTTCGTTCAGAATCGTGGTCAGGTCGGTCCCGTTGAACCGAATCGATGAAATGTCAGCGTTGTCGTTCTTTAAGGCGTTAAAGCTGACATTTCCGGAACCGAGGTTATTCACAATGGTAGAGTCGAGGTCGGTGTAGTGGCTGATCATGCCTTGAATCATGTAGGCCATGATCTGCTGCTCGGTGGTGTTTTGTGAAGCGATCCGGACAGTGTTGTTGCCAGACCCACTCAGACCGGGTAGACTACAGCCCCCGAGGGGTAAGAGTACGATGACTAACAGAAGTCCGGCTAGCCATTGACGTAAATGTTTTCGCATGACGGACCTCCTATCGTAATTGCCGTGGTGTCACGGTGTTTTCTAATTTACCTAACAAATAATCGACGACTAGGGCCAGTAAAATAACGGGAATCGAGCCACCCAAAATTAAGTCGGAGCGGTAGAGGTTCAAGCCGTTAAAAATAAAGTCACCCAAACCACCGGCACCAATGTAGGACGCCAGTGTGGCCCACGCGATAACGTAGGTCGCCGACAGTCGAATTCCGGACATGATGACCGGGGCGGCTAGCGGAATTTCGGCGCGCATCATGGATTGCCACCAGGTCATCCCCATCCCCTTAGCCGCATCACGCACTGTGGGGGAGACGCCCTCCATGCCAAGATAGGTGTTTCGTAGGATGGGCAGGAGTGAGTAGATGAACAGCGCCACAATGGCTGGTGTCGACCCAATCCCAAAGATCGGAATCATCATGGCCAGTAATGCCATGGCGGGGATGGTTTGCAGAACCCCGGCTAACGTGATGATGGCATTGGCGCCGCGTTTCATCCGCGTCAAAAGGATACCTAAAGGTACCGCCACAATGATCCCTAAGAGCAGGGCGGCCGCAGAAATATAGAGATGTTGGCCGGTCTTATCGATCAGCTGCATCCCGTAAACTTGTAAGAAGTGAATCATTGTGGTGATTCGCCCCCTTCATGAGTGGCGGCAGCGTGAATGTCCGCGTTGATTGGCGATGCTGGTTCTTCGTCGCTGGCCGGTGCGCCACGCAAGGCATCGTAAACAATGTCAACCAATGCGGTTCTCGTGACGATACCAACCAAGTGTTTCTTGGCATCGACAACGGGAACGTTTTTAACCCCCTGTTTTAGAATCCGGTCAACGGTATCCCCAATGAGGGCGTTGGCCTGAACGTAGAAGACCTCATGGTTGGTGAACCGGCTGACTGGCGTCGTGGCATCGGTGATTCGGTTAATGTCGTCTAAATCAACGTAGCCTTGGAGCACACCGTCCGCGTCCGTGACCAGCAGCGTATCAACCCGCCGGTCATGCATCAGGTCAATGGCGTCATCCAGCGTCTTATCGGGCGTGATGGCGGCTGGGTTCTTCAACATGATCTGACTAACGGAAAGAATGTTGGGTTGGGCTCTGATCAGCCGTTCCTCACCGATTAAGTTGGTGACGAATTCGTTGGCCGGGTGCCGGAGAATATTTTCGGGAGTGTCGACCTGAACCTGTTTGCCGTGACTCATGATGACCACGCGCGTCGAGAGGTGGAGGGCTTCATCCATATCATGGGTGACGAAGATAAAGGTCTTGCCCAGATCCTCTTGTAAATGTTTAACCAAGTCCTGGAGCGATTCCCGGGTGATGGGGTCCAACGCCCCAAAGGGTTCATCCATCAGAATGATTTCTTGATCGGCAGCGAGGGCCCGAACGACCCCGATCCGCTGCTGCTGCCCACCCGAGAGTTCACCGGGGTAACGTTTCAGCATTTCTTCTGGCAATTGCGCCAAGTTGATCATTTTTTTAGCCTGTTCCGCCCGTTTTTCTTTGGACCAGCCGAGCAGCTTCGGCACGATTTCAATATTTTCTTGGATCGTCATATGCGGCATTAGCCCGATATTTTGAATCACGTAGCCAATGGAACGCCGGAGCTTGACGGGGTCCATCTTGGAAATATCCTTGCCATCAATCTTGATGGTTCCTGAAGTCTGGTGCAACATGCGATTGATCATCCGCATCGTCGTCGTTTTACCCGAGCCAGACGTTCCGATGAAGGAAATAAATTCTCCGCGGTCGACTTCTAAGTTGAAATCGTCAACGGCGACTTTACCATTAGGATATTCTTTACGTAGATGTTCCATTGAAAGTAGCATAGATTGACCTCCTGTGTAATGATGTCACACTTCTGGAAAAACGCCAGAAATATAAAAGAACGATCGGCATGCCAAATTGGCACACGTGACGTGAAGCAACTTGGATTCCGGTCGTATTTGGTTAGGTGAGCACTTATGAATAATGTTATTGTACACGAGTCTCATGAGTTTTCCAAAAGAAAACCGTTGCCAGTGTTGATAATGTCCAGGTGTGAAACAGCTTACCGCCCCGTTAAAACACCGGTTTAGCGCTGTTTGCCTTTTTTTCGGCCCTCCACCAATTAAAGCATAACATACCTAAAGTAGTTTTTGATAAGAAACGGCTTATTGATAGAGGAGAAAAGGGAACAATCGCAGCTCATTTTTTTGGTAAAAAGGGCTTGCCTTCGACCTACTCTAACCTCGTATAATCTAGATTATCAGTTAAAGTGAAAGGGAGTTACGAACTTGAAAAAAATCCTAGTTGCCGGTCCATTAGACCTGACCAGTCAGGCGTTTGTCCGCCAACTTCATGATAATCCAACGCTCAGTTTAACGGTTTATACCCCTAGTGAAGTGGCGTTGCCTGCAGGCGTTGTTGGTTTCACGGGAGAAACGATGGACGAAGGCGGCCTGAGTGCCGCCATGCTGGACCAAGACTTGGTCATCGCCTTGGCCCCCACCATTCACCTGACCGAAATCGTCAAGACGATTGTGACGGCGGCCCAAGCCGTGGCCGTTCCCCAGGTGATGGTGAGCCGTACCGATGATATCGATGACTTGCCAAGAGAGGTGCGGGCGGCCCGCCAATTATTGTTGGTAGCGGGGATGACCACAGATCTGGTCGAAGGCTTCGGCAGTCTCAGCGCGCTCCTCGGCCTCGACGTGGTGCCAACACCGATGGCGGTCGATCCCCTATTCGACGCCCGCTTCGCTGGTTAATGCCAGTTTAAAATTCGCCTCCGGCTGCCAGGGATTCTGCCTGCTGTGGGACCGGTAAAAGCCACAGTGCGGTCTTTTACCTCGGTTTGGAGCCGTAGACCACGTCTCCAAACACGTCCAGTGACGTAACCTGACTCAGAAACGTCAGCTAACGTCACGCGCACGGCCGGCGTCATTCCTGGCCTCCTGCGGCTACAAATGAATGGTAACTGGGGAAAGCGTTGGGTCAATCATCTGGTTGTCACGCCAATGACAACTGGCATGGATGTGGGTGGTCAACGCGCTGTCGTAGCCGTGAGAGAGCCAAATCTGGGCTCAGCCGGGGCATTCATGGCTGGCGGTCTGCCAGTCGTGAATGGGCGACTTGAAAACGCCGGTGTGTGGCGGTTTCAAGCGAGGGACAAGACCGCTCTATGGCTTGTCCCGTCCTTCTCCAGCGTTCCAGCCCAGACTTTGGCGAACGGTAAGGCGACCAGCCTAGTCCGTGTTGCCCAACTACTCAGCCGTTGGCGATGGCTGATGACGGATCTCGGGGGCAAACCACCAGAGCAGCGCGAGGTTGATGAGCATGAGGAGTGCCGTTGAGAAGAAGACGGCGTTGTAATTGAAGATCCCAGCCAACCACCCCCCCAGCAAGGCCCCCAGCATGTTACCGATCGATTGAAACGATTGGTTCCAGCTGAAGACGGTTGAGGTCAGCGTAACCGGCGTGTTTTTCGTCAGCAACGTCTGAATCTCGGGGAATAACGCCCCGTCGGAGATGCCGATCATGAAGCGTAGAATCCCCAACATCCAAACACTGGTGACGAAACCTTGTGGGAAGTACATGATGGTGGCGAAGATGTAGCCGAAGAGAAGCACGCGTCCCGAGCCATGATGATCACCGTAGCGGCCCAGTCGTGGCGCCGCAATAATATTGGAAATTCCAGGAAGCGCGGCCAGAATTCCGGCGACCACGGTAATCGGGCCCACGTTGTGCATGAGCTCTTTGACGTACAGGCTGATGATCGGTGAGATCGATGTATTGCCGAATTGCACGAACATGGTTGAGCACAATAGAATAATGATTAATTTTAAATTGGGAACGGCTGCCAGCCGGTTAGGCCGTTTGACCGCTTTTGATTGCCGGGGAACCGGTTTGAAGTTCTCCTTGACCAGCACCCAGCTGAGCACAAACGTAATCAGAAGCAGGCTGGCGGTCACGAAGAAGGTCATACGGATGGAAAAGATCTGGGCCAAGACCCCACCGATGATCGGACCGAGCAGATTGCCGCTGGTTCCGCCGGTCGTGAGGGTACCCAGCGCCGCCCCAGAATATTTCCGCGGTGTCTGGGCCGCAATCAGGGCCTGCGCGTTGGGAATGTAGCCGGCGAAGACCCCTTGTAAGGAGCGCAGGGCGACCAGCTGCCAGACGTTGGTGGCGAGCCCCATGAGGCCCATCGCCACGGCGATCCCCAACGAGGTACGCAGGAGCATGAGCTTGCGGCCCTTGCGATCGGCGACCATGCCCCACAACGGCGCGGCGATGGCGCCAACAAAAAAATCAGCGGCATAGACTAAGCCACTGTACATGGTCACTTGCGCCTTGGTATAGTTCCCCAAACCACTCACATATAACGATAGGAAGGGCATGATCTCGCTAAACGCCATGCCCACGATAAACGAACAGAACCACAGAATGTGGAGGTTCCGCCGCCAGAGTGTGTTATCCTCCTCGGCTTCATCCACGATGGGTCAACTCCTTAGCCATAAAAAAATTGCTGATATTGTCATAAACATACCGCGCAAACCGCGAAACGTCAATGATAATCAGCAATTTTTTTGCGCTCGCACGAGTCAACCGGAAGACCCAGTTGGGCTGCGGGCAATCGATGAGGTTAGTCGTTGGCAACCTGAATCTGTGGCTTCCGAATTTCTGGAATCAGCCACCAGACCAGCGCCAGGTTGATCAGCATGAGCAGTGCCGTGGAGATGAAGACGGCGTTGTAGTTAAAGATTCCGGCGATCCAACCACCGAGTAACGATCCCAACATGTTGCCAATCGACTGGAAGGATTGGTTCCAACTGAAGACGGTTGAGGTCAGTTCAACCGGGGAATTCTTGGTCAGGAGCGTCTGAATTTCGGGGAAGAGGGCGCCATCGGAAATACCGATCATGAACCGTAAAATCCCGAGCATCCACACGCTGGTGACAAAGCCTTGGGGCAGATACATGACGGTGGCGAAGATGTAACCAAAGAGGAGGACCTTTCCGGAACCGTGGTGGTCACCGTAACGGCCTAAGCGTGGCGCCGCAATAATGTTGGAGACCCCGGGAAGCGCGGCGATAATGCCGGCAACCACGGTGATGGGGCCTACGTTGTGCATCAATTCCTTCACGTACAGACTGATGATGGGAGAAATTGAGATATTACCGAATTGAACAATCAACGTGGAGCACAAGAGGACCAGAATTAATTTGGGATTTGGAAATGCGGCCAACGGATTGTGGCTACGTTTAACACCGGGCTGATGAACGACCGGCTTAAACTGTTCTTCGACGAAGATCCAACTCAAGAAGAAGGTCAGTAGCAACAGGCCCGCCGTGATGAAGAAGGTAAAGCGGATCGTGAAGACCTGCGCGAGCACCCCGCCGATGACGGGTCCCAGCAACATCCCGCTGGTGACACCGGTCATAAGGGTACTGAGCGAGGCACCGGAATGTTTACGCGGCGTCTGCGAGGCAACTAGGGCCTGGGCGTTTGAAATAAAGCCTGCGAACACCCCTTGTAGGGCCCGCAACGCGACCAATTGCCAGACGCTGGTCGCAAAGCCCATCAGGCCCATTGCCACGGCCATCCCCAGTGAGGAACGGAGTAACATGAGCTTACGGCCCTTGCGATCGGCGACCATGCCCCAGAGTGGGGAAGCAATCGCGCTGACGAAGAAGTCCGCGGCGTAGACGAGTCCACTATACATGGTGACCTGTGACTTGGTGTAATTCCCTAAACTACTAATATATAACGATAAAAACGGCATGATTTCACTGAATGCCATGCCGGCAACGAACGTACAGAACCAGAGAACATGGAGATTACGACGCCACGGTCCCCGTTCTCTTTCGGCTTCGTCCAAAGTGAGTCAACTCCTTAGGGTCTAGATTGATTGGTGAGATTACCCAAAGTAACGCAAACCAATCGACATTAAATTCTTAGTTGCAACCCCACTAAGATACCCTCATAACGGCGAAAGGTCAACGGAGGCGACTTATTTGTATGCGCTCGCAATCGTTTAACACCGTCCCTCATCGTCATTTTTTTAATATTTCTAATAGATTTGTCAGTCGGCCAAAACGCACCCACCGTACGCTATATAGAGGCGGGTTAGCTATAGTTGCTTGGAGACGCAAATAGCCTGGGATGGTTGTCCCAGGCCGTTTGCATACGCGTCTTCGAGCTTACTCTACGGGAAACAATTCGCCCGCCGTGATGCGTTCCAGCATCAGCCGTGACGGAATGAAAAAGACGTTGCCCGTAATCGGGGTGCTGAAGTCCAGCAGGCGATCACTTTTGGTAAACATGTTTTCCAGCATGCGTTGGGTCACCGTGAAGTGGCGGGCGTAGCCAATGAAGTAAGTTCCGACGATGCCCGCGCTAGGATTGCCGTAGGGCACATTCATGCGGACAATCTTGTGTTCGATGCCGTTCGCGTTGTCTTGGGAAGCGATGTTGTGCGCATTGGGTAATTTTTCGTCATCCGCTAACTCCTGGTCGGTAAACTTATGCCGGCCGATCGCCTGCTCTTGGCCTTCGGTTTTCAGGGCATTCCAGGCGTCCATGTTATGCGTGTATTTTTGCGCGAAGGCGTAGGAACCGTTCACAAATTCGGGATCTTCGTCGCCGATCAGGGCGTATTGGGTGGCGTCGTTGCTGGCCGGGTTCTCGGTACCATCGACAAAGCCAATGATGGCGCGGCCTTCAAAGTAGCGAAATCCCTGCGTCTCGTCAACGACCGTCGTCCAGTTACGAAGAAACTCGCGGGCCTGGGCCATAACCTCGTAGACCACGGCCTGTTCTTTAGCGCGAACGTGCATGAACAGGTCGCCGGGCGTCGCGGGAGCGGTGTAGCGCGGTCCCTTGATGGGTGTGAAATCAACGAGTTCTTTGGGTTGACTCGCGGTTGGAAATAGCAGGCGCCAGGCCGTTGCGCCGAAGCCGAAGGCCACCTTGAGATTGGCATCCGGGTAACGAATGGCCATACTCCGCTCGATAGCGGCCAGACGGTCCGTAAACTCGGCCAGTGCGCGGCGATCCGCGTCAATATCGGTACGATCAATCAAGTAAGTGGTGAATTGGATGTTGTCACCGGCATCGCGGTAAACGTCCTGAGCGGCTGCGGGATTCATCATCGTCATGGTAGGTTCCTCCTTATGATTTAGTGGGACATCATTACCACTAGTATAGCAAGCCACTCGTAAAAGTTTGGCGGCGGTGCTCATGAGCGACAAAAAAGTTATGTGGCTTGCAAAACGTGGCCGGCTAGCCGAAACACCACAAGTTAAGGGGAACGCCGAAAAAGCCTGAGCGGGTTCGCTCAGGCTTTTGGTAACTTCATCAATTGGTTGAAACGTGGGCCAACAGGCCATCGGTTCTGTTTAAAACGGCTTACTATTTCTGAGCCTACACGCTGATGATCACGATTTAGCGGCTTGAAAATCCTTGACGCCAGTCACGAGCCGGTCCAGACCATCCTGTAGACGTTCCGCTGGGCAGGCCACATTGATCCGGACAAAGTCATGACCGTCACCGCCGTAGACGGCCCCAGCCGAGATAAAGAGGCCGGTGTTCTTTCGAATGAAGGCACACAGCGCCGTCGTGTCGGTGGTCACCGTCGTGCAGTCGATCCACACCAGGTAGGTAGCGTGACCGGAGATGACGTGTAGCTGGGGTAGCTTCTTTGCGATAAGCGTGGTCAGTGCCTGCTTGTTAGCGGTCACTTGGGCGTTCATCTCGTGAACCCATTCCGCCCCGGTCGTGTAGGCCGCGATACTGCCCTCGATGGCAAAGGCGTTGGGTTCGGCCAATTCGTCGGTATTGATGCCGCGATCAACACTATTACGGAGGTTTTCGTTCGGGATAATCAGCGTAGCCGCATGAAGCGCCGCCACGTTAAAGGTCTTGCTAGGAGAAACCGCCGTGATACTGTTGTTGGCGCAGATATCACTGGCTGAAGCGAAGGGGGTGTAGCCGTAACCCGTTTCGGTGATATCGCCGTGAATCTCGTCGGCAAAGACGACCACGTGGTTGTGAGCCGCCAGTTCGCCGATGTGGGTTAACTCTTCCGGCGTCCAAATCTTGCCCACGGGATTGTGAGGGTTACAGAGAATCATCATGGTGGTCAGCGGGTCGGCCATCTTGGCCGCGAGATCGTCCCAGTCGATGGTGTATTCGCCATCGTGATACTGTAAATCGCTAGAAAGGACGTGGCGACCGTTGTTGACGATTGAATTATAGAAGATATTGTAGACCGGTGCCTGGACTAAGACGTTGTCACCAATGTGGCTGACCCGCCGAACGGCCGAGGAAATGGCAGGCACCACGCCGGTCACAAAGCGCATCCAATCGGTATTGGGCGCCCAGTCATGTTCCGTAGCGTACCAGTGTTGGACGGCTTCAAAGTAGGCCTGGGGAACTTCTTCGTAACCGAAGATGCCCGTGTCGGCCTTACGTTTGATCGCATCCACAATCCCGGGTGCGGTTCGAAAGTCCATATCTGCCACCCACATGGGCAGCTCGTTTGCGGCAACGTCCCATTTTACGGAATTGGTGTGTCGCCGATTAATCATTTCTGAAAAGTTATAGCGCATTATGCAGAAGCCTCCTGAGTCGTCGTGATGATCGTCTGCCGGGCATCGATCGCCGGATCGTCAAAGATGACCTTGCCGATCGCCGGTGCTGTAATTCTACCATTAATGGGGTTCTTCACGCTATCAATCGCCGTGTTGATCGTGGCGTCGATATCGGAACAGTACTCGAAGGATAAGTCGGTGTTGATGAGTGAACAGTTCTTCATCGTCAAATGGTCGACGTAACAGAGCCCCTGATCGCTTTCCAACCAACAGTTGACGAAGGTAATGTTCTTGGTATTCCAGGACAGGTATTCGCCAATAATGGTGGAGTCGTAGATCGTCACGTTGTCGCAGTTCCAGAAGGCGTCGTGGGTAATAAACGTGGAGTTGTGGACCTCGACGTTCTTACTGCCATCGAAAGCGTAATTGCCGTTAATCTTCAGGTTGTGCGCCACCACGTTCTCGCTGTTCATTCCGAAGTAGTCACCCGTGGCGGTCACGTTATCGAGGGTGATGTCCTTGCACCACCACAGGGTTTCGCCCGCATTGGCAAAGGTTACATCATCCAAGTGAATACCTTGTGCGTGACGAAAGGTCTTGGTGGCGCGGACCATGCTATGCGTCATCGTTAAATCATGAGTGTACCAGATGCCGGCGTGGGCGTCCGGTTGCCATGTGGTGTGCGTCAATGTGGCGTGATTGGTGTACCACAACGGGTATTTCCACTTGAAAATGGTGTGGTCGATGGCGACGTTTTGGCTGTGCTTGAGGGGAGATTCCCCGTCAACGAAGGTACTGTTTGTAATGTGGAGGTCGTGGCCTTGAAATAAGGCCCGTTCTCCGGTTAAGGTTTGTTGGTTAATTTCTTTCAAGTTTTTAACTCCTTTGTTGCGCTTAGGTCAATGAATTCGGGCTAAATTTCCCTATGATTCCATTCTAGTACCTTAGAGCGACTCGAAGGCAAGTTATTTGGTGAAAAACTTTAAATTCGCCGACGGTACCAGTAGAAGCGATCGATCAAAACGAGTCCACCCAACCAGATGGCGCCGATGAGTAACCAGAACTTATTCGGGGTCAGGGTTGGGCCATAGCTGTGCTGGTCAACGACAAAGCGGAGATACTGGTGCGGATGCGTCGTGAGTGGTTGTGGCAACAAGGCGTAATTGGCTGGGGCCGTGACTAACTTTTGCGGTTGTTGGCCGGTGGCCGTGATGGTCAGACGGTAGTGACCGGCGGCAAGTAACGGCAGCCGTTGATCCAGGGACAAGTCCGCCCCACGGGTTTCCCAAATACGCTTTCCCTGACCGTCTGTGAGCGTCAAACGCCCCGTAAAGGCTTCACCGTTGTTGATGAGAAGGTGATCAAAGGGTAATGGCGCGGTAAACGGTTGCGTAATGGCCTGGTGATTGGTCAATTTGAGACGATGATTCTGATAGTAGCGGCCCTCATTTTGACTAATCACGCTGATTGGGTGCGCGCGGGGCTGGGTCGTGAGGCCGTAATTTTGCCACGCACCGAGACTCAAGGCGAGCGTGAACGCCACGGCGAACCCCAGGGGAAGCCACCGCGACCGGTACGACCATTGAAGGAGATTGAGCGGTTGCCGGTATCCCGCGGCGGTGCCAGCGATTAACAGGGGAAGCAAGGGGAGCGCGTAACGCTCCTCGGTTTCCCAGAAGATGACGTGAAAACAGATCAAACCGATGATGAAGACGCCACCGAGTAGGTATGCGGCACTTAATTTACGGCGGCGAATCTGTTGGAGGCCCCAGCCACAATTCACAATCAGCAACGCGAGATAGTTGATCTGGCACCAATTGGCCAGTAGCCAGTCGGTGGTGCTGCGGTGTTGGCGATACCAAGTGGGCGTGCGGTCAAAGGCTGGCGAGATTTGAAAACTATCAAAGGTCCCCGTGGCAAGAAATAGACGGGCCTTGCGATAAAGGTGTTTGACGACACCCACGGGTCCCAGTCGTTGGAGATAACCTTGAAAGTTGGCTTTCGCCTGTCGCTGCTTGGCTGTGGCCGTGGGCAGTTTAATGATTTGGCTGGCATCGGCCCGGTTGTACTCCCCGTAATAGTCGGGATTCCAGCTCATGGCAATCCAGCTGATGGCGGGAAGCGTGCGGTTGGGTTGCGTTTGGTAACCGGCCGCCCGTTCCCCGGCATGGGTCAGTAGCGTGCCGCCCAATAGGAGCGCCAGGAGCAGGAGGGTAAGGCCGCTACGTGTGATCAGGGGATGCGTGGCGGCATTTGGCAGGAGCCACAGGATCAGAAGGACGGCGATGATGAGGACGATAAAGTTGGCCTTTAAAAGGTAGGTCAATGTCAGGAGTATCCCCAGTACGAGGGCTCGCGGTAGCCGTTGTTGCCAGGTGGTCGCGTGCAGGAGGCCCCGCACCAAAACGACGGTGATCAAGCCAGCGGGCAACACGTAGGTGTCGCTGTACGTGTTGAGCGCATAGGCATAGAGTGGCACCGTGCCAATGATGATGGTTAAAAACAGATGACCACGGGCGGGATTACGCCGTCGAATCGCCCACCAAGCGGTAATCAGGCCAACGTCGAGCCACGCAAATTGGACCAGGTTAAGCCAGGTACCGGTATTGTTGCCCATGAGGAATTGGCCAGCCTTGAGCAGGCCACTCAATAGTAGGGTCAGGGTCACGTTATTGGGATAAGTGTAGAAGTAGGCGGCCCAATGGTGACTCCCTTGGAGCAGGCTGAGGGCCTGTTGGTGAACAAAGTAAAGGTCGGCGCGCGGGGCACTTACCCAGTGGTAGGCCACGTAGAGCTGAATCAGCAGGAGCCCCGCCCAGAGTCCCCCGGTCAGTAACCGGTGCTGGAGAGTGGACAGACGGTGAAACCAGCGAAAGGAAAGGCCAATGCCCCCCAAGTACACGCCGGCCCCCAGGATAATGACCACGGGTGATAGCCAATCGTGATCGACCCGAAAGGTAATTGGATTCAGGCCGGCCAATAGACCAGTGGCGAGAAACGTTAAACTGATGAGGCCACAAAGACCAATGGCCAGACGCTTTCGAATCGACATGCGGGCGCCTCCTTACTTAATGGATTGATGATCAAGGTGAAATTCAGTGACCGTCGATTTCGTATCCGTAAAGGCCGGCGTGAAGGTGTCGGTCTGAATGATGAAACGGGGACGGTGCTTGGCTTCCGTGAAGGAGCGGCCGACGTATTCGCCAATAATGCTGATGGCGACAAGCTGGAAACCGCCCAAGAACCATAACGAGAGCATGATGGAGCTCCACCCCGTCACGACCATGCCGCGGAAGTGTTGAATGAGAATCCACAGTAACATCGCCAGTGCCCCGCCGCAGATGATGATACCGGCGTAGAGTACGGCCCGAATTGGCGCAACGGAAAAGGAAAAGAGGCCATCAAGGGCGAAACGAATCATCTTCCGTAGCGGATATTTAGAGGTCCCGGCCTGACGGGGAGCGCGTTTGTAATACAGCCGCGTGCTGGGGAACCCCAGCTGCGGAATGATCCCTCGAATGAAGGGATGGGATTCTTTGAACTGCATCAGAGCCGCGACTGCTCGGCGACTCATTAGGCGAAAGTCGGAATGGTTAGGCACCAATTCCACGCCCATTTTCTTCATGAACCAGTAAAAGCCCTCGGCGGTTGACCGTTTG
This sequence comes from Lactobacillus sp. HBUAS51381, assembly GCF_012641095.1. Lineage (GTDB taxonomy): Bacteria > Bacillota > Bacilli > Lactobacillales > Lactobacillaceae > Levilactobacillus. Next base: position 21,881 of record NZ_JAAVSC010000001.1, read on the forward strand.
AACCACGTGTCGGTCGAACGGTCGTTGCGGACACCGTAAACGATATCGAAGCCCGCGTGCGCTTGCGCAACCATCTTAAAGATCAACTGAGGATCATCTTGTAGATCGGCGTCAATCGTAATAATCAGATCGGCGTAACGGTGGGCCACCTGCATGCCGGCCATCAAGGCGGCTTCTTGACCGTAGTTTCGGCTGAACTTTAAGCCGGTGAATAGGGCATCTTCGTGGCGTAGCTGTGTGATCAGTCCCCAGGTCCGATCTTGGCTTCCGTCATCCACAAATAAAATCTTACTGTCCGCCGTAATCTGTTGTGCGGTGATTAGGCGCGTCATAATATCGTGCAGGACGCGTGCACTGGTCGGTAACATCGGTTCCTCGTTGTAGCAAGGCACGACCAGCGTTAAACGCGGTGTGGTTTCTTTCTTCGTCATTTTCAATTCCCCCCAAAGAATAAGCAATGCTTCGTCTTAGATTATAAACCGCGGGGGGATAAAGCACGGTGTCGAGCCCCCCGACTTAAGCTACTTTTAAGCAACTTATCGAAGAGCTTAAGCAATTGACCAATTTAACTGAGATAGGGTCAAAAAAATTGGTCTAGGTCATGCTTTAAAACCCAAACCAATTCGGCATTTTTAGTTAAGCTAGCGTAAGGAAACTAACGACCATTCGGCTAGCACGGTTGTGGTCAGTGGGTCCGTCATTAGTGACGGAAGTGGCGATTGCCCGTGAAGACCAACGCGACGCCCAACTTGTTGGCCATGGCAATCGAGTCCTTATCGCGAATACTCCCACCGGGTTCGGCAATCACTTTAATCCCGTGTTCCGCCGCGTAGGCCACACAATCATCCATGGGGAAGAACGCATCGGAGACCAGCACGGCTTGGTCGAAGTTAGGCTTGTCGCTGGCCTTAGTGACCGCAATCTTAACCGCATCGATGCGATTCATTTGGCCGGGACCAATCCCAAGCGTCTGATCCGGCGTGTTCACGACGATCGCATTACTCTTCACGAACTTAATGGCTTTGAGGCCAAAGGTGATCGCGTCCAATTGGGCAGTCGTTGGTTGGGCGGTGCTGACTGTCTGGAAGTTAGCGGGATCATCGCGGACATTGTCACGTTCCTGACGGAGGAGTCCGCCCCGAACGGAAATGAGCTCATCAGCTTCGGGAGCCTGTGCCGTGGTAAAGTCAACGGTCATCAACCGCAGATTCTTCTTTTTCGCGAGCACGTCATAGGCGTCATCCGCAAAGGCGGGCGCAATGATGATCTCCAAGAAGAGTTGGTGCATCTTCGTGGCGGTGGCGAGATCAACGGGACGGTTTAGGACAATGATACCCCCGAAGATCGACATGGAATCGGCGGCGTAACACTTATCCCAAGCGGCTTCCAGCGTGTCTGCCGAGCCAATGCCACAGGGATTCATGTGCTTGAGCGCCACGACCGTTGGTTCGGAAAATTCACGAATCAGCCCTAACGCGGCATCGGCATCCTTGATGTTGTTGAAGGACAGTGGCTTACCGTGAAGTTGCTTGGCGGCAGCGATGGAGAAGGGTGCGGGATGATAGTCGGCGTAGAAGGTGGCCGTTTGCTGGGGATTTTCGCCGTAGCGTAGCGCCTGTTGGCGTTTGTAGGTGAGGGTAAGCGTCTCGGGCTTGGCCTCGTCCGTCAGGTAATTGGCAATGACGGCGTCGTAGTGGGCCGTGTGGTGAAAGACTTTAGCGGCCAGGTGTTTCCGGAAACGTTGGTCATCACTGGCCGTGTCCAACGCATGACTGACTTGATCGTAGTCGGCGGGATCACAAATAACCAAGACGTCGCGGTAATTTTTGGCAGCCGCTCGAATGAGTGACGGTCCGCCGATATCGATCTGTTCGACGGCATCGGCGAGGGTCACGTTGGGATCACTGATGGTTTGCGCAAAGGGATACAGATTGACACAGACCAAGTCAATGGGGGTAATCGCGTGTTCGGCCAACGTGTTGACGTGCCGTGGATTTTCACGTTGGGCTAGGATGCCGCCAAAGACGCGTGGATTGAGCGTCTTGACGCGACCATCCAGCACTTCGGGGAAGTGTGTCACGTCTTCGATGGGCGTAACAGCGACGCTTGCGGCTTTCAGGGCGGCTTGCGTACCGCCGGTTGAGACGATTTCAAAATGATGGGTGATTAAGGTACGTGCGAATTCAACGATGCCGGTTTTATCGGAAACACTAAGTAATGCACGGCGCATGGGCGAGACCTCCTAGGATTAAATGAATTAGCTCCATCATACGCGATTAATGACGAATGTTCAACGGGAACGAATTATAAATATTCGTATAATTAGTCAACGGTGGTTGCGATTAGCTGAGATAGGCTTACCTATAACCCGCTGAATGTTTCTAAGTATCAAAGAATATAGGCAACCCTGACCTTATAGGCGAAAATTATTAAATTAATAAAATCCGAACGACCGGCCGGTTGGCGTTGAAATGGCCAAGCGTACGCCGTACAGTCAGCTTGTGAAGTTTGAACGGCCTAAATTCAATTGACCTTACGAATCGTCAGCCGCGAGATAAGTGCTGACTATCGTTGATTTACCGGCGTTGTTGTAATAAATATAATTGTAACGTCCGGTAACTGAACTGCAATCCTTTCGTTACGGTCTGCACATTTAACTCGGGTACTGTTAAGGAAGCGTTGAAATGAGGTGAGAACATACGCGGAATCATGGGGAAGCGTTCGGGGAAGCAAGACGCTTTTGTTAGGAGTAGGCACACCAATTTTGAATAGGGAAGTGCCAAGTTATGTCGAATAAGCATCGTTGGGTTAAACGATTAACCCAGGCGGTCGTTGCCGCCAGTGCCCTGATTGGGATTGCCTGGGGCGGTCAAACGGTGGCTAATGCGAGTACACTAGCCATTCCGGATATTTCCGAATGGCAGGGAAAGCTGACGGCCAGTCAGGTCTCGAATTTAAAGAGTCAAGTGTCCTTTGTAATTAATCGGCGGCAGTACGGGTCGTCGTATCAAGATTTATATGCAACCAATAACACCGCGTTGTACGTGAAATATGGGATTCCCTTTGGTGAATACGACTATGCGCGCTTCACGAGTGCGGCGAGCGCTAAGCAGGAAGCCAAGGACTTTTATAATCGTTCCAATAAGAACGCGTCCTTCTACGCGCTGGATTTTGAAGAAAACGACGTCACGTCCGGCACCACCAATGCCGCCGTCAAGGCCTGGTATGATGAAATGCGGTCGTTGACGGGCAAGAACCTTGTTTTCTACTCTTACCAATCCTTTGCCACGACCTATGCCAACACGGCCAGAACGAGTTTTGACGCACAGTGGATCGCCAACTATTCGTACGCCCCTACCATTTCGTATGCGTTGTGGCAATACACCGATAATAATTATTTAGCTGCATTGAATGAATATACGGATAACAGTAAGGCGGTGACCTCGGTTCATCCAATCAGTTGGTGGACGGATAGCGTGTCAACAGCGCTGGCAAGCGTTAACTACGCGTACAGCAGTTACAAGACGGGACAGCATATTTATTTACATAATAATGCCTCCAAATATGCCGACGGAACCAAGATTGCCACAGCCGATCGCCAGAGATTCTACAAGATTTCGAAGGTGAAAAGCCTGACGCAGTCACGGTCCAAGCAGGCACTGTACATTAGCGCGCTGGGTAAATGGGTGCTGTCACAAGATGGCACGGGTTACTATGTCGGTCAACACGGGTCCTACACGTTGAAGCACAAGCTGAATTTATATTCAGATTCAGGTCTGACCAAGAAAACGGGGAGCTACTACGTTTCCGGTGATACGGTCGCTGGAAAATTGGTTAAGGCCCCGAGTGGCAAGTCATATCGGATTAAGACGAAGCTAGGCTACATGTCGGCCAACACCCAGTTTGTGACGCCGGCGTACTACGAATCACTGAATTCGGCGAAGAGCATAACCACCAAGAAGAAAATTTACGAGTACAAGAAGTCTTCGTTTGCGAAGTCCAGTCGGTCAACCGCCGTTAAGAAAGGCACGAAGCTTACAGTGACGGCCGTTAAGAAGCGGTCAACAGGGTCACGGTACTTCGTCTTGAGCAATGGCAAATATGTCACGGCCTTGAAGAGTTACGTGACGCAGTAAAAACGAGGAGCTGAATAAAGATGCAACGAAAAACAAAAATCATGACCGCCGTGACCGCCGCGTTAGCCGTTATCACGCTGGGATCTGGGACGGTTCTGCAAATGCACGCCGCTAATAACGTGAGCGCAGTGAGTCAAACGGTGGCGCCTAGTTCGGTCAAGGCCGATAGTAGCCAACTAACCGCCGATAGTACGAGTGGGACGAAGCAAAATTATACGGTCAAGTACGCCGATAAACAGACGACTGATCAGGCTGCAACGCTCCAGAAAAAGACGTATGGTTCTAACGACAGTGCAGCCAAGCAGGTGGACTACGTGGGGAGCAATACGCGGGGAACAACCGTAAAATTGAATAAATCAACAACGGCCGTCGTCCAGGGCGTTATGGGGCACACCTACGTGCACTGGAACAAGGGCGATTGGTCCGTCACCGCCGTCGCCAGCAACGCCGACGCGACGGGCACCCCGACCCAGTTTGCCAAGCAAATCAATAAGCAAGTGAAATCGGCTAGCCTGCCGAAGAGTTCGACCGGGGCCATCACGGTTTATAGCGGTACGCAAAATGAGGAGGCCAACGAGGTCACGTGGCAACAGGGCAAACAGCTCTACACGGTCAACGGCAAGACGGCCGACACCACGGTCAAACTGGCCCAAGACGCCAAATAGGCGACTTGAAAACGCCGATTCTTGGCGTTTTCAAGCGAGGCCCAAGACCGCACTGTGGCTTGGTCCTTCCCCAGCGTTCCAGTCCAGCATTTGGCGAACGGCAAGGCGACCAGTTTACACTAGCTGGTCGATTTCGAGAAATTTTGGATAAGGTTACCAAAGGATGTTCCCCAGACTAACACCGAGGAACATCTTTTTATCGCGATTAAGCCGAAACTTCGAGCTTCCGGACTAGTCAACGGCGCCTTTCCGCCGTACACTAGGAGAGAAGCTGAAACGAGGAGGGGTCGGATTGAAAAATTTGCGTCAACCGGAGTCGGGTTTTTCCTGGTTCTACCAACGTTTCTTAAATAATCATATTACGATTCTGCTATTAAATATTTTTCTCTTACTGTTAGTCGTTAACGAAATTGTTCAGAATGCGGGATTGTTAGATCCCCTTTGGAAATTCGCCAGTATTACCATGCCAGCGATTGTGGTGGCGGGCATTCTATTTTACGTGTTGGATCCCTTCGTCCACCTGATGGAGCGACGGTTACATCTGCGGCAGGGCTTGGCGATTACGGTGGCCATGCTGGTTGCGGTTGGGGCGATTGTGCTCATCTTCTTGAATTTGATTCCGTTTCTCGCCAAACAGGCGACGGGCGCAATCAGCACGTTACCACAATTTGCCAATGATATGCTGACCAAGCTGAATCATCTGAATCAGGAACACCACTGGATCTCCAGCAGTAACCTGGACGACGTGAATCAGCGCGTGACCACCTACTTCTCCAAGCGCGGGTTGAACCTCCTGACGGGGACCTTGACGTCACTGGGGAATGTGGTCACGACGGTCAGCGACTGGATCATTACCATTATTACGGCGCCGCTGGTCTTATTCTTCATGTTAAAGGATGGCACGCGTTTTCCCCACTATGTCAGCCAAGTCGTTCCCACGGCCTATCGCGAACGGTTCATTGTGATGCTGGACCAGATGAACGTGAAGGTTAGTTCTTACGTTCGGGGGCAGTTAACGGTGGCGTTGTGCGTCCTGATCATCTTTACCACCGGTTATTCGATCATTGGGTTGCGGTATGCGCTACTGATTGGATTACTGGCGGGGCCGCTGAATTTGATTCCCTACTTTGGGTCGGCGATTGCGTTGATCCCGGCGCTGATTATCGGGGCCATCACGAGTCCGTCGATGTTGTTAGGGGTCGTGATCGTTTACCTGATTGAATGGGTCTTGGAAACCCAGGTCCTCTCGCCACTGATCATGGGTAACAGCCTGGCGATGCACCCGATTACCATCGTCTTCGTGTTGCTGGCTGCGGGCAAGATGTTTGGGCTAGTCGGCGTAATCTTCGGGGTGCCGGGGTTTGCGGTGCTCAAGGTGTTGGTCACCACCGCCTTTCAGTGGTACCAGGAGTATTCGGCGCTCTATCCCGACGTCTTCCCGCCCGAGGATAGATTGGGTGAGTCTTAACGGTTTATTAACGTCATGATTAACAGCTGAATCTAGCAAAACGGCGCTGTCCTGCGGGATAGCGCCGTTTTTGTGTTTTTAGTTGGCGTGAGGTCACCGGCGACTTTAGGATTTCGATAAGTCCGGTTTGGCATAATCGAGAGCATGTTATGAATGGAGGCGACTCGAATGAATTTTTTCAAACGGGCCTGGTTAAACGTGTGGGCGAAGAAGGGCCGATCAGTCTTACTGATCCTGGTCTCGTCCGCCATTCTCATGTTTGTCCTAGCCGGTCTATTGATTAGAAGTGCGGCGGTTAAGGCGACTCAGACGGCCAAAACTAATGCGGGGGCGACGATCACGTTGTCGGCGAACCGGCAGGCCGCATTTAAGAAGATGCAGAGCAGTAGTTCCAGTAGCACCTCAAAGTCCAGCCGGCCCAAGTTGACGCTGACACCGGTCAAGTTGAGCGATGCGCAGAAGATTGCCAAGCTCAGTAACATCAAGAGTTACAACGTGACCAGTAGTACCACGGCCAACGCGAAGTCCTACGATACGGTCTCGACCAGTACGGGGATGGGCGGTAATAGTGGCGGCCCCGGTGGCATGAAGTCTGGTAGTAGTTCGTCCGGGGATACCCAGATTGACGGGGTCACGGCCACGTCACTGACCACGGCGTTTAGTGATAGCCAGAGTAAGATTACCAAGGGTCGTGGCATCAAGGCGTCCGACAAAGGCACGAACAATGTTGTGATTGAAAAGGAATTGGCCAGTCAAAACAACTTGACGGTTGGCGACACCATGACAGTTAAGGAAACAACTGGGTCCAAGAGCACGATAAAAGTTAAGGTGGTTGGGATCTACAAGGCTAGCTCGACCAGTTCGGCGAGTGCTGGGCCAATGAGCACGGACCCGTCCAACACGATTTACGCGTCTTACACCCTGGCCAACACGATCAAGGGAAGCAAGTACGCCGATACCGCGGATTCGGTGACGTTTAACGTCAACAATCCCGCTAAGGTCAGTGCGACGAAGAAGGCCGGTAACCAACTGATTAGCAGTAAATATGCGCTGAGCACGGACGATGCCACCTATCAATCCGTGAAGTCTTCGATGGATAATGTCGCCAGCTTTGCCAATAAGATTGTCTGGTTGGTCGCGATTGCCGGCACAATTATTCTGGCCCTGATTGTCATCCTGATGGTTCGGGAACGTCGCTTTGAGATTGGCGTCCTGTTGTCTCTGGGTGAGGCGCGATGGAAGATTGTGGCGCAATTCTTTACGGAAATGCTGATGGTGATCGTGATTGCCTTAGCAATTGCCGGAGTTGGCGGTAAATTTGTCGGCAACCAGTTGGGATCCCAGTTGGTCGCGCAAAGTACCACAACCACGCAGACAACCAGCAGTTCTACCGGCCAACCCAGTGGCGGTGGCCAACCCGGCGGTAGCGGTAATAGCGGCATGCGCGGTGGGGCTGGTGGCCCCGGTAGTGCGACGACACAGGCTGCCGCAGCTAAGAAGACGGAACTAGACGTCAGTGTCAGTGCCGTTGATTTGGCAGAATTGGGTGGCTTTGGCTTAGCCATCACGTTCCTGTCGATCATGATTGCCTCCGGGGGGATTCTACGACTGGAGCCGAAGAAAGTGCTGATTTCTTAAGGAGGAACGCGTATGTTACGAACCGAAGATCTGGGGTATTGGTACCAGGATAAGGACCACCCCCTCTTCCAAAAAGTAAATCTCGAATTCGAGGAAGGCCAGTCCTACGCCATTCTTGGCCATAGTGGGACCGGGAAGACAACGTTTCTATCCCTAATTGCGGGGCTGGACAAGCCGCGAGAGGGCGAAATCTTACTAAACGATCGGCCCCTCAGTAAGATTGGCCTGACCAACTTTCGGCGGCATGACGTGGCGATTGTCTTTCAAGCCTACAATCTCTTCACCTATATGTCCCCGCTGAATAACCTGTTGACGGCGATGGCCATCACGGGTGCGCAACATGCCGGCGATAAGGGTTACGCCCAGCGGATTCTTAACGACTTGGGAATCAGTGACGACCTCATCTTGCGTAACGTCCAGCACCTTTCCGGGGGCCAGCAACAGCGGGTCGCCATCGCCCGGACAATCTGTTGTGATGCCCGATTAGTCGTGGCGGATGAACCCACGGGAAATCTAGATGAAGACAACACGCAGGCGGTCATCGCACAGTTCCAACGGATTGCCCACGAGCAAAAGAAATGCGTGATCATCGTGACGCATGAGCCGGACGTGGCGGCGCAGTGCGATCACCAGTACCGGTTGGAAAATAAGCAGTTTGTGCAGTTGGCATAGACGTTAAAAACGCTTGGGAATTTTTCCAAGCGTTTTTGCGTTAAAGCTCTTTTTCTAGAAGAAAATCCGTCTGGTGATCCGATCCCAAGTCAAAGGTGTGTTCGCCATAGCGGTGATAACCCATGAAACGGTAGAAGGCACGGGCGTTGTCGTTGTGTTCCCAGACACCGAGAATGATTTTGGGCAGTTGGTGCTGGCGTGCTTCCTGTTCGGCAAATTCTAGAAATTTGCGGCCGAGTCCCTGGTGTTGAAAGGCTTGGCGAATGTAAACACGCTGGATTTCCAAGTCAGCGGCGTGGTAAAGCAGCTTGCCAAATCCAGCAAGTTGGCCAGCTTGTTTAATGAAGAAGAATTGCGCGTCGGGGTCAGCAAGTTCGCGGCGCAGCTGTTCGCGACTCAGGTCGTGTGCCAGGTAGGCGGCTAGGTTTTCCGGGGTGTTGACGGCACCGAACGTGGCCGTGAAGGTTTCTACACTGATATCGTGAAGTGGTTGGTATTCGGTCGGCTTGACCGGTGTGATTGTAGTTGTCATTGATTAAGTCCTTTCAGTAGTGGCGCTGATGGCCACATTTAACGTTGATCCAGTCGGTGTTGATGTTACTCTCTACACGTTTTAAATAACTAGCGAGTTGATCGCGTTCAGCGGGCGTAAATCCCTGCAGGGCGACATCGTTGGAGTAGGCGTTTTCCCGTTTAATGGTAGGATAGAGGGCTTCACCCTTGGCCGTGAGAAAAATTTGTTTTTGTTTCTTGTCAGTGGGACTCGGTCGGCGTTCCAGAATGCCATTTTTTTCGAGTTTTTGGATGGCCCGCGCGGCGGTGGTCTTGTCGACCTTCAAAATAGTAGCGAGACGTTCCAGGATGATTCCGGGAGTCTCTGCCACCCGGACCAGATACAGATATTGGCCGCGGTTGAGTTCAAGCCGTTTAAATTCAATGTTACTGATGCCATCGAGGGCCCGAGCCACGGCGCCAATCGGCCGTAAGATTTCTGCCAAATGATCACCTCATTTCTTGATATTTAGCAGTATAGAACTATTTAGTTGTAATTGCAACTAAAATTAAGCCGCTATTCCAGTTCTCAGCGACATTTCCTGTTACACTAATCACTGAATTGAATTCAAAAATAAAAGAGGTCTTTGTGATGACAGTGTTCAGTGCTTATTCTGACAGTGATATCTTGACTTATCTAAAAGCCCAAGTGGCGGATGGAACGGTCGCAACCGACGAGGCAACGCTCCGGAAGCAATCGTTTAACCCGAATGCCACGGGCGGTGAAACGGGGCTGGCCCGGGCGTTTGTTTCGGTGGCCAGCGTTGCCGATATCCAGGGAGTCCTACGAACGGCGCGAAAATTCCATATCGCGGTGATTCCGCAGACAACCTTTAGCAGTACGGTGATTGGGTCCGACGGCATTACCGGCGCCGTTATTTTGTCCACCCGGAAGATGAACCAGATTTTAGAAATCAGCAAGGAAGATTCCGTGGCGGTGGTCCAGCCGGGCGTGGTAAACGGCGATTTGGACCAGGAAGCGCGGAAACAAGGGTTGTTCTACGCACCGGATCCCGGTTCCAAGCCATTTTCATCGATTGGCGGTAACGTTTCGACCAACGCCGGTGGGATGAGCACCGTCCGTTACGGCGCCACGAAGGATAACGTGTTGGGCCTCAAGGCGGTTTTGGCGGACGGTCGCACGGTCAAGCTCGGTGGTCGGACGCTGAAACAAGCCTTTGGTTACGACCTCACCCAGTTGTTCGTGGGGTCCGAAGGCACGTTGGGCATTATCTACGAAGTGACCGTTAAGTTAATGCCGATTCCGTTGGGTCAATCCGTGATGGGCGTGGCCTTCTTCAAAGACATGACGGCGTTAGCGCAGGGGGTCACGGCGATCCGGATGTCCGGGGTCTACCCGACCATGTTGGAGGCTTTGGACGGCAATACCGTGGTTGCACTGGATAAATACGAGAAGACCCACTACGCCGAGAACAGCGGTGCCATGCTGATCTTTCGGCTAGAGGGGGGCAGTCCCGAGAACGTCCAGGTCGTGCGTGACCTATTAGCCAAGTACCACGGCCAGAACGTCACGGTCACCACGGACGAAACGGAACAGGCAAACTTGGAACAGCTTCGCCGTGACATGTTGCCCGCCGTGTTCGCCGGTCGGAATCACCTGATGGAAGATATGGCGATGCCACTATCCAAGCTGGCGCCGATGATGGATTACCTTCAGGATCTGGGCCAGAAGCTGGGTATTACCATTTACACGGCTGGACACGCCGGCGACGGCAACGTTCATCCGACCTTCGTGTGGGATAAGGACATTGACGAGGTCCCCGAGGTCATTATCGAGGCGCTCCGCCAGACCTTCTGGAAGACATTGGAACTCGGCGGCACCATCTCCGGGGAACACGCCGTGGGGATGCTGAAAAATCAGTGGAACAATCCCGAATTGGGTGAGACGGTCGATCAGCTCCAGCATCAGATCAAGACGCTGTTTGATCCCATGAACCTGTTAAATCCTAAGCGTAAGATTGATTAAGCAAAATCATGAGGTGAAGTCTCTTAGCCAAGAGCAATGATGGTTAAGGGGCTTTTTTAAGTTAGGCATAAAACTTGCAAATGGGGCCAACAAACCGGATAATAATTGTTACAATGAAAGCGAATGCAGGGCTGGAATAGTTAAGTCGCAATCGGTTGCACAAGTATGGGTTATGGAAGGAAGAAAGACATGGGCGGCGCACAGTGGTGGCAACACGCAGTCGGATATCAGATTTATCCGCAGAGTTTTTTAGATACGAATCACGATGGGATAGGCGATCTGGCTGGTATTCAGCAGAAAATAGACTATCTCAAGACCTTGCGGGTCGATTTTGTCTGGATCTCATCGTTTTACCCCGCGGGTGGGGTGGACAACGGCTACGATGTTACTCAGTATCGCGGCGTTGACCCTCAGTTTGGCTCCTTAGCGGATTTCGATCGGCTGGTTACGGCGCTTCACGCGGCTGACCTTAAGGTGGTCATCGACTTGGCGTTGAATCATACGTCGAGCGCCCATCCGTGGTTTCAACAGGCGCTGGCTGACCCCACGAGTCCTTACCATGATTATTATATTTGGCAACCGACGACGCCGGATGTGGCACCGAACAACTGGGAGTCCGTCTTCGGTGGCTCTGCTTGGACCTATCACGCTGCGAGTCAGGCGGCCTATCTGCACACCTTTGCACGGAAACAACCGGATCTAAATTGGGAGAATCCGGCGGTGCAACGGGAAATGGTCGCCATTATTCAGTGGTGGGCCGATCGCGGCGTCGATGGTTTTCGGCTAGACGGCGTCACACACCTGAAGAAACGGGCGGATTTTGCGGACGTTGCGGCGCCACGAACGGGCTACTACCAAGACTTTGCGGCGGTGACGCCATACTTGGCCGCGCTAAAGCCGGTCTTGCAACGCAATCATTTGTTGGCCATTGGTGAAGCTGGTGGCATTGACATGGCAACGGCACAGCGCTGGTTGGATCCGGAGACCGGGTATTTCGATCTCCTATTGGAATTTGACCACGTGCATTACTGGGAGGATGCCGAACCCAAGCTACCAGTGACGGCTTTACGTGAGAATTTGACCAAATGGCAATTGGCGATGGCTGAAAAGGGTTGGAATGCCTTGTTCATTGAAAATCATGATTTGCCACGAGCTGTTTCATACTACGGGAACCCCGTTGATTACCGCCGGCGTTCGGCCAAGGCACTGGGGCTCTGGTACCTGTTGATGAAGGGTACCCCTTTCATTTATCAGGGTCAGGAACTCGGATTGCCCAATGCCCACTTCGACAGTATCGCGGACTACCGTGACCTAGACAGCCGGTTGTATTACCGGCATCAGCGAGCGAAAGGCGTGCCCGAGCGGGACATCTTGGCGCAATTAGCTGCTAAGAGTCGGGACAATGCGCGGACGCCATTTCCTTGGAATGATGGGACTTTTGGCGGTTTTTCAGACCACCAACCGTGGATTCGACCGGCCCAGCTAACGGAACGCGTGAACGTGGAACGGGAGAGTCACGATCCGTATTCAGTCTTTACGTTTTACCGACAGTTGATTCAATTGAAAAAAACGGTGCCGACGTTACAAAAGGGACGTTACGAATTGATTGACACGAGGGACGACCAGTTGTATGTTTATCGGCGGACGTATAACGGTGATAATTGGCTAATCGTTGTGAACATGAGTAATGAAACCGCGACAACGCAAGAGTTTGATCTGAATCCCAGCGAACTCATCGTCACGAATATGCGGGTAGATGCCGCTTCAGATGATACCCAGATTCAGCCTTGGGAAGCACGGTTGTACCATTTGCGGAAATTAGAATAAAGTTGAAAGCGGGGCGGATCCGGAAGAAAACGCGATCCGCTTTTTTTATACACTGAGATGCATATTAGATGGGTATGTGAGTTTCCGAACGGAAATCGGCGTGGGAGTAGTTTAAACCATAAACTTTTTGACAAATTAGTGAAATTCTATTGCATTTCGCCAGATTGTTCTTTATTATTAAATGTATAGATATTTCTATGGGGTCAACCATTTTGCATATTGCTAATCATGTTAATTATGTTAGTGGTTAGTCAGTAAAGATAAGGATATGATGAATACTATGGCAAAGAGTAAGGTCGTACATGCGGAAAGTTTTTTCGAATCTTACATGGAATTGAAGCGAGAATTAGAGAAATCAGCAACGCGGTTCCAGCGAGCCATGGGGATTTCGGTGGATCAATATGCGATTCTGCACCATATTTTAGAGAATCCCGGTAAGCTAACGTCAGCGACGGTTGCGGATAGTCGCGGGATTTCACGGGCAGCCGTTTCTCGCGGGATTTCGCAGTTGATTCGTCGAGGCTACGTCCTCCAGAGCTACCAAACTTCCGATCGGCGCGTCCGACCACTGTCGTTAACCACCAGTGGCGAGGACTTAGAACGGGCCTGCCATGATCTGCTGATTAAGTCAGCGAAGATCATGAGTGACGCGACCATCACCGATGAGGGGAGTCAGTTAACCGTGGGGGAACTGACCCAGATGCTAGCGACCGCGACGGCACAGCTAACACCCGATACCTCAGAGTCGTAAACCGCTTTAAATAATGTTTAATCGGATCAGTCGTTCACGACTGGTCTTTTTTATTTGATCAAATTCCCCCAAATGGCAACAAGTGTGCAACTTGGAACTGTTACAGTTTTTGTTTCACAAAAGTCTTGGCGGGCGTGTAACCGGTTTCGATAGCTGAAACAAGCATGAAACAAATTTGAAAATGAACCGTTCAGTCATAAATTGGCGTGCTATAATCGAATCTGTTGCTTAAAACGAGCACCACAATATATTGTGCTAACTAGCCACCTCACCGGTGAGAAGAATACTATATGTGGTTAACAAAACATGAGGGAGTAGATTAGCATGAAGCATTATGTTCAATTTTTATCACACCAACTCAAGGGATGGCCGCAACAGAACTATGACCTGTTCTTTTTTAGTCTCGGCTGCCAAGTGATGACCTTAGTTGGGCAGAACATCACGTTACTCACCGTGTTGACGTTCATCGGAACCACACTGGGCGTCCTGTGTGTGCTGGCGATTAACGCCGCCAAGTCGGTCAATGGCTGGCTGGGGGTATTGTCAGCCATCTGTTTTATTGCCACGGGGTTCGCGGCGAAAAACTACCTGAGCATCTTTGAACAAATCGCCTACGTGGTTACGCTGGATATTCCGGTCCTACTGAGTGCCAGCTGGAACGTCAATATGGCTTCTAAGATTCGCAAGTTTACCGGAAAGAGTTGGGCCATTGCGCTGGGGGCCACAGTAGCCGTGTATCTCGTCTCCGGTTGGGGAATTGGAACCTTTACGGATGATCCGCGGCCGTGGGTCGATGCGATTAGCTTTGCCATTAGTTTGACGGCCGGCATTATCTGCTTCTTGCGGTTTAACAACCAATATGTTTGGTGGATGGCGTCTGGATTGGCACAAATGGTGTTGTGGTTCATTTCGTTCCGGCAGGGCTCTGCTACGCTGGCCATGTTTATCAACAGTTCGGTCTACCTCATCAACGACGTCCTCGCCTTTACAATTTCCCCGTGGTACAACCAAAAAGAACGCGCACGGGTGATCAAGCAAGAAACGGCCTACGCCGCCAGCTTGGCTGAAAGAACCAACTAGTTAAGCGACCTAAGCAGGATAGAAAACAGCCATAATCTCTGATGTGACAACGATAGCAATCATTATAATATGATAGTCGCGTACTGACCGCCTTACCGTTCGTCAAATTTGGTCTGGGTCGCGGTGGGCAGGGAGCGGGAAAAGCCCAAATGCTGTCTTTTCGCGCGTATTAAGCCGTCATCCCGCTGTCGTCCTGTCATCAACATAGCCGAAACGTGCGCCAACCGCCTGTGGGTACACTCTTGTCAACGGTGAGCCTCATTTTACACCGAAAAACACAACGTTCCGTGATTTTTACAGCGCAATGGTAGGGGGACGTGGTAAACTAAGGGCATCGTTTTTAGCGAGGGAGTAGAGACCATGATAATAGAAAGAAAGATTGGCGCCAGGGATCAGGACTTGAAGTGGGTCATGGCCATGGTTGAGAGCGAGAGTGATCGCGATGATTTGCAAGTTAAGTATGGTCTTACCGACGAAATCTTAACGTATATTACCGATGAAAATGAACGGTCCCACTATGACCGGGATGACCTTTTAAATTCCCAATTGTTCGTCCTCCATGTGCCCGTCGTTGTGGATCAGGTGTCACAGCGCTACATTACCCGACCGGTCACGTTTCTGTTGAAGGGAAATGCGGTTTTCTCCATTACCACGAAGACCACCCACTGGGTCAACACGTTGCTGAGTGAGCGGCTAAAACTTAATCAGATTTACGATACCAACGAATTGTTACTGGTCGGGATGTTTATTCTTTTTGACCAATTCATTGGGCCCATTCGAAAGATTAATGCGGAACAGAATCGACTGGATAAACAGCTCAATAAATCCCCGGACAATAAGGATTTAATTGCGCTCTCTAACCTGCAGCAAAGCCTCGCTTATTTCGTCAGTGCGACGCGGAACAACGCCATGATGGCGGTCAATCTGAGTAATACGCCGTTTGGTCGTCAATTGTCGGATACCAATCAAGAACGCTTGGACGATGCCGTCATCGAAGCACGGCAAACCTCCGAAATGACGGCGATTGAGGCCGATGTTGTCGATCGAATTTCGAGTACGTTTAACAACGTCTTGAATAATAACCTGAACGACACGATGAAGTTCTTAACGATTTGGTCATTGGTTCTGACGATTCCAACCATTGTAACCGGATTTTACGGCATGAACGTGAAACTGCCGTTGGCCAACTACGGGGGCATCTCCTGGTTGATTACGGTGGCGATCACCCTGGGTGTGATGGTCTGGATCGCTTTGATGCTGAAACATCGGCATTTTTGGTAGGCTTTACGCAGTACACGTCTTTTGATAGCGTGTAAATTAAAGGGTGTGCGGGGGATTCTCTTTTGGGAGAATCCTCCTTTTTTGTTACCGGTGGGGGCTTGTTAGTTGCTGGTGTATCTCATGAAAATTTAACTTTTTGGTAGCGCTTCAACCGCGATTCGGTGGCGTAGCAGGCCAGTTTGGGAGGTTACCGTACCAAGTGCGTTATTTCACTAACAAAAAGTAAGCTAAATTACTGGTATTCGCTTTCAAAACGGACTATGATGTTACCAATCAATGATTTTGGGGTGCCATTATTGGACGACACCTACAACTAAGGAGCGCGATTTGAATGACAAAAATGATTGCGGGTCAAGCATTAGTTAAGGTTTTGGAAGCCTGGGGAGTTGACCATCTCTATGGTATTCCGGGTGGTTCCATCAACCATACCGTTGAGGGGCTCTACCTCGAAAAGGATAAGATCCAATACATTCAGGTTCGCCATGAAGAAGTCGGCGCTCTAGCCGCTGCGGCCGACGCGAAATACACCGGTAAGGTCGGCGTGGCCTTTGGTTCCGCTGGCCCCGGTGCCACGCACTTATTTAACGGCCTCTACGATGCGAAGATGGACCACGTGCCCATGTTGGCCTTAGTCGGGCAGGTGCCGACAGCCACGATGAACACCAATTACTTCCAGGAAATGGATGAAACGCCAATGTTCGCCGATGTGGCGGTCTACAACCGCACGGCAACAACGGCGGAACAACTGCCCTACGTGGTCAACCAGGCCATTCGGGAAGCATACCGGCAAAAGGGCCCGGCCGTGGTGATTATTCCGGAAGACCTGTCTGCGACCGAAATCGATTATGAACCGGTTAAGACGCCGAACACGGTTTCTGAGACCTTCACCCAGACGATTGATCCTAAGGCGATTACGGCCACACTGGAGCTGTTAAAAGCGGCTAAGCATCCGTTGATCTATGCGGGCCGCGGCCTGTTGGGGGCACGGGATGAATTGGTTAAGTTCAGTGAACAATTCAATATTCCAGTGCTCAACACCGTGCCAGCCACGGGGGTCATTCCAACCGACCATCCCAACGCCATTGGAACGTTCGGTCGACTGGGGTCCAAGTCCGGATTTGAAGCCTTACAACACACCGATTTGATCCTGTTCCTGGGTTCCGAGTTCCCATTCGCCCAGTTCTGGCCAAAGAATATCAAGATTATTCAAGTGAACAATAATGTTTTTGATATTGGGAAGATGGTGCCAATTGACTACGCCGTCATCAGTGACGCCAAGAGCTACCTGCAAGCCATGATTGATACGGGCGAAACGTTACCTGAAACGGAATGGCTGAAGGCCAACCGACTGAACAAACAAAACTGGAATAAGTGGTTGGATCAATTAGCCGCTGATGATAGCCAGGGCTTAGCCCCAGAAGCCGTCACCAAGAAGGTTGCGTCGATGGTGGGTCCTAAGGATACCTATGGCGTGGATACCGGGAACGTTTCCGAATGGTCCGTTCGGGGCCTGCCGATGGATAAGCAACAACGCTTCGTCTTATCCGGCCTATTTGCCACAATGGGTTACGGCTTACCAGCCGGTATGGCCGGTGCCCTGAGTGTTCCGGACGGTCAGGCTTGGTCGTTCTCCGGTGATGGGGGTTTCGCCATGGTGGCGCCCGACATCATCACGGAAGCTCGCTATGAATTGCCAGTCATCAACGTGGTCTTTAGTAACCGGCGTTTCGGATTCATTTACCGGGAACAAGTGGACACGAAACAACACCTGTACGGGGTTGATTTGACCGATGCCGACTGGGCGAAGGTCGCCGAAGGCCTCGGTGGAATTGGTTTCACGGTGACCAACAATGCCGAAGTGGAACAGGTCTTTGACCAGATCAAGGACCTGCAGGCCAAGGGGAATAAGAAACCTATCGTGGTCAACGCCGTGATTAAGAATGATGACCCAATTGGGACGGCCTTTATGCCACTGGATGCCAAGCTGTATGGTGAAGACACCGTCGCTGCTTACGCGAAGGAAAATCACATTGACCGTCAACAACAACCCGCGTTAGGGGAATTGCTACGGGCTAAGGGCGACAACCTTTAAGATGAATGAACTGTAATCCGTTCCGCGACTCGGAACGGATTTTTTTGTGGCAAAAGATCAAATTTACCCTTGAAGTTTGCGGAAATCCGGCTTAAAATTGTTAGCTGACTAACAAAAGGAGATGTAGCCTTTGCCTGAAAGACGATTAGGTGCCTGGTTACGTGATGCCGAGCACCAAATGAATTTTGAAATGAATGAATTTGCCCGGCCTTATGGGCTCACGGGGATGCAGATGTCCGTGATTGACTTTTTGAGCCGGCGGGGAGCGGCCGATAGTTTTCAAGTGGACGTGGAACGTGAATTTCACGTCCAGCGTTCCACGGCGTCCGTTCTAATCAAACGCATGGTGGAACGTGATTTGGTGACACGAGTCGTGGCAGCTGATGATAGTCGTAAGCGACAATTACGGTTAACGGTTCAGGGGCAGCGGTTAGTGCCAATAATTACGCGACATTTGGAACAGCAGGATGCCAAGATGGTTGCCAGATTAACGGCGACGGAGGCCCAAGCCTTTCGTCGGGCCCTGCGCAACGTGACGCGATGGGGAAAAACCAATAAGGAGGATGCTTAAATGGCAACAGAAAAAATTGAACCACGGGTGGTGGGGGCCGTATTGGCCACAGGACTGATGTCGTTGAGCGGGGTCATCATTGAAACGGCCATGAACATCACCTTCCCTACCTTGATGAAGCAGTTTGGGGTGACGACCGGAACGGTTCAGTGGATGACGACTCTGTATCTCCTGATCGTGGCCTGTATCGTCCCGATTTCATCTTATTTGAAACGGCGATTTAAAATGAAACAACTCTTTGTGACGGCCAATCTGCTCTTTATTGCCGGTCTGCTTATTGACGCATTGGCGCCAGCATTCGCTTGGCTATTAATCGGTCGTGCCGTTCAGGCGGTCGGAACGGGGATTGCGCTACCATTGATGTTCAATATTATTCTGGAACAGGTGCCGTTGAGCCGCATTGGGATGATGACGGGGGTCGGTACGCTGATTACGGCGGTGGGTCCCGCGATTGGACCGACCTATGGTGGGATTCTAGTCACCAGCCTGAATTGGCGGTATATCTTCTGGATTCTCCTGCCATTCCTGATAATCTCGTTCTTCGTCGGCCTCAAGACCATTCAGCAGGTGTCTCCCATCGTCCATGAGCGCTTCGATCTGCTGAGCATGCTCACGGTGGTGGCGACCTTTGCGGGCCTCATCTACGGTTTCAGTGCGATGGGCAGTCAGCCAATCTTGAGCTGGTCAGTGCTGGGGGCCTGGTTGGTGGGAATCATCGGGTTAGTGGCGTTTGTGTTCCGGTCCAACCGGGTGAAACAGCCGTTGATTAAATTAGCGACGGTGAAAAACGCGGCGTTTGCTTGGCATTTGGCGGCGTTCTTCCTGTTGCAAACGACGGCCCTGGGGCTGTCGTTTATCCTGCCCAACTATCTCCAATTAGTCGACCAAAAAACCGCTTTCATTGCGGGCTTAGTCGTTCTACCGGGAGCCGTGATTGGCGCGGCCTTTTCACCGATTGGTGGACAGATTCTCGATCGGTTTGGTGCCAAACGCCCCATTTTATTAGGATTGAGCATCGTCACCTTGAGTCTGTTAACGATGACGGTATTTGCCCGACAACTGTCCGTATTGGCCGTATTGGGTCTCTATATTGCCTACATGATTGGGATTGGCATGGCATTTGGCAACATCATGACGGCGGGGCTCAAGCAATTGACTGCCGACCTTAAAGCCGATGGCAATGCACTGATGAACGCCCTGCAGCAGTTCGCCGGTGCCATGGGAACGGCCGTGGTCTCCATGATTATCTCCACCAGTCAGGCAACTGGAACGGGCAGTACCCTGGTGAAGACGGCCATAGGCTCCCAATGGGCCTTACTCGTGCTGGTGATTACTGGGAGTCTGGCACTGTTTAGTATGTTGATGGCTTTTAAGAAATCGCGTTAGTATTGCTATTGGCTTTACCATAGCGACCGTGAGTTAACCTTCTTTTATTAACCCCATGCTACACTTCAGTCAATGAAGGTGTATTTGTTGACTGAAAGAGAGGCGACCGGAATGCGGTATGACTGGCGATATGGTTTTCATTCATTTTGGTTTTTGATGACGTTAATGCTGTTAATGAGTCCCGTGATTTTTATCGACCGACCGGCTGTAAAACACGTGGCATTAGGAACGATGGCGGCAATCTTAATTGTCGATTACTTATTTACGCGACAGTATCCTTATTTTAATCGGTTTGGTCGGCAGGGATTCAGTGGGTTACTCAGCATTGGGTTCTTTGTCGTCATGGTGGCAGTGGCCCCTTACTTTGGCTACTGGTCACCGACCGCTTGGGGCTTTGTGAGCTTTTGTGTGGCAAGCTTTGGCGGTTCGCTGGACGGGCGTATCGTCCATCCGACCGACATTTTGGTAAATCAAACGCGGGCACAGTTACGGAAAAAAGCCGAAATTCTCCGCAAACCAATGCCCCGGTAATGACTGGCCACGACAGCACGTATGGGGGAGCGCCAATTCCCCAAGTCGTGACGGCAGGTTACCTGTGGCTACAAACGACTGGGATCAACGCGACCCTGGTTTGCCACTTATTTCTGCGTAGCGCTTCAGCTTAAATTTGGCGACTGGTCAGACGGTAGCGTCGCGCATGATTGAAGATGATTATGATGATCGTCATTATAGACCGATCAGAATTTTACATGGTTGTTCACCAAGTCCCGTTTAATCGTGAGCCATAAAAATCCTACATCCAAGCCAGTGCTTGAGATGTAGGATCTTTTTCGGCCAATTTTTAGAAGTCACGGGTGTTACCCTCTCGCGGGAGCGTTTAAACACCTGGCTAGCGGTCGTTTCTTTAATTGTTTCAGGACTTAGTAGGCCGCCGAGTACGTCCAATCGTAGGCCAGCAATTGGTGGAATTTTTCACCAATCGGTACCCAGAGCTTGGCTTTGGCGATGTTGGCAATGGATTCCCAGAATAAGTGGTCATGGCGTTCCTGGTCGCTTAAGTTAATGTTGACGTAACGCCCAGCTTCCGTTTTCGCAATCACGTAGGGGTAGAACACCTTCGTAATCTGGGCGGGGGTCACCGTTTTAATCTTAGGATTGTCATCAATCAGCATAATCGTCCGCTTCCTTTCAATTTATGAACCCAGTATACCCGGAAAAGGTAGCGACTGTCCTTGATTTTGGTTAAGGATTGTCTGAGAATTTCTTAGTTTTCCTTAGCGGCCTTCAGCGTTACGGTAAAACGGGCGCCATGTGGGTCGTTATCAGTGATGGCGATGTGCCCTTCATTGAGTTGGACCAATTGAGAAACGATGGCGAGGCCCAAGCCGCTCCCCTCAATCTTGTTGGAGCGGGAGGCATCCACCCGATAGAAGCGTTCAAAGATATGCTCGCGGTCAGCCACGGGAATTCCAGTGCCATGGTCGGCTACGGTGAGGGAGACGGTGTCGGCAGCCGCGGTCACCTGAACGTCAATTGGCTGATCGGTCGGCGAATACTTGTGAGCGTTGTCCAATAAGGCGGTCAGAATCTGATGGAGCATGTCGGTATCGCCCAGCGCCATCACCGGTTTATCGGGGCCAGTGAAGGTCAATTTTTGTGAAATGAGCGGTTGGTAGTGCGCCACGACGCCCTGTGTCAGCGTCGCAACGTCCACCGGTTCGAGCTGGACTTCGGCGCGATCCGCCCGGGATAAATGCAGCAGGTTTTCGATCAAATGCTGCATGCGCAACGATTCCTGGTCGATGAAGCCGAGCGACTCGGGGATGACCTCGGGGTGTTGCTCGCCGCGCCGCTCGATGAGCTTGAGATTGCCGCGGATGGTCGCAATCGGTGTACGCAGTTCGTGAGAGGCGTCGGAGATAAACTGGCGCTCGCGCTGAAGACGACCATTTTGGGCGGCCAAGAGTTGGTTGAAGTCCTTGGCCAGTTGGGCAACTTCAACGGGCTCAGTTGGTTGTGGGAGTTCCGTTTGGGTAATTTCCGGATTGGCCGCGGCCTGTTGCGCGGCGGTGGCGAGCTGAATGGTCGGCGAGCTGATGCGCTGGGCCAAGCGACGAACGAACCAAAGACCGATCAACAGACTAATCCCAATTGCAATAATTAAGACGGCTATCAACACGTGCAGGTTACCGATGAGCACGTGCATGCCGATGTAAAGGTGGTACGTTCGCCCGCCAGTCTTTAACGTCTCGGCAAAGTACAGGCCCCAGCCTTTAAAGTAGGTCAGGTGGGTGAAGGGCACGGACCACGTGTTGGCGGCTGCGACTGTGGCCCCGTGTGGGAGCAACGACGTGGTTGACCCGTCGGCATTGCGGATGAAGACAAACGTATTGTGGGAGTTCAGCCCACTCGATCGGTTGATGGCCAGCCAGTCTTGGAAGTTCGTCACCTGTGAGGTTTCTAGGCTGGCACTGAGTTGTTCGGCTTGGTTCTGAGCCCGGATCAGCTGATCCACGACCAGCGTGATACTGACGGTGAGGACGATAACGACGCCGATCGTCAGTAAGAGGCTCGTGAAGGAGCGGCGAATAATATCCGCATAGGTGCGGGGTGGTTTAGTGCTCATCGTGCTCATCCTCTTTGAGACTGTAGCCTACGCCCCGAATGGTATGGAAAAGATGCGGGGCATCGGCAACGTCAATTTTATTGCGGAGATACCCGATATAAACGTCAACCACGTTCTGTTGGCCTAAAAAGTCAACGCCCCAGACGTTGTCGAGCAGTTCATCACGGGTAAAGACTTGGCCGGGATGTTGCATGAGAAATAACAGCAGATCGTATTCGCGTTGGGTCAACTGAATCGTTTGCCCGGCCCGGTCGACTTGGCGGGTCTTGGTTACCAGGGTGAGATCTTGGAGATGGTAGGTCTGATCGAGCCCGCTCTGGTGGGCGGTGCGCCGTTGAATGACCCGGATTCTGGCCAGCAGTTCTTCAATCTCAAATGGCTTGGTAATGTAGTCATCGGCCCCGGTATCCAGGCCGGTCACCTTGTCGCCCAGATAGTCGCGGGCGGTCATCATGATCACGGGGAGGTCATCGTGCTTTCGGATGCGCCGGAGAACCTGCATGCCATCCATCTTAGGTAGCATCCAGTCCAACAAGATTAAGAGCAGATCGTCTTTTCTCTCCTGATAGGTCTCCCAGGCAATCTCACCATCGGCGGCCGTTAAAACGTCAAAATCTTCAAAAGTTAGTTCCTTGGCAACGTAACTGGCGAGGCCTTCTTCGTCCTCAACCAACAAAATTGTATTTTTCATATATGGAGATACTCCTTGGTGTGACGTGGTTATAGGCATAATACCACACGAATCCTTTGCTAAAATAAGAAATTCATATTTTAACCTTAATCAAGCTTAAAGATTAAGGCTCCGGTTGGATGGTATAACTAAGACATCGAAAGCGAACAGCCAAACAACTAACTGAGGAGTGGTTAAAATGACTAAAATGAAAACGATGATGACAAAAGTAATGCTCGGTGCAATGACGGTAACAACTCTCTTGGCAACTTCCGCGGGGGCTTCGGCGGCCACGGTGACGACGACTACAGCCGCGGCACCAGTCGTGCGGACAACGGTGCAGATCAACTCACGGCCGGCCGCTGAGCTTCAGGTGACAAAGATTCACTTGAAGCCGGTCACGACCAAGAAGATTTCCAGCCAGGTGCAAACGGCGGTGGATGCCAGCGCCCTCAACCTTGACCAGAAGCACAGCGATAGCCAATTAAGGTAAGACAACCCTGATATGATGGCTTAAATCCTCCAAACACATTTAAAGTCGGTCATGTCCGGTGAGACTAGCAGATATAGAAGTTAGAGAGCAGTTGCGCGTGGGCGTGGCTGTTTTTTAGTCGGTGACGAGTTTAGACGAAAAAGAGTCTGGGACAAAACGCCCAGACTCTTTGTGTCTCCGAACTAAAATTGCCGAAACGTGGGCCAAAAGGCAGCTGGTTCCGCTTAAAACAGATAACCAAACAATCCAAACCCAGGATTATTCGGTTATCTGCCTTAATGCTCACCAGCTAACCGCCTTTTGTCCCACTCTCGAGTAATTCCTATTTCAGTGCGTCGACAATTGGCGTGTCGCCGGTAACCAATTCAAATATGCGGTGTGGTAGGGGATGTTGAACCACGGCGACGACCGCTGCGGCGACATCCTCACGACTAATGGAGGTCGTATCGCTGTTGGCCGTATCCAACGTAATCTTGCCGGTAGGCGCGTCATTAGTCAAAGCGCCCGGCCGAACGATGGTGTAATCCAGGTTGGTTCGGTGTTGGAGCCATTGGTCGGCGTAGTATTTAGCGACGTAATAAGGCCGAATGCCAGATTTATTCCAGAAGGCCCGGTCGTCGGTGCCCATGGCGCTGACGATGATGAAGCGCTTGATGCCAGCCTTTTCGGTCGCAATCATCGATTTGATGGCGCCATCGAGGTCAATGTTTAGGGTCATGTCGTCGCCGGTACTACCACCGGACCCCGCGGAGAAGACCACGGTGTCCACACCGGCCATGGCCGGCACCATCGCGTCAGCGGTTCCCATGAGGTCAACGATCCGCGGTTGGCCGCCGAGAGCGGTGATCGTATCCGACTGCGTTGCGGAACGAATCCCCGCGTAGACTTTTTCACCCGTCGCCGCGAGTTGTTGGACAATGTGTTGGCCAACGTGACCGTGAGCGCCAATAATTAATGTTGTCATGAAAAAACCTCCTAAATTATCGTTTAATTAACTAACTTCCACCTTAAAGGTTTTACCTAAAAATTTCAGCTCAGACGACTCGCTAATTGACGACACCGATTTTTAATCGCCGGATTGGTGCGGGCGCTGAACCGTGAATTCCCGTCAGGTTGGGCCGCCCGTTTTATGAAAAAATTTGTGAACCGTTATCAATGGCTTTTCGCTTGATAACTCGTATAATAGAAGTAAATCATCCCTAATGATTAGCGGGTCCACCGGTCCCTTCGGGGGGAGTGAATGGCTGGACTAAAATGTAACCGTTTTAACTAACCGACGTGTTAACCGGCTGATCGGGTATTAGGGAACTACAGTAGAAAAGGGGTCGTTTACAATGGCAACGATTTTAGTTCTTGGCGGTGGCTATGCCGGCATGCGGGCAATTAAGTTCTTACAGCGGGAAGTTCCGAGTGAGGACAAGATTATTTTGGTAGATAAGACGGGCACCCACGCGGAGAAGACCAATCTGCATGAGGTGGCCGCGGGGACGATTGCGCCCGAACGAATTACCTACGAGATTAATGATGTGATTGGCAATCGCGTCACCTTTATTCAAGACGCCGTCACCAATGTGGATGTTGACCAGAAGAAAGTGACATTGAAAAATCACGAGCCCGTGACCTACGACTATTTAGTACTCGCGCTGGGCTTCCAGTCTGAGACGTTTGGACTGAAGGGTGCCGAGGAAAATGCGTTGCCAATGGATGATCTTGAAACGTCCGAAGCCGTTTACCGGCACATCGAAGAACGGGTAAAGGCCTATGCCCAGTCGCAAGACCCGAATGACTTAGTGGTTGCCGTCTGTGGGGCCGGGTTTACCGGTATTGAGCTCTTAGGGGAACTGACGCAGTCCCTTCCGAAGCTGCAGACGCGGTACAATACGCCAGCCATCAAGTTGGTTTGCCTGGAACGCTCACCCGCGATCTTGCCGATGTTTGACAAGTCATTGGCGGAATACGCGATGCGTTTCATGGCCAAACACGATGTTGAAATGAAGTTGGGGTCAAATATCGAAGAGATTAAGCCGGGGGCCGTCGTTTACACGGATAGTGAAGGCGAACAGCATGAACAAGCGGCAAATACAATTGTTTGGACCGTGGGGGTCAGCGGATCACACGTGATTGCGGACTCTGGATTCGAACAACGGCGTAACCGGATTGTGGTCAAAGATGATTTGTCACTGGATGGTCACCCCGAGGTTTACGTGGTTGGTGACGTGGCGGCAGTCATGGACCCTGACAGTGACCGGCCTTACCCAACGACGGCGCAAATTGCCCTGGCTGCGGGGGCCCAAGCCGCCAAAAACATTGGCTTACAGTTACGCGGTCATGAGACACGACCATTTGTCTACAAGTCAGTGGGGACGGTGGCCTCATTGAGCGATCGGGATGGTATCGGTGAAATCTTCAGCAATAAGCGCAAGGTGAAGGGGTATCCGGCCTCGGCCTTGAAGAAGGTTATTACCGACCGGTCCATTTTAGAAAGTGCCCACCTGAGTACCGTATTCAGTAAGGGCCGGTTCGACCTATACCACTAAAATTCGGACAACTTTGATAAAGCGAGTAGGCAATATTAGCCTACCCGCTTTTTTAATGCTAAAATTAAGCAAAAAGGGTGGTCGAATGATACGACAAAAGCAACTCGTGACGCCGTTAGGACCGGTGACCGTGGCTAGCGATGGGGTGGCCTTAACCGGTCTGTGGTTCACGGATCAGCACTATTATGGGAGTACGTTACCCGCCAAAGCACCGACTGGGGAATTACCAGTCTTTGATCAGGTGGCGACCTGGTTAACGGCTTATTTTGCGGGGCAACACCCAACCGTAACTTTTCCGGTTCAGCCGACCGGAACGGCACTGCGTGAAGCGGTCTGGTCGGTGTTACGAACGATCCCATATGGCGAAACGGTGACGTATCGTGAACTGGCAACACGAGTAACCCCCATGATCGGTCACAACCCGGGAGCCCGTGCCATGGGAAATGCAGTTGGTCACAACCCGATTAGCCTCGTGATTCCGTGCCACCGCGTGATTGGGCAAACGGGTGATCTCGTTGGCTACGCGGGTGGCCTAACTCGGAAGAAAGCACTCCTGACGCTGGAAGGGTGTCGCTTTGAGGGAAGTGATCGGGTAGTTCTCGAAAAAAATTAGGCATTTTTGAAAAAATTTACGGATTTATTACCTATTGTGCACAAAAGTATCGTACAATGTATCGGTAGATATGCTATAATCAAGGCTGTTTAAAAGCTAAATTAGTAGCACTGTTGATAGATGTAACTACTCAGCAAGTAACTGATATTTTTTCGCGAAAAGGGTTTCTTCTCACCGGAAGACGCGTATAATTTTAGTCAGCTTGAGAGATTAGTCTAAGGTTCTGGTTTTCTGGGGGGATTGCTAGGATTGCACAAAACATAAATTTAAATGGTGTGTGAATGATTGGAGGTATCACGATGGCTGCATCGGAAACTAAGGAGCGAATCGCGGAGGCCTTGGCTTCGTTGTTGAACCACAATACGTTTGATAAGATTACGGTCCGTGAGATCGCGGATGAAGCGGAAGTTCACCGGAAGACGTTCTATTACTACTTTGCCGATAAATACGAGTTGTTAGGCTTTGTTTATCAACACTTTATCGTTGAAGCACCGCGTCACGAACAACCGACAGCGCTAACCTTGGAGAACTGGCGACCAGCAACGATTCAATTGTTGGAACGGATTGCTGCGAATTCCAAGATTTTCCTGAACGCTTATCCCTATGATGATGGCGTTTGGCGCCAATCTATGAACGAGTTTGTGGCTTCACGATTGTCAATTTTGCTTCACGCAATGCCCGAGTACCGTTACTTAAAGGAAGACGTGATCGACACGTCCGCAGAGTTTATTGCTGCTGGCGCGTTGGGAATTATTAATAAGTGGGCGAACGATAACTTTACTGCGACCCCCCGGACGGTTTTGGATCAAATGACTACGGCCAACCGCCTGTTCAACGGGATTTTGGACCGTTGGAAGTTGAGCTAACGAACAAAACGAAAAGCGGATAATCAGCACTGGTTGCGGCCGGAGCGGTTAGCCGTTTTTTTGTGCAAGAGTGCGCCACAAGTCGTTTAGATTCTGAGCATTAGGGAGTTAAGGGGCTTCTGTTCGGCTTCGCCGGGCAGGAGTCCCTTAACTTTCTAAGCGCAGGAATCTGGCTTGTGGCGCACGTTTCAGAGGCCGCAAGTTTCCGAAGTCTATTGGCGAGAGCAAGACCGGTGCACCAAACCAATGGTAAGCATTAGCAGCTATGCCGGACAGGAGGGCCTTATTTGTCTAAGCGGAAGAATCTGGCTTGCGTAACGCGTTTCAGAGGCCGCAAGTTTCCGAAGCCTATTGGCGAGAGCAAGACCAGTGCCCCAAACCAACGGTAAGCATTAGCAACTAGCTATGCCGGACAGGAGGGCCTTATTTGTCTAAGCGGAAGAATCTGGCTTGCGTAACGCGTTTCAGAGGCCGCAAGTTTCCGAAGTCTATTGGCGAGAGCAAGACCGGTGCACCAAACCAATGGTAAGCATTAGCAGCTATGCCGGACAGGAGCGTCTTATTTGTCTAAGCGGAAGAATCTGGCTTGCGTAACGCGTTTCGGAGGCCGCAAGTTTCCGAAACCTACAGGCGAGAGCAAGACTAATGTTCCAAACCAACGGTAAGCATTAGCCACTAGCCACGCCGGGCAGGAGTCGCTTAACTTTCTAAGCGGAAGAATCCGGCCGTTTAGTCCGTATTATCTGGCAGAGAATGGCCAGGCCAACGCGTAAACTGTCAATTGTGAAGTGACAAAATAAATGCGCTAATTCACAAACTTTAATGTTTGAATAATCACAATCCAAATACTGGTATTTCGGGATTCATCCGCGTATAGTACGGAATGTAAAGGGTTACATTGTGAATGTGAACAATCCCGTAAGGAGGAGACCATTATGGCTTATCAAACCACGAACCCCTATACCAATGAAGTTGTGAAGACCTATGAGGACGCAACGCCGGAGTACGTTGAATCGAGTTTGGCTCAAGCACAGGCACTCTATAAAAAGTGGCGCAACGATCCGGTTGCCACGCGGATTCCCGTTTTGCGCAAATTGGCGCAGATTTTTAAGGATGAAACGGATAGTTTGGCCAAAGTTTTGACGGTTGATATGGGGAAGTTGTTTGTTGAAGCGCAGGGTGAAGTCATCTTGTGTGCGGATATTGCTGAATATTATGCCGACCACGCCGAGGATTTGTTGAAGCCGCGGGCCATCGAGACCATCGCCGGGGACGCCCAGTTGGAGAACCATCCCCTGGGGGTATTAATGGCAGTGGAGCCGTGGAACTTCCCGTACTATCAAATGATGCGGATCTTCGCCCCCAACTTCGCGGTGGGCGATCCCATCGTCTTTAAACACGCGGCGATTACACCGGCTTCGGCGCTGGCCTTTGAAGACGCCGTTCGCCGAGCGGGGGCGCCTGCCGGAGCGTTAACCAACCTCTTCTTGTCTTACGATCAGGTTTCCCAAGTGGTAGCCGATAAGCGGATTCAAGGGGTCGCACTGACGGGTTCGGAACGTGGCGGTGTGGCCGTGGCCGAGGTTGCGGGTAAGCACCTGAAGAAGAATACCATGGAGCTGGGTGGAACGGATGCCTTTATCGTGGCGCACGATGCCAATATGGCAGACGTCAAGGCGATCGCCCCCCGGGCACGGCTCTACAATGCGGGCCAGGTCTGCACCTCGTCTAAGCGGTTCATTGTGACTGAAAACCACTACGATGAATTTCTGGCGGCGTTGAAGGACGCATTCTCCGCCGTTAAGATGGGTGACCCGATGGACCCGGCCACGACGTTAGCCCCGATGAATTCGAAGAAGGCCAAATTACATCTGCAAGACCAAGTGGATGCCGCGTTAGCCGGTGGGGCCACCGCCTACTACGTCCACGAACCAATCGATAGTGAAGGACAGTTCTTTATGCCTACGATTTTGACGGATATCACTAAGGATAATCCGGCTTATGGCAAGGAAATGTTTGGTCCGGTGGCGCAGGTCTACAAGGTTAAGGACGATGCCGAGGCCGTCGCGCTGGCAAACGATTCGGACTACGGTCTAGGTGGGATTGTCTTTGCCGGGAGCGCCGAATACGGGGCTGAATTGGCATCTCAGATTGAAACGGGGATGGTCTTCGTGAACACCTTCTTTAGCTCCCTCCCCGAACTCGAATTTGGCGGCGTTAAGAAGTCTGGGTTCGGTCGTGAATTAGGCCAGACTGGGATTTCCAGCTTCATTAATCAGGAATTGGTCGTTAAGCGCGACCATCCCAATGACAATGAATTTGGTGGCTTGGTCTTGCCCCATAAATTCTAAATAAGCGTTGTAGACGAAAGGGCGTGGGGCCAATCCCCCAGGCCCTTTCTGTATGCGGTCTACGGGCGACGGGGTCCGTTGATGTTAGCGGCAGCCGCGTGAGGCCAGCGCTAGGATTAAAAAATGATGAAATCCCACAACAATTTAGACAAAACATTTTCCTCGATTCCATCAATGTGATATTCTGAACAATAGGAAATGACGAAAGGATGATTTTAAGATGACAGATCGTTTAAAGGGTAAAGTTGCCATTATTACCGGCGGGGTCGCTGGTATCGGATTAGGGATCGCCGAATGCTACGTGCGTGAAGGCGCCAAAGTTGTCGTGACGGCCAACCATAACGTGGATGGGGGTCATGCCGCCGTTGAAAAATTCGGAGACGACGTCAGTCTTTTCGTTCAACAGGATGTTGCTAAGGAAGCCGATTGGCAAAAGGTGATTGATGCCACGATTGCCAAGTTTGGGAAGCTGGATATTCTGGTTAATAACGCCGGTATCGGTGGGGTGAATACCGCCATCGAAGACTTACCACTGGCAGAATGGCAAAAGGTAATTGACATCAACCTGACGGCCAACTTCTTGGGTGAAAAGGCCGCCATCAAGGCCATGCAAAAGACCAATGACGCTAAGGGCTCCATCATTAACGTGTCCTCCGTTGCCGGTCTAGTAGGTTTACCAATGGCCCCCGCCTACTCCGCAAGTAAGGGTGGCAGTCGCCTGTTGACGCACGCCACGGCGCTGAATCTGGCCCAACGTGGGGTGGACATTCGGGTGAACTCCGTCCATCCAGGGTGGATTGATACGGCGATTATTCCGGATGCTGCGCGTGAACAGATTGTTAAGACCATCCCAGTTGGTCACTTGGGCAAACCACAGGATATTGGTGAAGTTTGTGTCTACCTGGGTAGCGACGAATCCGGTTTCGCCAACGGTGCCGAATTTACGGTTGACGGGGGTCAACGAGCCTAAGCTTATTCAGATGAATCGGATGTGACGAAAAAGGACTGAGATTTTTTCTCAGTCCTTTTTCTGATGTTAGGGGGTAAATTCCCGATTGATTTTTGAGTAAATGACGGCGTCTCGATAGTCGCCCTGGACGGTGGGGATGTGTGCCCGTAGAAGCCCATCCTGATGGAACCCGCGGTGTTCTGCCACGGCTCGGCTGGCGTGATTTTCGGGCTCGGCTAGGAGATTAAGGCTGTGTAGCTTAAGCGTATTAAACCCAATGGTCTCGACCGTCGCTAAGCATTTGGTCGTGATTCCCTGACCACGCAACGTGTGATTAAGCCAGTAGCCGACAGCGGCGTGGTGGTCCTTAAAGTCGTGCAGATCAATCATGCCGGCCGGTCGACCAGCCACCCAAATCACGGTCAGCCAGAGTTGGTGGCTAGCGATGCGCTGCTGGCAGTACTTTAGAAAGGCGGTCTCGTCCGCGACCGTTCGGGTGGTTGCCGCCCACGGCAGCCACTGTGAAAGATATGGGCGATCGGCCGCGATGCAGGCGAATAGTGCGGGTGCATCGCTGAGTTGCGGTGACTTGAGTTGAATGTAAGGCGAAACGGAATAAGTTGTCATATGGAGGACCTCGAAGGCTTTTCGTTCATTAAAAACCTCCCGTTGGTAAAAGTCAACGACGGCCGTGACCATCGTGCTTTAATTTCGAGTAAACGATAGCATCGTCGTAGGTGCCGGCCGCGGTCAGTAGGTGTTCGCGGAGAATGGCGTCCTGATGGAACTTCCGCCGAATGGCCACCGCTTGGCTGCGTGTGTTGTCGGTCGCAATGACTAATTCCACCTTATTCAGGCCGAGCTGATTGAAGGCCACGTCCTCGACGATTCCCAGTACGTGCGGCATGATGCCGCGTCCCTGAAAGTCACGGCCCAGCCAATAGCCCACCTCGGCATGTCCATCCTTGAAGCTGTGCAGGTCAACCGTGCCAGCGGGATGAGTTCCCACCCAGATGACGGCCAGCCAGAATTGGTTCGCGGCGATGCGCTCGCGTGATTTGAGTAGAAAGGCAGCTTCGTCGGCCACGGATT
This sequence comes from Lactobacillus sp. HBUAS51381, assembly GCF_012641095.1. Taxonomy (GTDB): domain Bacteria; phylum Bacillota; class Bacilli; order Lactobacillales; family Lactobacillaceae; genus Levilactobacillus. Next base: position 54,184 of record NZ_JAAVSC010000001.1, read on the forward strand.
GGATGCTGGCAGTGCGGGGCATCCAGCGGGCTAGGTGAGCCCGATCCTGGTCAATCAAGGCAAATAGTGCCGGGGCATCGCTCACGACTGGCGTCATCAGGTGAGTCGTTAGAGCGGTCAGAAAATGGGATTTCATAGGGAACACCTCGTTTCGGGGGATATTGTTTTAGTTATACCCGCCCCCACGCGAGAAGTCAAAAAAACACCCGACCTTTGCAAGTCGGGTGTCCATTCTAGGCGGTAATGCCTAGGGTATTGAGAATCAGGTAAATGTTTAGAATAATCAGGATGACGGCGATGATCCAGCCTAGGACCTTGGACCAGGTCTTGTTGGCAAATTCGCCCATCAAGTCCTTGTTACTGGTGAAGAGCACCAGTGGAATCATGGCAAAGGGTAACGCGATACTCAAGAAGACCTGCGAGGAAGTCAGAAGGTCTTCAATCTTCGCTTCGTTTCCGTGGTAAATGATGGCGAAGATGATCACGGGTGTCACGGAAAGCAACCGTGTCAGGAGCCGTTGGGCCCAGAGTGGCATCTTCAAATTGATGAAGCCTTCCATGATAATCTGACCAGCCAGCGTCCCGGTGATGGTGGAACTTTGCCCGGAAGCTAACAGGGCCAAGGCAAAGAGCATACTGAGTAGTGGGCTGGCGATGGCGCCAACGACTTGGTTGTCGCTCAAGGCGTTGAACAGATCGACGAAACGTCCTAGTTCGCTGTTCGTCCCGAAGAAGAGCGCCGCCCCCAAGATCAGCAAGAGACTGTTGACGACAAAGGCAATGGTCAATTGAATGTTGGAATCAATCGTGGTGAACTTGATGGCCTTGGCCACACTCTTGCGGTCACTGCGATCAAAGTTCCGGGTTTGTGAGATTGATGAACCCAGGTACAAGTCATGGGGCATTACCGTTGCCCCAACAATCCCTAAGGTAAGGTACAACATGCCATGATTGGTGACGATGGCGCTGGATGGGAGGTACCCTTCCAACATCTGCGTAATTTCCGGCTTCGCCAAGATAACTTCATAGAGGAAGACGAAGAGGATCACGGCCACCAAGGTCGCCACAATGGCTTCAATCTTCCGGAAGCCGAGTTTCATCAAGACTAACAGAATCAAAACGTCCGCCGCCGTGATGATTAAGCCGACGATTAACGGAAAGCCGAAGAGTAACTTCAGGGCAATCGCGGACCCGATAATTTCGGCAATATCCGTCGCCATAATGGCCAGTTCAGTGACAATCCAGAGGAACAGTCCGGTCTTCTTACCGGTACGTTCTCGCGTGAGTTGTGCGAGATCCTTACCCGTAACAATCCCCAACCGTGCCGACATGGCCTGCAATAACATGGCCACCAGACTGGAAAGTAAGATAACGGTCAGCAGTGCGTACTTGTACTGAGCACCACCGGCGATTGACGTGATCCAGTTCCCGGGGTCCATATACCCCACGGCGATTAAGGCGCCAGGCCCCGTATAGGCCATCAGGGTTCTCCAGAAGCCCGCGTTTTGCGGCACTTCAACGGTACCATTGACTTCGTCGAGACTCTTCTGGTTATTGCCAGTGGACTCGATCATATGGTGCTTAGACTTTGGGTCGGTTTCATGATTTTTCATAAAATCCCTCTTTTCTATTGGCTTAGAAATTCAGGTAGTCGATTGACTTCTGTCTTTCCTGGTAAAGGCGTGGTCGGAACCAGTAATAGATGGTGCAAATAAGAGCAAAATCGGAAAACTGATGTCGATCACTCACTTCAATTCCAAACGTAAGTATAGGCTATTTGGCCGCAATGTCAACCTTGTTGGGAGTAAATTTTGGGACTCCAAAAAAATATTTATATAAAGGAATGGGTTTTTCTTGGGATCCTCTCACCACGTGTTTTTGGACGCAGCGGATGGCAAAAGAGACCGTGGTTCCGGTTTCATGGTTGCGGTGATTGACTGTGTCCGGTCTGAGGCGGTTGGGTGCGATGGATGGGATTGAGGTAATTGGTTGATTTTAAACTAATATTAAGATTAGGCGGAGCTAACGGCAGAAAGGGAGAAATTTTTTTAATTAATGATAGAACTGTATCGGGAACCAAAAGATACCAATCGACTATGTGCAAATTTTCTGCTTAGTAGCGCCATATATAGAACAAACGGCAGATGATCTAGTTTTCAAAACTAGATAATTGCGTTATAATAACGATTATTATCCCAGAACGATACTAGGAGAAACGAGGTAACACCCATGTCACAAGAAAAGATTGCAATTTTAGTGGACTCATGTTCTGATGTGCCAGCGGATGTTCTGAAGGCCGCTGATATGGCATTAATGCCAATGAACGTTATTTTTCGAGACCGCGCTTACGAGGATCGCGTCACGATCACGCCGGCGGAATTCTATCGGCGGCAAGCGACGGAGAAAGCCACGACGGCGAGTCCGACCGGGAAACACATTTTGGAGGCGTTGACCCGTATTCAGGATTCTGGGTACACACACGTCATCGCGGTATGCATTTCGGCGGGGCTCTCGGGAACCTACCAGGAAACGCAATTATTAGCCGCTGACACGGCGTTAACCGTCCACGTGGTCAATACCCGTAGCGTCGGGATTGGCAGTGGTTTTGCGGCCATTTACGCGGCTAAATTGCGTGCTGAGGGACGGTCATTCCAAGAAATTGTGACCGAAGTCGAACGCGTGACGGCCCAGACCAAGGTCTTCTTCTACGTGCCATCCCTGAAGTACCTCCAGGCCGGGGGGCGGATTGGTAAGGTTGCGGGAATGGCCGGAACCTTATTGAACGTTAAGCCGATCATCTCCTGTGATGATGAGGGCATCTACTACCCGATCGCGAAGGTCCGGGGTGAAAAACGGACCATCACCAAGCTGTTGGCGCTGGTCAACGACGCGATTGGTGACGCCAAGCGCGTCAATGTGGCGGTGTGTGACGGTGTGAATCCGGAATTACGGGCCACGGTCCTCGCGAAGTTGAAGGCGGCCCACCCAGATGTTTTACAGTGGTATGCCGGGGATGTTTCCCCAGCACTAGGGGTCCACACGGGTCCGGGATTGATTGGTGTGGGCGTGCAGGTGCTGGATTAAAAGAACGCTGCGTAATAAAAAGCCACGATAACTGTGCTATCGCGGCTTGAGGGGGGATACGAGCAGAATTATAGGTACTTTGGGGGAGTGCTACTTGCTGCTCGTAAAAGAGTAATAAGAATTTGGTACAACCCAGCTAGCAACAGTCATTGGTTACTAACTTGCTTGTAGTGTAACGCCTTCGCTCTTTGGGTGCAATTGATTGGTTCCATAAATTTACTAATAACGGGATTATCCCTTGCGACACAACACTTTCGGCCATATATTAATCAGCGGCTGAAAAATAATATATGTGAAGTAAATGTTAAATTTGACGATGATTTTACGGGCGAAAAGATGATAACCGCAACGTTTCGCGACGCATTGTTTTTACATGCGTCGCGATTTTTTTACGCCCAAGCACCTGACTTTTCAAAATTTACCCGTATAATGGGAAGACAGATAGGTAATGTTAATTTTCGGCGACACTTTCGATAATTTGTGGGGTCGGACTTTCTGAAAATTGCGGGGGATGGCACTAAACGGGATAGCGGTAAATCGGACGATCAACCGATCGCAGATAAAATGTCGGCCCACACAGCGTGGTCAAGTACCCGTTAATCATTCATACGACCCATCAAACGAAAGGGTATGTCCGTCTGTGTTTTAACGGGGTCGACCGCTAATTGGGGCACGACCAAATTGTTAGAAATCGGTATTGCATTGCTTAAATAGTTAAACGATTATACGATTATGTTAACGTGAATTGGGCCTGATTGCGTCGGTTTTTGAACCGGACAATCGCGGCTGAATGACGGGGAGAGGTCGTAAAAGCCGGTTTATCGGCGGTGAACTGAAATGGTGATAAAAGGGAGCTTTGGTATGGGAATTTTACTTGAGATTTGGGATATGATTTGGCATCCACTAAACGTGTTGGTGCCGCTGACGAATCAGCTGGGGACGGGAATCTATCCGGTGCTCTTCTTCTTGATTTTTCTGGAATCGGGGATGCTCATCTTCTCGTTTATTCCGGGACAGTCACTTCTCTTCATGGTGGGGTCCATCTCGGCCAATCCCCGCTCACAGTTGAATATTTGGCTGCTGGTCTTGATGTTTACCTTAGCTGCGACTCTGGGCTCGGCCATCAAGTATTTCACCACGTTACGGTGGCACAATTATCAAGATAAATTAATCGAACGGTTACCGGGTGAAAAGGTGGCTCAGGCCACCGCGGCCTTCAATCGGAATCAGGATCAAACCATGTTGATTGGGCGGTTCATTCCCTTTGTCGGGCTATTCGTGCCCATCATGGCGGGAACCGTTGACATGACCTGGCGGCAATTTCGGCTCTACAACCTCATGGGAAGCCTCCTGTGGGTGGGGAGCTGTTGTGCTGTGGGGTACTTCTTCGGCAATACACCATTCGTACGTAACAACTTTACGTGGCTGTTTTTGGCCTTATTGGCGATTCCGTTTCTGGGGCAACGTGCCCTGCAGTACATCAGGGCTAAACGGTCGGCGTAACATTTCAGCGAAAAAAACAGGCATCTAAAGGCGATGGTGAATGCCTTTAGATGCCTGTTTTAAGCCATAAGAAAAGCCTCGAGTAACATGCGGATTACTCGAGACCTCATTAGGAATCTGTTAATAAATCACTTGTTTTGGGGGGAGTGCATCTATAGACAGTGATTCCTATCATCTATCACAGTGCTTAAGGTCAGAACGTATCACGAACTAACTGTAATCATCATAATCGCCGGTCAGTAGATACGCAAGTGAAATGTGACTGTTCAGGTTAAGTGGTTATAAATCAAAAATATTTTGACTGACCGGTTCGTTACGGTCCAACAATGGCCGTGAAAGTGATCCGTCTTAGTCCCTTATTTATAGCCTGATAAGCCCGGCGTAAAATCAACTAATGAGGTTTGTAACCGATTTAAACCAACTAATTTAGCAAGGGGTAAGATGAATTATGGTGTCGATGATTACTTAAATCCGAACAAACTGGTAAAATAGACCTAACGACAATTAGCCTTACAGACGTTTGGTAGACAGCGCTTACTGATTGAAATATTTATAATCATATTATAAGTAATTGCATAAATTATTTAGTGCATGATGCACATTCATCCGTCATCTTTCATGAAGTGTGAGGTTTTGCCGTGATTTCAGGTTTTTCCGAGACAAAGTCATTTATCTTTCGCTAACTTTCTAGTAGACTACCGTTAGAATTGTTTTTCATGTAGGAGGGTAAACATGAAAGTCATCATTGTTGGTAGTACACATGCTGGTACAAATGCGGCGCTCCAAATTTTGCGAGATCATCCAGAGACCGAAGTGACCATTTACGAACGGCACACGAACGTTTCGTTCCTGTCTTGCGGAATTTCTTTGTTCTTAGATGGACAAGTTAAGCACCTTGAGGATATGTTCTACTCCTCACCTGAGGCATTGGTTGAAGCCGGGGCAAAGGTGTTGACGCGGCACAACGTGATTAAGATTGATTCAGAGAATAAGTCATTAGAGATTGTGGATATGGATACTGGGGACATGTCCACGGATACTTATGACAAACTGATTATGGCCACCGGTTCAACTGTGACCGTGCCGCCAATATTTGGTATTGATGAAGACAAAGTGATGATGTGTAAGAATTACGAGCAAGCCGTCGCGATTGATAAAGCGGCTAAAGGCAATAAGCGAATTGCGATTGTCGGTGCTGGGTATATCGGAACGGAACTGGCCGAGAGTTATGCACGGACGGGACACGACGTTCGGTTGCTACAGTCACGTGATATTATTTTAAATCATTATGTTGATAAAGAATTATCCGATCACGTGGTCAGTCTATTGGAAGATAACGGTGTGAAGGTGATGTTGAATCACCGGGTCACGTCCTTTACGGGTGATGAGAATGGACAATTAGTCATCGAAACCACGAACGGTGATTTCACCGCGGACTTGGCGGTCGTCTGCACCGGGTTTGTCCCGAATACAGAACTGTTGCGGGGACAAGTCGACATGGATCGGCACGGCGCCATCATTATCAATGATTACGTCCAGTCGTCCAATCCCGATATCTTTGCCTGCGGGGACGCGAGTGTTGTTAACTTTAATCCTACCGGTAAGCCGGCCTACACGCCACTGGCAACCAACGCCGTCCGGCAAGGGATGTTGGCTGGAATTAACATCTTTGGTAACATTCAGCAGTACATGGGGACGCAAGCGACTTCCGCCATGCAGATCTTTGGGCGGACGTTGGCCTCGACCGGCTTGACGATTGACCATGCCTTACGCGCTGGAATGGATGCCGATCAGGTTACTTTCCAAGGCACTTGGCGGCCAAAATACATGCCATCAACGGATGACTTGACGATTAACCTGGTCTACAATCGTGAGAATCGGCGAATCTTAGGTGCACAGTTGCTGAGCCAACACGAAGTCGCGCAATCGGCCAATGCCATTTCAATTGCGATTCAAAATCGGAACACGATTGATGATTTGGCCTTCGTGGACATGCTCTTTAATCCGAACTTCGATGATCCATTTAACTACTTGAACATTGTGGCTCAGATGGCAGTTGAGAAGGAAACCAAGCGTGGCAATAACCATCCGCGGTTAACGGCTGGTGTGGATAAAGATCCAGAAAATGTTTAATATCTAAGACAAGGTTCGGCCCGGGATTTGGTTCCCGGGCTTTTTTTATGGAAAAAGGACCTCGACTAATACTAATTGGGATCTCAATTCTATGTTCAATTCCGGCCATTAGTTAACTTGGGGTAACGTTGTTTGACAACAGAAACGATAATTTGCTGAAAAATACAACCAAACTAATCGACTGGGTAAGTTTAATAGCGTTCTTCAACAAACGTTTTGATATCAACCAATTTATAGCAGGATTAGCTTGACGTGCATACTCTTTTTCGTAATAATGCAAAGTGTTCCATGGTAGTCGGTCGTCTAAGTCGTTATTTATCCGAGGAGGAATGTTCATGAAACATCGATCAAGAAAGATCCTTTATGCCGCCTTATCACTTATGTCACTGTCGTCAACTTTTTTAGTCGCTGTTCCAACGCAAGCCCATGCTTCAGAAAAAGTTTTAAATGCGTATCCCAAACAGCTGCGTGGTTATTGGTATAATCGCGTTGACGGCGGATATGTGTACCTTTATCACATCACTAAGCATGATAATGATCAGGGCCATATGTCCTTCAAAAATTTGAAAAAGGCCTTAACTGAATACAAACACACACCTCATGAAAGTATTGATATGAATATATCTAACAAACTAGGACGTAAGTTGAAAATGAATAAGACGTTTACAGTCAGTCAAGCTGGTAAAAAGCGTTGGGTCAAGCGTATTTCAACTAGTTTCCATAAGAAACACACACCTGATTATAGTGAAGAGCATGATGTTTACTCTTATTATCTACAGGGATCAAAAAAACGTCCCGTCTTGTACATAGATTGGTTATATGGGAGTACCTCAAAGGTCTTTAAGAAACCGGTCCCGAAGCACCATCAGCGAGGGGATGCAGCGGTGACTAGAGTTAGTGCTAAAGTCCTGAGATCAGCTGGTATTTACAAGTAACCTGCAGTAAGAAGGGATGACGTTTCGTCAGAATCTCGCTTTCTTCAATTAGTTTTTTGCTCATCATGCAATTTAAGCATTGTGTGATGAGTTTTGCTGTTTAGTGAACTACCTGTTACTGCGGTGGCAGAGAGTTTACCTGTTTATTTTTTCAAATAGTCAAGCGATGTATTGTGTCGCATCGACCGCGTATACTTTAAGAAGTATGCAGAAGAAACAGTTAATATGCGATTATATTCACAAAGCATGCGGCTCTATACGCATATTGTTAAAGAAGACTTGTCTTAAGTGATGAAGGATCTATAAGCGCATAAGCTCGGTGTGCGCTACACTGAATAACAGTAACCTGAAGGGAGCTGGCTGATTATGGCCAAGAAAAAAACGACAAAATCGATGACCAGCTATCGGTTTCGTCTTTATCCGACGGCCGAACAGGCTGAATTGATCGAACGAACCCTTGATGCAACTTGCTGGTTCTATAATCAACTCTTGACGATCCAAAAGCAACGCTACATCGAAGATCCTGACGTGCGTGTTTCTAGAAATGATTTTACGAATCTAGTTAGTCCCTACCGTCAAGCTAATCCTAAATTGAAAAAAATCGATAGTACAGCTTTAGATGTTGTTTGTGAAAACCTAGTGCGGGCATATGATAATTTTTTTGGCAAGCGAAGCAAGTTTCCTAAGTTTCATAAACGCAAATTTACTAATAGTTATACGGCAGCGGGGCGCATTAAAGATGGCAAGTCCAGCATTCATTTTTCTCAAACTGGCAACCGGTTTCAAATTCGCTTGCCTAAATTGAAATTTGTCACTATCAAAGGATCCCGTTTGCCAAGTAATCCTGTTAAGCAAGCGACGATCACCCACGAGTCAACGGGTCATTATTATGTTTCCGTACAAGTTGAGCGGACTAAAGAGAATCAAAATGTGTCGTTGCATCCAGTCTCAAAACGTACGGATAATGCCGAGATCAAGCTGACTGGCAAATCTGTTGGGATCGATATCAATATTCCGCATCTTGATTTTTCTGATGATCACGCGATCGTCAAACTGGAAACTCTTGAGAAAACAAGTGAAGCTAAGCATTTACTTCTTTGGGAACGACGTTTGGCTCATCGTCGTGCACTTGCTAAAGAAAAGCAAGCGCAACTTGAGCATGCTAGTCGTCAAAAAATGGGTATTGATTCAGATTGGCACTGGTGGCAGTCTAAGAGATATCAAGAAGCCAAGCAGCATGTGGCAAGGCTCCGGGCAACTCAGGCCCATCGTCGAGACCTATTTTTTCAACGTTTAACAACGCAATTGATCCAAGAATATGATGTGATCGTCGTTGAAGATCTGACCGTGACTAAAATGCTCAAAGCGCATCGGTATGCCAAGCATATTAGCGAGATTAGTCCTAATCGGTTTATCACGATGTTGGAATATAAGGCGCAGTGGCATGCTGGCAAACAGGTAATTCGAGTTGACCCTAAAAATACGACTCAAGCTTGTCATAATTGTGGTTTTATCATGGGTACTGACGGCACTCGTGCGCTAACCATCAGCGATCGTGAGTGGACGTGCCCCAAATGTCATGTCCATCATAATCGCGATAAAAATGCGGCTAAAAATATCTTGCAGCGTGGTCTTGCTACACTTAATTGATCGCGTTAAACTAATTATGCGGTCGACTCGATCGTAACTGGCAATTTTAGTCAGGCGGCGATTAAATAAATGTGTAATCCGTTGTGCATTGATGTGCTTGCACATTGAGAATCAGCGTTGTGTTGTTCATCGCAAACCTAAATCAAATAAGGTGAATATAATTCATCAGGTTCAGACCTTACTTATTTGACTACGGTACGAACCCGACCACAAGGAGGATATCTCATGCAAAAAGGTTCAGACCTTACTTATTTGACTACGGTACGAACCCAATCTCGACATATCCAACAGGCACGTGTCGGTTCAGACCTTACTTATTTGACTACGGTACGAACCTTTGATGAGATATTTTGGTTCGTTCTTTGTGGTTCAGACCTTACTTATTTGACTACGGTACGAACCTCGGCGAGATACCGAACACTCGCATCTGGAGGTTCAGACCTTACTTATTTGACTACGGTACGAACCCCTACTCGATACTTTTCGAGAAGTGCATCAGGTTCAGATCTTACTTGTTCGGAGTAAGGCCAAAACTTCATTCTAAATTATTATACTGACTAAGTCGTAAGACTGGATAAAGTATTAAAAACTTATTCAGTCTTTTTTTGTGACATCGACCAAGCAAAGGACTAGTCAAAATATACCTATGGGGGTATACTGAGCATATTCATTATTTTGTCAGGAGGATTTGAAGATGCAAGCCATTACGAGTAAAGATTTCGAACATGTGGGTGACGACACGGCCGTTACGGTAGTTGACTTTTGGGCCGACTGGTGTGGGCCATGTAAGATGCAGACGCCGGTCCTAGAAGAACTCGATCGTGACTATGGCGATCAAGTGAAGTTTGCCTCGTTAGATGTCGACCAGAATCAGGAATTGGCACAGTCACTGGGCATCATGAGTATCCCGTCATTGGTGATCTTTAAGAATGGGATGCCGACGGAAAAGGTCGTGGGCTTCCACCCCAAGTCGGCCCTGAAGAAGTATATCGATGAAAAGGTTGCCGAGGTGACGGCCTAATGGTTCAAACCACGTCGAATCAGTTAAAGAACCGATTACGACGCGCGGATGGCCAGCTTCAGGGGATTCTCAAGATGGTCGATGAGGGTCGTGACTGTCAGGAGATCCTAACCCAGTTGGCCGCTGTTCGTTCGGGTGTTGAGCGGATGATGGGCGTCGTGGTGGCAGAGAACGTCAAGCAGTGTGTGGCCCAAGATCAGTTAGATGATCAACAACAGGCCCGGCTACAAGCCGCCTTAGATTTAGTTGTCAAAACGCATTGATTCTCAAAAGTCGCCCTTTGTGGCGGCTTTTTTTGATATAATCGAGGGATGTTTTGTGAAAGGTGGTGCTGGCCATGGCCGAAATCATGGCAATTTTGGGGTGTGCCTTTGTCGGTGGCGCAAGCCGATACTGGTTAGGAACTGTATTGCCCGTAACGGCGGGCTTCCCTTGGGCAACGGTCGCCGTTAATCTGATTGGTAGTGGGGTGCTTGCCTGGTTGTCACACGCCGAGACCATCACGATTAAGTGGCCTAATGCCCTGACGGTGGGGCTGGGTGTCGGTGGCTTAGGAGCCTTCACGACGTTTTCGACGTTTAGTCTGGACACCGTGCGTTTGTTACAAGCACAGGCCTGGTTGCCGGCAGGAATATACATTGTCGTGACCCTAATCGGGGGGATCCTGCTGAGTGGGTTAGGTGTCTGGAGTGCACGCCGATGGTGGCAACTGCCGGGTGATCGGGCATGATGGCCGCGGTCGCCGGACTGGGTGTGGCTGTAGGCGCGCTAGGGCGTTACGCCACGACGCGGGTGGTCACGCGGTTCTATGGTCAGCATTGGCCGCTAGCGACTTTACTGATCAATTGGTTGGGGTGCTTACTCCTCGGCGGCCTCACGGGGTGGCAGATAGGTCAAACGGCCCTCGTATTCCTGGGAACGGGCGTCTTGGGTGGGTTTACGACCTTCTCCACGTTCAGCCACGAGGTGGTCATGCTGGTTGATCAGCGCCGGTTTGGCGCGGTGATCGGGTATTTACTCTTGAGTGTGGTGGGCGGCCTGATACTGGCTGCCAGCGGGCTCTGGTGGGGTCTGCGTTTCCGCTAAAATGAAGAAATCAGTGGCGTTTTACCGTGAACTTTCTTATGATGAAAACAGGTAACTTTACGGAAGGAGTGGCTGTCGTGGCACGAATCGCAACGATTATGAAACAAAATGCCGCACTGCGCCAAAAATTAACGCCAGAAAACCGGGCTTACTGGGATGAACTGGTGGAGCGTCTGCGGCAACAGCCGAAATATGCGGATGAAGGCTTCCTTCAGCGCGAATTACGGGACTTATTGGATGAGGTTATCACGGTGCAAACAGCCGGGCAAACGGCGGCGGATTATCTAGGCGGGGGACCGGCAACGGTGGCCATCGCGTTAGGTAAACTAACGCGACAGCGGCCGTGGTGGCAGAACTGGGATCTGTTAGTGCCGATACTAATATTTACGCTGGGCACGATTCTTCCCGGCGTGATCCTGCCGGCAGTGCCCCTACAACTCTTGTTGGTGGCCGTTCAATATGGGCTATTCCTGGTTGCCATGGGTTTGGGTGTCTGGTTGACTCACCGATTCACGGCTAGGGGGCGCTTGATAGGGTGGCTCGTCATCATCGTGGGCCTGTTGGCGGCGATGGGCTTGGCAGCACGGCTGGTCCCCGCGCGAGGTCTGGTTTATCTGACGCGGGTTGGCGGCAGCTTGACGTTAATCGCATTTGCCTTAGTCGTGACGGGGATAGCCTGGTGGCAGAATCGCCAGCATCCCAATTCCTGGCTGCCCGCGATCTTGGGGAGCCTGTGGATTACGACGTTGTTGGCCCTGTTGGCGCGGTTCCCGTTGACGTCTGGTTTGATGGTCACCTCTGCAGGAAACGTGTTGATTGGCTTAGGGACGTTGCTGGGAGATGCCAGTGTTTTGATTATCGGGTGGCATATTTGGCAGGCACGTCAAAAAGCGGCCAGCTCAAAAGATAAAGATTAAGCGAACGATGAGTCGTGTCCGTTGATAAGCCTTATGGATGCGGGAGCCTGGGCGCAAAAGCCTAGTTAGTCACAGGACCATAAAGTGACGTGTTAATTAGGCCAAAAAGTCTGTCCACGATGCATTGCGGACAGACTTTTTGGTAGAAAATTAAGGATTATCTAGCGCTTCTAAAAGCCCAGGGGATCTAGCGCATCCGTTTGAAACGTGCTGTTAGGCGTGAGCCCCAGCGCTTGGCGAAGATTGGCCGAAACCTTGTTGATCTCGGATTGGGGCGCAATCTGGTAGTCGATGCCGTTGAGCGTCGCGTTTTCGCCCTGAAGCGTTTGGGATTGAATGTGCCGGCTGGTGTGTCCATCCTTAGCTCGGAGCCACATCAGGTCGTCAAACGTCAGATTGGTCTGTAGATTATCGCTCAGTGAGTCCAAAACGGAACGGTAGCGCGTCAGTGAACTCAGGCTAGCTTCCTTGAGAACGAGGGCCTTAATGATCTGGCGTTGCCGCGCTTGGCGTCCATAGTCGCCTAAGGGGTCCTGATCGCGCATTCGAGAATAGGCCAGGGCACTGGCCCCATTGAGGTGAATCCGGTGGCCCTTGACCACGTTGGCTTGTTCATAATGGAAGGTCAGCAGTGGATCGACGGTCACACCCCCCACGGCATTGATCATTTTCTTAAGGCCCCCCATGTTGAGTAAAACGTAATAGTTGATGGGAATGTTAACCAAGTGTTCCACGGTTTTAACGGTTGTGTTTGCCCCGTACAGCGGGTAGGCGGCGTTGATCTTTTCCTCGTCCTGTTGACTACCGTAGATGTTGACGAGGGTGTCACGCGGAATACTGGTTAGTTTCGCCGTCTGTTGTTGGGGGTTAATGGTGGCGACGATGATGGTGTCGGTGCGGCCAACATCGTGCCGTCCTAAAGCACCGGTATCCGTCCCCAACAGTAGGATTGCGAAGGGCTTACCGCTGGCCAGTGCCGCCGTACTGGGCTTCAGTCCGTCGGCGTGGTAGGTTTGAGAAAAGGTCGTTTGTGCCTGTCGCCAAGCCCGCCAGCCGTACAGCCCACCGCCGATGAGTAATAGGCTACATAGAACCAGAATCCACCGGCGAAGGCGATGCCGACGAGGCGTGAATTGTCGTTGTCGTAATGGTGTCTTTTGCATAATGTTCCCTCCCCAATCTCTTAGTCCGCAATCAGTATAGCCATACCGGGTGTGAATGGGGAGAACGGGGCCTTGGTTTTCACGGTTTCTTAGTGATCTTTACTGGAATGAGACGAAATGCTTAACCGATTAGCGTGATCCGATGCGCAAAAAAAGTGGCAACTGGTCAGCTAAACCGATCAGTTGTCACTTTTTCTAAAGCGTACTGGAATCAACGCGGGTTAATTAGATAACTTCACGCTTGAATGGGTCCTTAGAGATACCCTTGTCCAAGATGTCCTTGCTCCATTCCTTAGCGGAGAAGAGACTGTGATCACGGTAGTTCCCACAGCTGTACTTGTCCGTGCCTTGAACGTCCTTCCATTCCGTATCAAAGGCGATGCGGTGTAAGGCGGCTTTTAAGGCCTTAGCCACTTCTTCGGTGGATTGTTCCCCCCAAGTAATCAAGTGGAAACCGGTCCGGCAACCGAATGGTGAGCAGTCAATGACGCCACTCATTTCGTCGCGGAGGTAGCCCGCCAACAGGTGTTCGATCGTATGTAATCCGGCCGTTGGAATGGCGTTGGTGTTGGGTTGAACCAAGCGTAAATCAAAATTAGAGATAACGTCACCCTTCGTCCCAGTTTCGCGCGTAATTAAACGAACGTAAGGTGCCTTAACAGCGGTGTGATCTAGAGTAAAACTTTCAACTTTTGCCATTATGTGCCAACTCCCTTATTCAAAAATAAATGTACGTCCTTACTGTACACCATGAACCGGGCGTGATGCTACTAATTTCCAAGGCCGTATTTAAGTACGCGCATCGCATGGTTCGAAGCTTTAGACTAACGGGTATGTGGTCAATAGTAATTTGGAATGGTGGTCATTGACTAAAGGTTGCCATGCTTCTATAGGCTATAAACGTTGTTGTATCAGGGATTATAACGAGAAAAATAGATTTTGACAGCCCCACAGCCGCTGCTGGCCGCCTGATCGTTCGCCAACCCGCTTAGCACCGATAAGTCATCCAAAAGCAGAATTCCGCCTATCAGCGTTAATGCTCACCAGTTAACCGCCTGTTGTCACACCTTCATCAACGGCTGAGACCAAATTGAAGCCACTCACGGCTACTCGAGACATGAATAAATTACTGTGGATGAACGTTGCCATTCCAGCGGACTTAACATCTATTTAGTGGTTTTTAATCACCGTAACCGGAGGCAGCCAGAGATGTAGGTAGCCGTGACAGCGGTGTTAGCTGTACATCAGCTTACACCGCGGGACGTGTTTGGAGACTGACGGTCTTGGTCAGGCTTCAAACCGAGCCGGAGGACCGCTTCTCAGGCCGCAGGCGGTCCCCACAGCGCCGGAATCTCTGGCAGCCGCAGGTGGTCATTGATGAACAATTTAAAGACATCCAACCTGATTAGCTGGAAGATTTTCAGCGTTTGTGAATTTTCAATCTTCAGTCATTAACCTAACGAAATACGGTTCTTGGTCGTAAAAGTATAGGTGCGGTATACTTAAAGGTGTTAATTCATGATGACATCATCTAAAACTATAGAAAGGAAAATGATTGTGAAGTGGTTGCAAGTGGGGTTAGTGACACTGTTGGGGATGGTTCTTGGGTTTATGCCGGGGACGACGGCACAAGCCTATCATGTGGTTCATCAGCGTTCGTCAGCCTTGCAGGTGGGACGATTGCGGGTCGTCAACGACCGTGCTGTGCACAATGTGAAAGTACCAAAGCGGTACCAAACGGCGCGGCACCCCCACGGTCTTAATCAAATTAAGAGCGACAAGGGAACACCGGTCACATTTACGACGAAATACCTCCTCCCGTATCCGGGGTATCGGCATCAGGCCTGGGGCAATCCGCAGAGCGTTGCCACGACCGGCCGCTATCTGTATGTGGTCTACTGTCCGACCGCGTGGAAGAATCGGGGACGGATTGTGCGGTACGACTTGCAGGCACTAACTGCAATGCACGCGACGCCCCAGGCTATTCAGCGGGCTTATACATCGCATAAAGCACTGTCCAAGCAGGTTCGTCGTGCAGTAAAGGTTGGTCCGGCTTTCACGACGGGTCACGGGCAATCGTTAGCCTATAATTGGCAAAAGCATCGACTCTACATGTGGTGTGACCGGGAATCAGCGCCGCGAGTGCCCACAAGCCAATATGGTTATATTTCACAAATCGGTGGGCAACGGCTCAAACCGATTCATCAGATTCGTTTTCGACTCAAACAGGGAAGATTCGCAGTTCCCGGTGGTCACGTGTTGACATTTGACCACGCAGGTCACGCCTACTTCTGGTCACGGCCCACGCAGAGTCGGGTCTACATCTACAAAGGGATGGTGACCGCTAAACACGTCAGCTTTCGGTTAACGCATCAGGTCTTGCGTACGGGGCCCGGGACGCGGGTTCAAAGTATGGCCTACAGTCAGCGGACGCATCGCTTGTATTTAGTGGCTGATGACTCGATTGCCAATTTGCCGGCAGCCAAGCTCAATGGCAAGGGTCATTTGACGGCGCAAAATGTGAAGTGGAATCGGTTCACGCCTCGTCGGGAATTCGAGGGCCTAACCTTTGCGCGAAATGGGCGGGCTTATTTGCTCAGCAACCATAACCCAGAGATTTTGACGAGCAATCGGCTCAACTGGTAGGCGGCCGGATATTTCGACAGTGTTAGCGTGAGAATCAGGTGGATGTGGTGGTCGCCAGAATTTAGTAAGTTGAGTGAGAAATATAAATAGCCTAATCCCGCCCTTAATGACAATCGCTTTATACTGATTGAAATATGGGGGTGAGTGATGATGCGAAGAATTTATCTATGGGGAGCCATCATCTTTGGACTGAGCTGTGGGGTAGCGCTGGCGCCCAGTCCGGTGCGGGCGATGACAACGGTCAATCAGGACACGGCCGCGTTAACGGTTTCAACAGATCGGCGAACGCTCGATGATACACAGGTTCACTTCGTTACGGTACCCAGTCAATACGCACAGGCGGCCAATCCACACGGTATCAATACAATTGCCAGCGATCAAGGATCGGCCGTCACCTTTACCACGAAATACCTCTTACCGATTCCGGGCTACCACCATCAAGCTTGGGGAGATCCACAGAGTATGACCGTGGTTGGCCATAACCTTTACGTGGTCTATTGTCCAACGGCTTGGCATAACCGGGGGCGCATTGTTCGCTTTAATATGGCGAAGTTGGCCAGTCTAAAGGCGACACCGCGTCAAATTCAGGCCGTCTATACACGAGCAGCCAATTCATCGGCATCCGAAAGAAAGATTCGAACGGCTATCACGGTTGGCCCAGCGTTTGTGACGGGGCACGGCCAATCGCTGGCCTACAATTGGAAAACGCATCAGCTCTACATGTGGTGTGATCGTGAGTCGGCGCCACGGATTCCGATAAATCAATATGGGTATCTCCAGCAAATGAGTGCTACGACGCTCAAGCCGGTTCAGCGGATTCGTTTCCGGCTGCGATCCGGGGATTTTGCGGTTCCTGGGGGCCACGTTTTGGCGTTTGACCATCAGGGACGGGCGTATTTCTGGACACGTCCGGCTAGTGGCGGCGTCGATATTTATCAAGGAAGAATTCGGGGGCATCACGTTCACTTTCGGTTAACCGACCAGAATCTGGCGTACGGTCCGGGTACCTGCGTTCAGAGTATGGCCTTTAATCCCCACAACGACTGCCTTTATCTGGTAGCGGACGATTCGATCGCCAGCTTACCGGTGGCCAAGCTGGCGGGGCGGGGGCATTTGACCAGTCAAGATGTCACGTGGACGCATTTCGCTTCCGAGCGTGAGTTTGAGGGCTTGAGCTTTAGCAAGGATGGGCAGGCTTATCTGTTGAGTAACCATCAGCCGGAGGTTTTAGTCGGTCATTCGCTGAGCTGGTAACCGAATACGTTGAAAGCAGAGCTATGAGCATGACCTACTTGGCGCGGCATCGCTAATGCGGTGGACGTTTCTACAAGTTAACTTTGGCGACATGAGGCGTCTGGGTGCTATCCCGGACGCCTTTTAAGATGACTAATTTTATAATTAGCCCTGTAAATTGTTTTGGCGGCTTTGTTAAAATAAATCCGGTAAGCTAAATGTACTTAAAAGTGTCGAGGGAGAGTTGATGTCCAAGATTATATTTGTACAGACAGCGTGTTCTCTAAATGTTTAATATTTTAAAATTTGTAAGACGTTTGCCGCCCGCTTTCAGCTAAATTCCGTATAATGAAATTAACTGTGAAGTTGGGGGCATGGGAATGGTTGGACGATTACGAGGACTCTGGCGACTTAATCAACGAATGAATCAGTGGCGAGCGATGCGTGCGGTACGTGAAGCCTTGCGAGTGGCGTATCCGTTTATCTTGGTCATGGCATTTGTTGACGTTGTCGGTCAGGGTTTTCTAGCGAAGAGTGGTTTCTTTTTTCATATTTATCATGTTGGGCAATGGCTACCGGGCATCGCGTTGTGGCGGCAAGGCTTGCAGGCGGCCAGCGTTGTGGTTAACGGTCTGGTTGCCGTCATGATTGCCTTTACGACCGGCCATTATTTGGCGCGAACGTACCACACGGAACCGCTCGCTGTGGGGATGATGAGTGCCTTGGCTTTTTTGACACTCAATGTGAACTATGAGGCTTTGAGTCAAGGTGGCCACGGCAATAGCGCACATTTTTTGTTTGCCAATTTAGGCCCACAGGGTATCTTTCTCGCCATTATCGTGGGGCTTGGTGTGGGGTGGTTGGCTAGTCATCTGATGAAAGGTCTGGCTAAATGGGGGTTGCGCCACCGTCAGACGCCAATCTCGTGGACCGGCCGGATTGCCTGGTCGTTGGTGGTTGTCTTGACCTTGACCGTCGTAATTGGCTATGCGCTCAGTTGGTTTATCGGTGGTGGCATTAATAATTTAGTTTATCTGGCCTTACAAACGCTCAATACGAACGTGGGTCACGAGGGTCTCCGGATTCTGGCGGTTACGGCACTCAGCAACTGTCTGTGGTGGTTGGGATTAATTGGGCCCATTGATGTCGCCGGGAATAGTTCGGTGACGTCCCTACAAAATCTCGCCTACGCTGCGCAGCATGGGTCCGGATGGGGCGCACCGCATCCGATTACACTCCATACGCTGGGGGATGCCTACGCTAACTTCGGTGGTGCCGGCATGACCTTAGCGTTGGTGATTGCGATTTGGATTGGTTCGCGTCAGCCGAGTTATCGGCGGATCGCTAATCAGACGGCGTTACCGAACCTTTTGAACTTAAATGAAGCGACACTCTTGGGGTTACCCTTGCTATTTAACCCCGTGCTACTGATTCCGTTTGTGGTGGCGCCGGCCGTTAACATGGCGTTAGCTTGGGCCGCCATCTCGTGGAAATTAGTGCCACCAATTGTCTATCCGGTGCCACGAACGACGCCGGGGCCGCTGGTCGCCTATTTAGGAACGGGGGGTGATTGGCGGGCGTTAGTCTTGAGTCTGGTTTGTTTAAGCGTGTCGGTAATCATCTACTTGCCATTTGTCCGCTTACTCAATGATGAAGGGGGTGCGGACCATGCGGCATAGTTGGTGGCGGTGGTTGCTGGTGCTGCTCGTGGTGCTGGCAATCTTTGTGCCCAGTCAGATCTGGTTAAAGCAACGTGTGACGCATTATAAATCGAACTACAAGACGCCGTTAAATCCCACAATTATGGTGCCCGGGTCGAGTGCCAGTCAGAACCGGTTCGACGCCTTAATTACGCAGCTACGAAAAGAAACCAAGACCACACATAGCGTGCTAAAGGTTCGCGTTGCTGAAGACGGCCAAATTACCTATACCGGGGCGATTAAACGGGGAGATAACCAGCCGTTTATTGTGATTGCTTTCGAAAATAATCGTGACGGGTATCAGAATATTAATAAACAGGCGAAGTGGCTAAATCTAGCGTTTAAGGATCTAGTCAAGACGTATCATTTCAACCATTTTTCGATGCTCGGACATTCGAATGGTGGCCTCATCCTCAGTACCTTTCTGGAAAAATATCTAGCGGAGACGCCGCGTGTGAGACCCGAACGACTAATGACGATCGCAACACCTTACAACATGGAATCCGACAGCACGACCAAACAGACGGCCATTCTGCGGGAATTAATCAAGGGCCGGTCGCATTTGCCGAAGAAGCTCACGGTTTATTCCGTTGCTGGAACCGAGAATTATTCCAGTGATGGTACGGTACCGGCCAATAGTGTCAATCAAGGCAAGTATGTCTTTCAGAATCAAGTGGCGCACTATACCCAGATTACGGTGACCGGGGATAATACCACGCATTCAGACCTTCCTCAGAACAAACAGATCGTCCTCTTGATTCGGCAGTATCTCTTAAAGGAGGTTCTCCCAAGCAAGGAGCGCTTGCCAGTTAATCAGTCGCGTAGCAGTGATATCAACGATACGGATTTGCCCTAATCTCTGATATAATAGTGAAAACCGGATGGGGAGGTCGCTGAACATGAACTTTCGGCAACTGGAATATTTCTTAGCCGTTGCGGACGCTGGTCAGATTACAGCGGCCGCCCGGCAATTGCATATGGCCCAGCCACCGCTAAGCTATCAGATCAAACGTCTGGAAAGCGAATTGGGTGTCGAACTACTTCGGCGCTCGTCCAATGGGGTGACCGTGACGCCCGCTGGACAACTCCTACGGGATTATGCGCATCAGCTGTTAGATCTGCGAGAGCGGGCCGATAATCAGGTGCGATCACTGGGACAAGGTCTCGCAGGTACCTTATCGGTAGGGGTGATTTCGTCGTCGATTGGCGCCACGCCCAACGCTAAGCTCCGCACGTTAACGCGCCACTATCCCAAGGTTCAGTTACGTTTGGTGGAGGACAATACGTATGGGTTACTTGATCGACTAGCGAAACATTTGATTGACGTTGCCATCGTACGAACGCCGTTTTCTGATTCGGGCTTAGCCAGCAAGAAACTGGTTACGGAAGATATGGTTGCCGTGGTCCCTCAGAAATACGATCACTTTGCGGGGGCCACGATCCAAGTCACGGATTTGGCCGATGTTCCTCTGATTATTTATCGCCGGTTTGAACAACTTTTTCAGATCACTTTTACGGCGCAGGAAATTCAGCCCTTTATTGCCTGTACTTGCGATGATGCCCGTACGGCGGTGCAATGGGCCGATGCCCGGATGGGAGTGGCAGTGGTTCCACAGACGGTAGCCGAAGAGATCAGCGGGGCCAACACGGCGATTCGCCCAATTAGGTACCGTCCCTGGCGAACAACCTTGAAGCTAGTGTGGCCGGCTGATATGACACCGAGTCCACTGTTACAACGGTTTATAGATAGCTATTAGGCATAGATTAAATACAAATTAAGCGTTCTTGCCATATTATTAAAGTATGGCAAGAGCGCTTTTTCTGTAACCGGTTTAATGCGGTTGATAGCGGAGCTAACGGCAGGGATGCATTGGCATAATGGGAAAGATGATAAAAAACAAGCAATGTGCGACTGATCACTAATAGACTTAATTTCGTCACTAAAATCCGGTCATCTCTAGAGTTCCAGTTTGTTTTCTAATGTGCATGAACCGTGCTTATTTCTTTCATTATGCCTTGCCCCCAACGGCCTAAAAGTTGATAATCAATGTCGTAGATTGATTCATGAGGAGGAACCAACAAATGATTCAAACAGCCTTAATCATGATTGGCGTGGGCATCTTTGCCGGTATCGCGGGGGCTATCCTGGGTATTGGTGGCGGGATGATCATCACGCCGATCCTTACCCTGGGGATGGGCTTAAATATTAAATACGCAATTGGGGCCAGTATCATTGCCGTCATTGCGACGAGTTCGGGCTCCACGATTGCTTATTTGCGGGATAACGTCCTGAACTTGCGCGTGGCGATGTTTTTGGAAATTGCGACGACCATCGGGGCCATTGTCGGCGCTTTGCTGACGGGGGTCTTGGATCCCAAGTATTTGTATTTGCTATTCGGCTGCCTGCTCGTTTTCTCTGGGTGGAACATGTATCGTAAATTACGACGGGGACAGGAAGTGTTACAGCGCGTTGAACCCGATAAGATTGCCAGTAAGCTCAAGCTCAACGGAACTTATTATGACAAAGCGGAAATGAAAAATATCGACTATCAAGTCGAAAATGTTCCAGCTGGGTTCTCCGTCATGTTTGGTGCGGGCGTAGCTAGTGGCTTGTTGGGGATTGGGTCCGGCGCCTTCAAGGTGATGGCCATGGATACCTTTATGAAGATGCCCCTCAAGCCCTCTAGCTCAACGTCTAACCTGATGATGGGGGTAACGGCGGCAGCGAGTGCCACGGTGTACTTCTTTAACGGCTCCATTCTGCCAGGGATTGCTGTGCCCCTGGCTTTAGGCATTCTGGGTGGTGCCGTGATTGGTTCTCGAATCATGCAGGTGTTACCCGCACGCTGGATTCGAATGATCTTTATTCCAATTATCCTCTATATTGGAATTGAAATGTTACTGAAGGGATTGGGGGTACACTTCTAATGCCAGAAAAAACAAATGCAACGGCGACAGAAATGGCGCAAGTCGAAACCATCATCGGCCGGATTCTCCAGGTGGGGGTGATCTTCTCGGCGATTGTCATGGGCATTGGTTTAATCATATTCTTGGCAACCGGGGAGTCAGGCTATGCCGGGAACACGGTGCCGCTGACGATGGGAGCCATTCTTCTGGGAACGTGGCAATTGAAGGCCTACGCCGTCATGATGCTCGGCATGTACTGCTTGATTTTGACTCCCGTTTTACGCGTGGTCGTCTCTATCTATGCGTTTTATAAGGAACACGATCACCTGTACGTGGCGATTACTACCTTGGTTTTGATCATCTTGATGGTAGCGTTGCTGATTGGCGTCACCGGAAAATAAGGGTCGTGGAAAATGATAAGTGCCAGAAATTGGTTTCAGGGGGCGGTTTATACCGGCCCCTTTTTCTTGATTATTAATCTCGTATATAGCCGGCGTATTATAAAATTTATAGGGTAAAGTACTTGCTAATCACGAACTGATTGCTTAACATTGTAAACATCAAGAGCAGTTGCATAGGATTTTGAGAGGAGCTGGCGACAGTGTTGAAACGAATGATGTGGTTAGTTGGATTATTAGGACTACTAGGTAGCATTGGACTGACGGCACCTGCACAGGCAGCCACTTGGCATCACGGGACGCCGAGGGTTTTACGAGGAGTCTATCAGTCAACGACGCCAATTGGGAAGCATTCGGCGGCAGGATTTGCACCGGTGGTTAGCATTAAGGCCAAGACGTTTAGTCTCGGGATTTCCAATTATCCGGAACAACTAGTTAAGCATCTTAAATACCGACGTGTGCATGGCCGTTACCAATTCAAAGGAACGATGAAGCATATCGGATTTGTTAAGGGTGGCAAGGTCACATTTGGCTTGAAAAAGAAGGGGCACAACCTCTACTTTGTGAAGAAGCATGGCAATAACCTTGTGATGCCAGATCGCTTTAAGCAAATGACGCATGCGAGGAGATAATGAACAGAGACGTTAGCCCTGGTTAGGTCTATTCGAGCATTGGATGAACTCAAGTTTAAAGCGTTATCGGTGATTAGGTTCGTGTGCCGTTATCAATTCGGTGGTGGAATACCTTGAAGTATCTTAGGTAAGACGTGTGACCTTATTGCTGATAACAAAAATACCCCGCTCAAATCGGCATGATGCCAATTCGAGCGGGGTATTGTACACCGACCAGTCGGCCAGTGACTTTTATATTTACAGGAGTTTAAGGTTTATTGAGCGGTGTAACCACCGTCAACAACGAATTCGGCACCGGTAGCGAACTTGGATTCGTCAGAACCTAAGTAGACACAGATCCAGGCGATATCGTTAGGTTCACCGATGTGGCCCATTGGCGTCTTGGTCCGGTCTGACATAGCAGCTTCGGCACCAGGAAGATCGTCAACTAATGGCGTCTTGATGTAGCCTGGGTGAACAGTGTTAACCCGAACATCGTAGTCCTTCAAAGCACAGTCAACAGCGGCTGACTTGGACATGATCCGAACGGCACCCTTAGAAGCGTTGTAAGCACCCAAGTTAGGGTCCCCAACGAGGCCTTCGATGGAAGAAATGTTGATGATGGATGCGCCGAGGTTCTTGTTCTTCATCCGTTGAATCCCAAGACGGGTCCCATAGAAGACACCATCCAAGTTAACGGCTAATTGCTTCTTCCATTCTTCAGTCGTGGTGTTTTCAACACTCTTGTTAACGGCCATACCGGCGTTGTTAACGATCGTGGTTACAGGGCCAAAGGCTTTTTCAGTCGTGTCGAACAACTTCGTCCAGCCATCTTCGTCAGTTGCATCGTGTTGGACGAAACGGATAACATCTGGGCCACCAATGCTCTTAGCTGCCTTTTCACCAACGTCACTGTGACGTCCAGTGATAACAACCTTGGCGCCTTCTTCAACGAATTTGTCAGCAACAGCCAACCCAATTCCGAGAGTACCACCAGTAACGATTGCAACTTTTCCATCTAAACGATGTGCCATTTGTATTACCTCCAAAAATTTTGTGATCTGCGTCATGTGTTTTGCTGAATCCTCGATGAAGCGGTTCAACGATTAAACGAGGGGTGCCATTAGCACCGTCAACAAAAGTATAAGTGAACAACGTCACATGCTTGTCACCTATTATGAAACAAAACCATCAAAATTCCAACCCTTTTATTAAAAAAATTTACAAAATTTTTTGACGGGCATGTTATCGGCTTCACACCGGGAATTATGCTACACTAATAGATAATGTTATTTTAGCAAAGTGAAGAGGTGAGGGCGTCGTGGGCACACGAAAACCTGAACAATGGCGGCGAAATTTAGCCGTACTATGGTTAGGAACATTTATCGCGGGGATGGGTTTCAGCGAAGTCATGCCCTTTTTGTCATTGTACGTGGATGATCTCGGAACGTTTACCAAGGGCCAACTGACCATCTATAGTGGCGTGACCTACGCGGTGACTTTTCTGGTCATTGCCTTAGTCTCGCCGTTGTGGGGGAAACTGGCCGATACCAAGGGCCGTAAAATTATGTTGTTGCGGTCATCGTTCGGGATGGCTATTGTGATTGGGCTAATGGGGTTTGTTAGTAATGTTTGGCAACTAATTGGTCTTCGGTTTCTACAAGGGTTCTTTGCGGGGTACATCCCCAACGCTACCGCCCTGATTGCGGCGGAGACTCCTCGGGAGAAGAGTGGCAATGCCCTGGGTATTCTGACCACCGGTTACGTGAGTGGGAACCTCATTGGGCCGGTGCTGGGTGGGATCTTAGCTCAGGTCTTTTCCATTCGCTGGACGTTTATTTTAACCGGGATCTTTTTGATTATCGTGTTCTTTTTAAGTGCCACGATGGTTCATGAGCACTTCACGCCGATTACGCGCGACCAGCAAGAGCAGTCGGGCAGTTGGCTACATAGGGTTAAACGCCCCAAGCTGATTCTCGTCCTTCTCGTATCAACGATGATTATTCAGATGGGGAACAATTCGATTACGCCCATTATCAGCCTGTACGTCAAACAATTGATGCATGGGGTGGGCCCCATCACGTTGGTGGCCGGAATTATCGCCGCGTTGCCGGGAATCTCAACCTTGTTAGCGGCCCCCAAACTGGGAGAATACGGCGATCGGCGGGGGACTAGTCGTGTCTTAGTCTTCGGCTACATTTTCGCCGTCCTGATGTATTTCCCTCAAGGGTTCGTCACGAGTGTGTGGCTACTGGGAATTTTTCGGTTTATGATTGGGGTGTCCGATGGCGCGTTGTTCCCGGCCGTTCAGACGCTTTTAACGAAGAATTCACCACAGGAACTCACCGGAACCGTCTTCAGTTGGAATCAGTCGTTCCAGGCACTGGGGAGCATGTTAGGCTCGTTGCTGGGGGGCTTCGTGGCCAATATTTTCAACTATAACGGCGTGTTTACGTTTACGGCGATTACGCTGTTATTGAACTTCCTACTGTTATGGTGGGTCGTTCCCGAGATTCGGCAGTTTCGGCATCAAAAAGGGTAACTAGGAAGGATTATTTATGGCTAACGAGAATTTACCAACACAGTTTGCGGAGGATCCGACATCGTTGGCGAGCGTCGCGACTTTTCGCCGCCTCATGTTGGATTACAATAGTGCGGTTAAAGTGGTCCGAACCAAGATTGAGTATTTGGACCAGGAATATCAAATTATACATGGTCACACACTGGTGGATAGTTTACAATCACGAATCAAGTCGCCAGAGAGTATTTTGGAAAAGGTGCAACGGAAACATTTCCGATTCGATCTCAAGACGCTACCGGCCGAGATGCACGACATTGCCGGTGTGCGGATTATCGTGCGGTTTGAGGATGATATCTTGGCGATGGAGAGTCGCCTGGAGAAGCAACCGGATATTCAGATTTTACGGCGCAAGGACTATATCACCCATCCCAAGCCCAACGGTTATCGCAGTTTACACCTGATCTTATCAGTTCCCGTCTATCTGGATGCCGGCGTGGAACCGGTCAAGGTGGAGGTTCAGATCCGAACGATTGCCATGAATTTCTGGGCGTCGCTGGAACATGAGCTAAATTATAAGAAGAATGTTCAGCACCAAGAAGAATTGCGCCAAGAGCTGATTGCTAAAGCCAAACTGGTTCACCAGTTGGATCAGGACATGAACGCGATTAAAAACCAAATTCGGGCGGAGGACGCCCAGAATCTTTAAACGTAGGGTTCTGAGCGCAACAAAAAAACCCTGGCAAATCCGCCAAGGTCGGTTGTTTCGGTCATGATTATTGTGAACGCTTATTTACCTTCAGAAGTCTTGACGTCGCTACGGCCGAGTAATGTAATCCCATTGACGGCGATAACGGCGACTACGGCCATCGTGATGCCAATAGTCGTTGGGTCGTAAGTCATATCCTTCAAGGTACCAGCGATATAACCAACGACTTCACCGAAGATAACTGCCCAAAAAATCACGACTAAATTAGATGCTAACCACTTCACACGCGTCACCTCACAATCGTTATTAGTTTAACACGATTCGCGAGTTGCGGGTAGCTATAATTTTGTTAAGGGGCGCAAATACCCGGCCTGATGCGGTTGAGTTGCGGTGATCGCAACTTTTCTGTATAATACTGAATAATTAAATTAAAGATGGTTGAAGCGACTGCTTTCAAGAATGGTGTTCCCCTTGGGTTGGGGGGACCGTTTTGAGGCGGTCGCTTTTTAGTTGCTTGCGTATCAGGTACCGGGCAGCTAATGGCGAAAATAAGGAGGCTACTCGTGGAACTTTTAAGAAATCTAACGTTAATTTTATTAGCAACAACGATTGTTGGGCATTACAGTACGCGCATTGGGATTCCCGCCGTGATTGGGCAACTGCTGGTCGGGGTGGTGATTGGCCCGGCCATGTTGGGCTGGGTCAGTCTGACCCACGTCCTAGAAAGCTACGCCGAGCTGGGCGTCATCGTCTTGATGTTTATTGCCGGACTTGAGAGCGACTTAAAACTCCTGAAACGTTATCTGAAACCCAGCGTGCTGGTGGCTCTGATGGGGGTCTTGATCCCGGTCATCGGGACGTATCTAGTGGGGATGCTCTATCATTTGGGGACGGTCGAGAGCCTCTTCATCAGCGTGATCTTCGCGGCAACTTCCGTGTCGATCTCGGTCGAAGTCTTAAAGGAAATGAACGCGCTCAATAGCCGAGAGGGCACGACCATTTTAGGCGCCGCTGTGGTCGATGATGTCTTGGCCGTGGTTATCCTGAGTGTTCTGGTCTCCACGACGGGGACAGCCGTGGGTGACAGCGCGGCCGCCTCTAGCAGTCTGGTGCTGACGACGATTGAACAGATTGTCTACTTCGCCGCCATTTACTTCGTGGTACGGTGGGTGGCACCGTACATGGCCAAGATTGGCGATCGCCTGTTGATTCCGATGGGACCCACGCTGATGGCCATTATTCTATGCTTCGGGATGGCCTACGTGGCCGAATTCGTCGGGTTAAGCGACGTGGTGGGGGCCTTCTTCGCGGGTATCGCCATTTCCCAAACGAGTGCCAAGTCCACGGTGGACCGGCACATTGAACCGATTGGCTACGCACTCTTTATCCCCGTTTTCTTCGTCAGCATTGGTTTAAACATGGACTTCAACGGTCTGGGTAAGCAGCTCGGGTTCATCGCCGTGTTGACGATTGTCGCGGTTCTCACCAAGCTGATTGGGGCCGGTGGCGGCGCCAAAATGGCCGGCTTCTCCCTGGCAAGTTCAACGGCCGTGGGTGCCGGGATGGTCTCTCGGGGCGAAATGGCGTTGATCATTGCCCAAATTGGGTACACGGCCAAGCTCATGTCTCCAGTCCGGTATTCGGCGATTGTGGCGGCGATAATCATTGCGACCTTGGTTGCGCCATTCCTATTACGGGTAACCATGGATCACGCCCACAAAGGTGAGGTCGATCGCTCGAAGGTCCGGCCAGCGGAATAGAATGGCTCGGGAGTGGACTGGCTGCTTCTCGCGCTGACCGCCTTACCGTTCGCCAAATTTGGTCTGGGACGCGGTGGGAAGGACCAGAAAAAGCCAAAGCCCGGTCTTTTTCCTTGCTTTGAGCCGAAGTTCACGTCTCAAAGACGCCACTTTTTAAGCAGAACACTTGAAAAGTCCCACGGCTGAGACCAAATTTAGCTCACTCACGGCTACATGAGGTGTATCCAATTAACCTGGCTGAACGTTGCCATTCCAGCGATGGCATCGCACGTTTAGTGGCTTTTAACTTTCGTAGCCGTAGGTGATCGTTGATGATTAGTTTTAGGACGACAAGCCTTGTCAGCTGGGGACGGGAGCATGTTCGTGAACTTTAAACCTTTAACTGGTTGTTTAGATCAGAGAGGGCCTGGGACGTTTGCCTCGGGCCCTTTCTGTGCAGGTCACCGTTCGCCATAACCATTTCACCATTAAAACGATTCTGCCAATTATTTTGCCAAAACGTGCAACCAAAAGCTGTTAAAAAACATTAGTAATCAGTAGGGGGACAGAAAAGGGATTAGCGCAGTTCGCACTAATCCCTCAGATCATCATAATTTAACTTGTGTCGCGATTACTCTTCTCGCCGCTTGCGACGAATGCTACGGCGCCATTCCCCGGAAATGACCAGGAAGGCGAAGATGGCGGCTCCTAAGGCACTCAGTAGCGCACCGATCTTCAGCCCCGGTGTCGTGTAGGTTAAGACCACGTGGTTCTTGCCCACATGAATCGGCACCCCAATCATGCCACGGTAGTTCTTCACCACGGGGATGATGGATTGGGCGTGCATGGCGGACCGAATCTTGACCGGCTTGCCGTTGACGGTAGCGTGCCAACCCGGCGTATCCGGAATCGAGACGTAGAGGAGGCGGCGTTGCGTGCTTCCCGTGACGTTCCCGGATAACCAGGTGACCCCGCTCTTGCGGTTGAGCTTGAAACGTTGTTGTTTCAGACTCTGTGCCAGACTGACGTATTTGGCCTGATCTAACGAGACGAATTCGTTGCTATAGCCGGCTTGGGGCCGTGTCGTCACGTAACTAACCGTCACGACTTCACCCTTGGTATGCTGGCCCAGCTTGAAGACGTAGCGGGTACCATCGGCGTTAATCATCGGCTTGGCCTTCTTACCATTAACCAACAGACTCGAGTAAATGACGTTGGTGGTTGGTGAATAACCGTGAAGTAGGCCGGTGGCGTTGGCCCGAAGCTTGAAGGTCTGCACGTAGCGGGTGCCCGTGTGCGCATTACGTTTAGCCGCGACCCGACTCCCTTCAGTTGACGAGGCCTTATGGGTCGTGACATCCAGGACCGTCGCGCGGGCTAACGTGTTGGGTTTTGCGCCCAGCGCGTCCAGAATCATCTGTTGATTAAACAGGGCTGTCTGGTCGCGCAACTGAACGTCGGCTAGCTTGGTTGGTACGGCGAACCCTAGGCCAGCGTACGAATTTAGCTGGGTGATAGGATGCCGGTTACCGGCATTCAGCCGGTATTTAACGCTAAACAACGTGTCCGTTAGGTGCGTGTACCCCTGCGCGCTGATTCGCCGCACGTTGGGGCTAAAGTATCCCAGATCGTGTTGGAAGACGCGGGACTGTTCATCCAGCGTTGACGAGTAGGAACTGAGGCCGGCGTAGTCTAACATCAGCGGATCGTTGTAGTGGTTATACGGTCCCGAATAGGCCTTGCCGATGGTGGAATGCAGGTAGTCGACCCGGTGGAGATTGAACTTGGTCGAAGACGCGTTGATCTTAGCCAATAAGGCCGCATCTTTCTTGAAGTATTTCTCAAACTTAGTTTCTGATCCGAAATCCATACCCTGTGAAGCCAAGTAGAGATTACTCCCGAGTTCGCCGGAAATAATCAGGATCATTAGGCCGATTCGGATCGGTCGCCATTCGGTGATGAAAACCAACATGGTATTTAATAAGAGCAAGCCAAGTGCTAACCAGAGTAAATGAAAGTTCGGTTGGCTGTTGGCATACAACGTGTTGTTGTAGCTCGGCATGAGGCGTGACCAGAGTTGTGGGATGAACTGGGCCGAGGCGAAACCAATGGTTAATAGGCCGGCACCCCACAGTAAGGCTAAGAACTTCTGCGGATCATTCATGGTCTGATCGGGGTGCGTTTGCCAAGCCCGATAGGCCGTGATGAGCGCGAGAAAGGTGAAGAAGTAGACGTTCCGGAATGGAAAGCCTGCTGGTTGTTGGAACATGTGCCAGACGGTGTTCAGCACCGTAACGAATAGGCTCAGACCCATCGCAATCAGCAGCCACATCGTCCGCGTCTTCTCGACTGCTTTGATCTTCGGTGAAACGAAATAAACAATCAGAAGCAGAAACATCAGCGTGCCCATGAATAGACTGGGACCGTGATAGAGGTGCGAATGAAAATTCCCGGTTCCCAAACCGAATTGCGCGAGAACTTCCGGTCCAAACAGCGGTGTAGGCAAGTAATTCTCAACGAAGAAGTTGCTCTTCCCCGTCAACAGCATGCCTAGCGCCGTTGGAATCAAGACGACCATCGACATCAGCCCGGCTAACAAAGAGCCAATGATGAACTGCCGAATGGCGGGCCAGTGCATCCGCCACGTTTCCTTGAACGGCGTTGGTACTGGCTGATGCTCCACAATCAAGTAGATGAAGTACATCACCGAGAACAGGCAGGTCATATAACCGAGGTAATAGTTGGAAAAGATGGTGATGGTCAAACTCAGTGTATACAGGCCAAAATGGTGGGTACTGACGATCCGGTGAAGCCCTAACGCCACCAGTGGCAGCCAGATTAAGGCATCTAGCCACATGATGTCGTAGAAATACATGGCCACGAAGCCACACAGGCTAAAGGCCGTTGAAAACAGCAGTAGGGACCAACCACTCCGCAGAAACGCGTGGCGTAAGAAGATCGCCATGGTCAGGCCAATCGTGCTAATTTTTAAGATCATGATCCAGGCCACGGCAGTCGGTAACTGCGCAGCTGGAAACAGAAAAATCAAGAGATTAAACGGGCTGATGACGTAGTAGGTCAGTAACGGCACCATACTACTGCCCGTCCCCAATGCGAATGAAAACAGATGAAACTGTCCGTGCGTCACGGTCGAGCGCAGATATTCTAGGATTGGAATATACTGTGCGCCCGTGTCGCTAAACAACAGACTATGCTTGCCAAAGGGCGTAATCTTAAGTTGCCAAAAGACCACGCACATGATGACCAGCGGAATTAAAAATGCCCCCAAATACACCCAGCGACTTACCCTTAACTTCGCTAAGGCGTTGTGATGTTGCTCCATGAAAACCCCTCCGTTGATGACAATCAAAATGTCTGACCCTAATAGGATAACATTCTCTGTGCTTGGATAAAAGTTTACTCTAAATAATGGGCCTTGCGCCAAAGAACGTGCTAAACTTCGGATAAACTTAGACTTTGGTAAGGAAAATAACTTAAGGTTGCGTTATCGTTAATGAAGTAGACTATAATCTTAGCTAAAGGTTGAAAATCGTCGATCTGTGACCATGGCTGTGTGGCGGCGACTGGTCGCCTACCGTTCGCGATTGACTAAACTGGTTAGTCTGCAGCGGTCAACGATTCCGCCTGCTGTGGGGACCGGTGTGAGCCAAAGAGCGGTCTCACACCTCGCTTAGAAGCCGCGCCAAAAGCACGCGTCTTCCAAGTCGTCCCACCCAGTAACCTGGCTCAAAACGCCAGCTAACTGGGTCGTCACGGCTGGCTCCATCATTGACCGCCTCCGCCATCGATTGTCGGAGAACTTGCCGGTTGTAACGAACCTGGCGAAAGTTAGTGTTTTCAAGTTAGCTAATTTAGCTGACAACCACGCTTGTAGCCGGGAGTGAAGCCCAATATGAGCTCAGCCGTGGGGTTCCCTTAGCGGCAAGGTTTTGGCCGGTTAGGGAACGGCGTCTTTGAGACGGGGTTAGCGGCTCAAAGCGAGGCAAAAGACCGCTTCTTCAGGCTTTTGCCGTCCGCCCACCGCGTTCCAGCTCATATTGAGCGAACGGCAGGCGGCCAGTCGATACCATGTTGTCTAGATAATAGGAAAAGTACTGGTGGTTCAATACCCGTCACGATGAAGGGCGTTGGACCACGAATCAATCAAAAGGAGGAATGCCCGTTGCAAACGACTGCTAAAGTATTAGTTGTGGAAGATGAACGAGAACTATCCGCGGACATTGTTGAATTAATTAAACCGATCTGTGAGACTACCACCGCCTTTGACGGCGAACAAGGTGAATTTTTGGCCAGCCAGGGAGTCTTCGATGCGATTATTCTAGACCTGATGCTGCCCGGTGAGAGTGGGCTGGATCTGCTCTTACACATTCGCAATAAGGATATTAAGACGCCCGTCCTGATTTTAACGGCTAAAGACACGATTGCCGATAAGTTGCGGGGCTTCAATGATGGCGCCGATGACTATGTTACCAAGCCCTTTCACCGTGAGGAACTGCTCGCCCGGATGAAGGCCCTATTGAAGCGGACCGGCCATTTGAACAGTAGCGATGTGATTAGTCTCGGTCAGCTGGCGATCAACACCAGCAAGCATTTAGCGACCTTTAAGGGACAACCGTTGACGTTGAAGGGCCGTGAGTTTGATTTGTTGGCTTATTTAGTCGCCAATCCCGGCACGATTATTACGAAGGAACAGATTTTTAACCGGTTGTGGGGCTTTGATTCCGAGACGAGCCTGTCCGTGGTCGAAGTCTACATGAGTAACTTGCGAAAGGAGCTCAAAAACGCTGGCAGTGATCTGTCGTTACGCACGATTCGTAACGCGGGCTACATTGTGGAGGCCCCCGATGAGCAATAAGGTTAACCGGGCGCAACAGTGGCGCCTGTTTATCAGTAATTTTATTGGATTTACCATTATTTTCGTGTTGCTAGGGGTCATCGTGTTTGTGCTCTTTCGCAGCGCGTTACTGACCAGTACCGATCAGGCGTTACGGGTTGAACGTTCGTCTCGATTGAGCGGGGCACCGGTGGCTAAGAAACCGGTAGATCAGGGTAAACAACCCGGAAATCGGGTTCAGGCCAGTCGGGCGATTCATCCGTTTATGACCACCACGTTGATCTTTGATAATGCGGGTAAGATTACCAATCGGGCGCAGTTGGGATCGCGTTACGATACCTTGAAGGACATCCGGCTGGATCGGTCTCAGGCCGGGCAGCTACACACGATTCAGGTCGGCGGGAAGTATAACTTTCGGACGTTGTTGGTGCGGGTCCCTAAGGGAAACTCGGACAAAATGGTGGCGGGGAAATATCTGCTGATCATGGAAAATATTGATCCGCAGAAGGCCGCCATGAGTAACTTCACGCGGGTTCTGTTGATTACCATGGGCGTCTTTTGGCTATTGTCCATCCTGATGAGCATTTGGATGTCGCGACTGACCATGCGGCCAATTCTGAAGTCCTGGGGTCGGCAAACGGAATTTGTTGGTAATGCGGCGCACGAATTGCGGACACCGCTCACTATCATTCAGAACAAATTGGAGCTGTTACTGACGAAACCTAACGATAAAATCATCGATCAGGCGGAAAATATCGCGATTGCGAACAGCGAGAGTCAGCGCCTACAGAAGTTGACGCAGGATCTCCTTGCGTTGGCTCGGTCGGATTCCAATACGCTACAGACGAACTTTGAAGTGACGCACGTGGCGGATTTTCTCCAGCGAACAGTGGAACCCTACACGGAGATTGCGGCCAGCCAAGGAAAAAAGTTGGTCTTGGCTCCGGTGGGGGACTTTCGGGCAACTCTCGATCAGAACCTGATTCACCAACTGATGAATATCTTAATTGACAATGCCCTCAAGTATTCTCCACGAGGAAGTACCATTACCATCTCTGCCAAGGTGGTTGGCCGCAAGTGGCAACTGATTGTAGCCGATCAGGGCATTGGGATTAACGATGCGGATCGTAAACGAATCTTCGACCGATTTTACCGCGTCGACAGTTCGCGAAGTCGTCAGACTGGTGGTAACGGGCTGGGATTGCCGATTGCTCACTGGATTGTGAACCTGCATCACGGCGCGATTACCGTCAAAACCAATCAGCCGCAGGGAAGCCAATTCGTGACATCATTGCCGCTCACACCAGCCACCGGTTTAAGCGGGCACCACGAGAAGAAGTAGCCGATTGCTCGGGATTTCGGAAGAGGGCAACGACTAGCTTAGATGTCACGTCGGGACCTCAAGTGGGGTCCTTTTTGGCGTTCATGGGTATACCATTGTGACGAATAGACCTGATCTTGATCTTTGTGATGCGCGAAAATCGCTAACAATATGTTTTGAAGCGGTTCTTCACCAGAAAACAAAATAAATGTAGACCAATTACGAGTGATTTGCGGCTGGAACTATTTTCATTCAGCAGTTTCTATGGTAAGATTTGTGTCATGAGGATACTGCTGTTAAGTGCATAAGGAGCTTTGAATAGATGTTAACCATTCGTGATATTGCGGCCAAGGCGGGCGTTTCGGTCTCCACAGCCTCCCGGGCTTTGAATAATAATCCGCGGATCAGTGCCGCCACCCGGAAACGAATCCAGGAATTGGCCGCTGCGGAGGGCTATCGGCCCAACTACAATGCTAAAAATTTAACTGCTGGAGAGGCAAATGCGGTGGGCGTTGTTTTCCCCACCTCCGATCGTAACTCGACGGACAATCCGTTCTATATCGACCTCCTTCGGGGCATCAATACGGAGCTGATGAAGCGCCAGTACGTCCTGTCGGTGGCCATCAGTAAGACGGCCGATGAGTTGTTGGAAAACGTGAAGGCCATGGTTGCGCAGGGGAAGATTAAGCGATTCGTCCTGCTGTACGTCCATCAAGACGATCCCGTGGCCGCGTTTTTACGTGAACGGCATCTGCACTTTGTGACGATTGGGGAACCAATCGATGGGCACGATGACTACTTTGTCGATAACGATAACCTGGAGGCCGGCATAGGGGGGGCCAGCTTCTTGCTGGATCAATTGGCCGTTAAACACCCCGTCTTTGTCGAGTCTGGCCACGACTGGGGCTATGAACGGCAACGCCGACAGGGGTATGAACGCGTGGCGGCCAGCTTTAACGTGGAACCCCTGACGTGTAAACTGCGTGATCTGGAATATGTTCGGTCCTTTATTCAACATCATCCCGAGATCGATGGCATCATGGCGACCGATGACTTCAACGCCATTGAATTTTACCGGCTCGTTCGTGAGCGCTACGTCGTGAGTCGGTTCCCGATGGTCAGCTACAACCAGTCATTGCCCGCGGGCCTCACGGATGCCAATCTCCATTCGGTGAATTTATTTCCCGAGAAGATGGGATCGGCCACGGTCAGTCTGTTGTTTGGCGATCAGCACCAGGCATCGGATGTGTCCGCTAAACAAATCAGAATTCCGTACGAAATTAAATAAAAAATTGTGGTCCGGCCAGGGGAAAGCAAATCCCACAGCCGGGCCTTTTTGAACTGTCAGGTGTGAAAACGTGCACAAAGAAACTTTTGCGCAAACGGTTGCATTTTTATGTAAGCGGTGCCATAATGATTCCACGAAGCAAGTTATCACTTAGCAATTATTTAAGCAATAAAGCCTGAGGAGGTTTTGGATTATGGCAGATGAAACACTTTCAGCCGCGGCTGCCCAGAAAAAGAATGGGTTACCAACACTACCGGCCAGTACCATTTGGATGATCAACTTTGGTTTCCTAGGGGTACAAACGGCCTTCACACTACAGAGTTCTCAAATGAGCCGGATTTTCCAGACGATTGGGGCCGATCCGAACAGTCTAGGGTGGTTTTTCATTTTACCTCCATTGGCTGGTCTGATTGTGCAACCGATTGTCGGTTACTATTCCGATAGAACCTGGGCGCCTAAATTAGGCGGTCGGCGGTTGCCTTACCTGTTGTTAGGAACAATCGTGGCCGTCATCGTCATGTGTCTGTTACCGAACTCCGGGAGCATGGGCTTTGGTTACGCCTCACTCGCCGCCTTACTCTTTGGGGCCTTGACCGTGGCGTTCTTGGACCTCTCTTCTAACATCGCCATGCAACCCTTCAAGATGATGGTTGGGGATATGGTTAACGATGATCAAAAGAGTTATGCCTATGGGATTCAAAGTTTCTTGTCTAACACCGGGGCGGTTTTAGCCGCCGTCTTGCCTTTCTTGTTTGCCGCCATTGGGATTGCCAACACGGCTACCAAGGGGGTTGTGCCTTCAACAGTTAAGGTTGCTTTCTATGTGGGGGCTATCCTGTTAGTCATCACAAGTTTGTTTACGATCTTCCGCGTTAAGGAATACGATCCAGATACTTATGCAAGATATCATGGGATTTCCAAGGAAGATAATGCGCAAGGCGGGAATTGGTGGACGTTACTGAAGTCCGCACCCAAGGTTTTCTGGACCGTTACCTTAGTTCAATTCTTCTGCTGGGTGGCCTTCCAATACCTCTGGACTTATTCCGCGGGGGCCATTGCCTCAAACGTTTGGCACACGACCAACGCCGCTTCAGCCGGCTACCAAGCCGCTGGGAACTGGTACGGGGTCTTAGCCGCCGTTCAATCCATTGCCGCTGTGGTATGGTCATACGTCTTGGCTAAGCTGCCAAACAGTATCCACAAGTTGGGTTATGCCGGTAGTTTAGGCTTAGGTGCCATCGGGTTCATTTCCGTCTTCTTCGTTCACAACCAATACACGTTGATTGTCTCCTTCATCTTAGTGGGGATTGCCTGGGCTGCGATGAACACGTACCCATTAACGATGGTTACCAACGCCTTATCCGGTGCGCACATGGGGACTTACCTGGGTCTGTTCAACGGTTCCATCTGTTTACCACAGATTGTGGCCTCACTGGCTAGCTTCGCACTCTTCCCATTATTGGGTGGTGCCCAAGCCAACATGTTCTTATTAGCCGGCATTATCATGGCTATCGGGGCATTATCCGTTGGATTCATCAAGGAAACGTACAAGGCTTAGTTTAGAAAATACAGCGAATAAGCCGTAAAAATAAGGATTGCTGGCCGCTAGTCGGTGATCGATGATTGACGCAAGACGATTAAACAAAAAAGGAGAAATTACACCATGAAACGAATTTTTGAGGTACAGCCTTGGAACGTCATTACCCATACTTTTGACCCCAAAGACAAGCGCCTACAGGAATCCATGACCAGTATGGCTAATGGTTATATGGGGATGCGCGGTGACTTTGAAGAAGGTTACAGCGGTGACTCCCTGCAAGGCATCTACTTGGGTGGTGTCTGGTATCCAGATAAGACCCGGGTCGGCTGGTGGAAGAACGGTTACCCCAAGTACTTCGGTAAGGTGGTTAATGCCGTCAACTTTATCAAGATTCCCATTGAAATGGACGGGACGCCGGTGGATTTGGCCAAGGACAAGGTCAGTGACTTTACCCTCGACCTCGATATGCACCGGTCCGTGTTGACGCGGTCCTTTACGGTCGAACGCGGTGATACCCGGGTCGCCTTGACCTTCGAACGGTTCTTGAGTGTTAGCCAACAAGAACTTTCCGTTCAAAAGGTGACGGTGAAGAACGTGGGGACCAACAGTGTGGCGATCACGTTGAAGCCTAGCATCGATGCCGATGTGATGAACGAAGAGGCCAACTATGACGAACGCTTCTGGGACGTCCTCGCCACCGACCAACAAGCCGATCGCGGCAGTGTTATCGCTAAGACGACGCCCAATCCATTTGGCACACCGCGGTTCACGTCCGGCATGGAAATGCGGATGGTCACGGACCTCAACAACGTGGCCGTGACGCAGCCCAACGACAAGGAAGTCATGACGGCTTACACGGGCAATCTGGCTCCGGAAGCTTCAGCAGAATTAGAAAAGCGCGTGATCGTGGTCACCTCTAGAGACTACGACACGCAAGAAAAATTGACTCAGGCGATGCACAGCTTGAGCGATCGCGTGGCCGGTGAAAGCTATGCCGATCTCCTCGCTGCCCACACCAAGATCTGGGCCGATCGTTGGGAAAAGTCCGACGTGCAAATCGCCGGCGATGACGAGTCGCAACAGGGGATTCGCTTCAACTTGTTCCAACTGTTCTCCACCTACTATGGTGAAGATTCTCGTCTGAACATTGGACCTAAAGGCTTTACCGGTGAAAAATACGGTGGTGCCACCTACTGGGATACCGAGGCCTTCGCCGTTCCCGTTTACTTGGGGATCACGAATCCCGAGGTCACCCGCAATCTCCTGATGTACCGCTACAAGCAATTGGACGGGGCCTACGTCAACGCCCAAGAACAAGGCTTGAAGGGTGCACTGTTCCCAATGGTGACATTCGACGGGATCGAATGCCACAACGAATGGGAAATTACGTTTGAGGAAATTCACCGGAATGGTGACATTGCCTTTGCCATCTACAACTACACCCGTTACACCGGCGACACCTCCTACGTCCTGCATGAGGGCGCCAAGGTACTCTCCGAGATTTCACGATTCTGGGCCGATCGCGTGCACTTTAGCAAGCGCAACAACCAGTACATGATCCATGGGGTTACCGGTGCGGATGAATACGAAAACAACGTTGATAACAACTGGGATACCAACCTCCTGGCACAATGGACATTGAAATACACGTTGGAAATCTTGGGACAAGTGGACGCCGCAACGGCTAAGAAACTGGACATCAACATTTCCGACGAAGAAAAGACCAAGTGGCAAGATATCGTCGACCGGATGTACCTGCCTTACGACAAGGACCTGAACATCTTCGTTCAACACGATGGGTTCCTCGACAAGGACATCGAACCAGTCAGTGCGATTCCTGCCGACCAACGGCCAATCAACCAACACTGGTCATGGGATAAGATCTTGCGGTCGCCTTACATCAAGCAAGGGGATGTCCTGCAAGGAATCTGGGACTTCATCGATGACTTCACACCGGAACAAAAGAAGGCCAACTTCGACTTTTACGAACCACTGACGGTGCACGAGTCCAGCCTGTCACCGGCCATTCACGCGGTGCTGGCCGCCGACTTGGGCTACGAAGACAAGGCGGTTGAACTGTACTCCCGGACGGCCCGGTTGGATCTGGACAACTACAACAATGACACCACGGATGGTCTGCACATCACGGCCATGACCGGTGGTTGGATTGCGGTGGTTCAAGGGTTCGCTGGCATGCGGGTTCGCAATGGTCAACTGCACTTTGCGCCATTCCTGCCGAAGACGTGGACGAGTTATGCTTTCCGGCAAGTCTTCCGCGGTAGCCTGATCGAAGTCACGGTCGATGCTGACGGCACGCACTTCAAGTTAATGAGTGGCAAGCCGTTGACGATTGACGTCGCGGGCAAGCCCGTTGAAGTGAAATAATCGTCAATCACACCCGACTCCCTTTGCGCGGCGTGTGACTGGCTTGACTAGGGCCAAGATCGACACGGTTTGAGAATCCCCCCTCAATTCTCGAATCGGCAACAGGTTTCACCAAGAATCATCTCAGTGTTAACTCAAAAACACCATCTCCACGGCGCTTATGCCGAGAGATGGTGTTTTTTGGACTGTGTTGAGATGTCGCCTTCGATTGCCAGAGATTGGCGAGCGGCAAGACGACTGAAACCGAAAGAAAGTGCAGCTTAAAAGTCCTGCGGTAGGTTTTTCTGCTGATGGGCCTTGGCCTGGGTCAACGGGGCGTTGTCCTGCCAGAAGGTGAGCCATTCGCCAGTCGTGGTGAGGCTTTCCAGTTCCAGTTGATTGGCAACCAGCAACTCCTGTTCCAGCCGGGACTTGAAGGTGGTGATGAGGGTCTGAATCGTCTGTAAATTCTGAGCAAGGTCGTTGCCATCCAGTGCGGCCATTTGGTCGTGAAAGTCGTGGCGCATGGCGTCTTCAATGGCCCGTAGCCGGCGTTCGTTTTGTCGGGATAACTTGGGTTGGTTGTTGGTGTCGAAAGCCATAGCGGGGCTGACACCCACGAATTGGGCGTTAATCTTGGGGGTATCGATGCCATAGGGTGTTTGGCTACCGTTGCCAAAGACATCGAATTCTCGAATAACGGTTAAGACTGTGGTCATATTAGAAAAGCTCCTTTTGTGAGGCATAATGGTCTTAGTTTAGAGCAAAGAAAAATCCACGTCAAACCCGCTGTAATGCGGATGCCGTGGATAACTAAAACAATTTATGGGTGTTTACCAGCTAGCCTTGCGCACGCCGGGAATCTTTCCCTCGTGGGCGAGTTGACGGAAGTTCAGCCGGGATAGGCCAAATTTGCGCATGTAAGCGTGTGGCCGGCCGTCGAGGTGGTCGCGGTGGTGAATCCGAACCGGGGAAGCATTCCGTGGTAATAGCGCTAGTGCGGCGTAGTCGCCAGCTGCCTTGAGTTCTGCGCGTTGATCGGCGTACTTTGCAACGGTTGCTTCAATCCGTTTTTCTTTAGCAATTTTTGACTTTTTAGCCATGAATAAATGAATCTCCTTTTATCTAGATAGTAATGATTACGTTCTAACCAGAATACCATTCACGTTAGTCACTTGTCAACGATTTCGCTCGCTATCGGTTATGGGGATGGTGGAAGACGTTAATCGGGAGGTGGCCTATCGGAGTTAGTGGAGATTGA
Source organism: Lactobacillus sp. HBUAS51381 (assembly GCF_012641095.1). Classification (GTDB taxonomy): domain Bacteria; phylum Bacillota; class Bacilli; order Lactobacillales; family Lactobacillaceae; genus Levilactobacillus. The sequence goes on from NZ_JAAVSC010000001.1 coordinate 94,766, forward strand.
GCGGAAAAAGACGATCGTTAATCACCGTGAAGGTATTGGACGTTCTCTAATAATTAAATGAATTTACCAACGATTAAATCTGGCTAGTTGTGGCTTGTGTTCGATGACCTAAAACTAGGGTAATCCGCGTTATATCAAGAAACTTGAGCCGAGAGATTAACGAGATAGTTAATTAAGACCAGTCAATAGTCAAGTATCAACATTGTAACAATTTTGCGATGTTGTTACAATATAAATAAGCTCATGGCTAAAGGCTATGTTTAACTTCATTAGTTGGGGGAGTTCATGATGAAAAAGCGTAATCAATTGAAGAAAATGTTGTTGATGGGAGCACTCGGCACGGTAATGACGGTGAGCGGCGTGACAGTGACCATGCATCAGGTCACGGCAATGGCGGCCGATGACCCGACTAGTCAGACGGCAGCAGACGTTCACACCGATCAGGATAAAGTGGCCTTCACGGACCCGGCGTTTGGGACGGCCGTGGCCAAAGCCCTCGGTGTCGATGGCGATGTGACTTACGGCGATATTCGGCACTATCAGGGGCAGCAACCCGTTTTGCAAAGTAACGCCAATATAACGTCGTTAGAGGGCCTCCAGAGCCTACAGGAGTTGCCTGATGGAATCGGTGTCTCCGTGCAATTGAGCTTGGCTAGGGGCGTCTCCTTGGCGCCATTTAAAGGTTTACCGGTCTCGGGGAATTTAACGGTGCTTCAAGATGGGATGCATGGCGGTGATTTTACCGCGTTAAATCAGGTCCACGTCTTAGAAGATCCAACGGCGAGCGTCTTACGTCAGGTCTGCGTCTCGGGCCAGACCTACTACGCCGACTATGATGGGCTAACGGATGCGGATGTCCAACAGCTAAAGCCGCTATTCTCTCAATTTGCGGCGTTAAAGCATAAGAACTATGATGGCCGGATTCGCATCACGGTGGCCAATCAACGCCTAACAAGCTTTTCATTCTTTAAGCAGTTTGGTCCAGTGGAACTGTTAGCTATCGGCCAGTATCAGGTCTTTGAGAAGCCGATTTACATTGATCCCGCAACCTTTACTCAGGAGACGCAGGTTCGGATACCAGCGCCGATGAAGGGGATGAATGATGAACCCGTTCAGACGAGTTCGCGGGTGTGGTACAATGCTTCGGGAAAGCTGGCCATGGACGGCACGGATGCGCTGGTTAAGGGAATTAATGCCGGAACCAAGTGGTTGGTCTTGGGCCACCGACAGAACCACGTTGAATTTGAGAATATCGATCCAATTCCGTATGCTGATGGCAGTACACTGGTGGCCGATGGCTATCAGTATTACCCAATTGACTGGGAGAAGGCCCCTGAAGAGTCCTCAAACTCATCGTCTTCTACGACCGAAACGCCAGGTAAAGAGACGAGTCAGTCCGATGAGAGTTCGCATGATTCGGTGAACTCATCTAGCGAAGCTGACCAAATTGTTGCGCCTAAGGGCAGCGTGGTCTACGCCGTCAAGCCAATCTACCTCTATGACCGACCAACGTTTAAGCGGGCGGAACGACAGGCGAAATACGTCAAGCAACCACGGATTAACCGGCCGATGTTTGTGGTCACGGGGTATGCCAAATCCGTCAACGGTCACGCACGCTACCTGGTCAAGGACGTCAACCATCACAGTAAGACGGCCGGTAAGACGGGGTACATTACCGCTAACACCAAGTACACTGTCCCTGTTTACTACCAGAAGAAGGCAGCCAAGATCACCGTTATTAATCCAGCGGGGGTCAATGCTTACCGTCAAGTGGGGTTGAAGAAGCGGGCCACGCACTATCGTCAAGGGACCACGCTGAAGGTGACGGGGTTGAAACACTACCATCTGACCACCCGGTTTAAACTCAGTAATGGCACATACGTGACCGCCAACCGCAAGCTGGTCACGACTCAGAAGACGACGACGCCAACCGCCATTCGAACCAAGACGACCGTGAACCGTTACCGGACGGTCAACCTGACCGGCAAACGCGGAACGATTGCGGCCAAGAAGCGGGTGAAGGTTCTCGGTTGGGACTACGCACAACCCAACAACTTCAATAAATATGGCGCGTTACGTTACCGGGTAGCCGGTGGCTATATCACCGCTAATTCACGATATGTTCAGGTCATTCACTAAGACAAACTGAAGGCCGAAAAGTGAAACACAGATGGAATCCCTGATGTGACAAGGTTAGTGACTATTCTCATACAACGGTTATGTGCTGACCGCCTTACCGTTCGCCAAATTTGGTCTGGAACGGGTTCACAAACTTTTAGGTTAGACGCAAAAACACCACGCTTTTGGTAGCGTGGTGTTTTTTGCGATATCACAGGTTGAATTAGTATTTAACTTCGTAGGCAATCTCGTAAGTCTGCGTCTTGCCAGCGGGAATAGAAACGTCCCCGAAGTTAGGATGGTGTGGCGTGTCGGATAAGGTTTGGGCTTCCAAGGCAACCCCCATGTAAGGTTGGCCGGCACCGGTAGCCAACTTCATGTCAGAAGTAAAGGAGTTAGCGGTGAAGACCACCAGGCCGTTACGGCTCGACTTGATCGTAACGGACCGATTGGATCGTGGATCGCTTAATTCGGCAATCTTATTGTCGGCGGCTGGTTCAACGTGGAACAGGTCGTCGAAGCCTTTTTCAGTGGTGTCTTGCATGCCACGGATGGCTTCGCCTAAGTTTTGGCCCTTAGCAAAGTCAAATGGTGTGCCGGCATTTTGAATGAAGTTCCCGGTTGGGATCTTTTCGCTGGTGACTTCCAAGTGTTCCTTGGCGTTGATTTGAAGTGTTTGGCCGGAGATGAGTTGGTCATCACTCAGGTTGAAGTAGACGTGTAACGTTGGGTTGAAGAGGGTGAGTGCCGTTGAGTTGGCTTCGAACTTCAGGTTAACCCGATCGTTGTTGTCCAAGGAGTAGATCATCTTGGCGGTCAAGTCGCCAGGGAAGGAATCATCACTGGACTTGAACGTGTGGCTCAAGATAATCTTGGCTTCGTTGGCGTCACTGTCGTCAATTTCGCCGTCCCAGTTGACGGTGTTAAAGCCGTGAGGGCCGCCGTGAAGCGTGGTGTCCTTGCCTTCGTTGGTGTCAACGGTGTAAGTCTTGCCGCCCATCTCGAAAGTTCCGCCGCCCAGACGACCGCCGATCCGGCCGATGCCCATGCAGACGTAGAACGGATTTGAGAGATAATCTTCCATTTTGTGGTAAGATAGCACCAAATTCTTGTCGCCCTTGTTCGTTGGTACGGATAACGTATGTAGCGTTGCGCCCCAGCTTAGGATGCCAAGTTTGACGCCGTTCTTGTTTTCAATCGTATATTCGGTGACAGCCTGATTCTGATAAGTATCCCATTTCGTCGTAGCAGTTTTCATGAGCAAGTCCTCGATTTCTATAGATTAAAGCGTTTTCATTTCTGGCTCTATTCTATATTTTTATCCGTACAATTGTCAAATATACTTGGTGCTAAAAGCAACGATTGAATGAGAATTTTGAAATTAAATCCGCGTAGTCCCTGAATTGACAACGATTCTAATTCCAAATAAATTTTATGCGGATAAATATTAAGATGGGTTGTTCAGCATAATAAATATATAATGAACAAAATTTCACTTGTACGCAACCAAAATAACTGGCATAATAGATTAGTTTAGGGGGGATTGGTTTGACTCTTAAATGGCGATGGCTACCAACGGCGATCGTGGGTGGCTGGCTGAGTTATCGGTGGCTGGGACGCTTAGCCGTGCCCCCACAACCCCTGGTAACTCGGCGGACGGATGTGGTTTATGAGCAGACACCAACCTTATTCATTCCGGGGTGGGGTGGCAATGCGTGGACGTACAACCGACTTTTACGGTGGCTGGCCCGCCAAGGCTACGGGCATAAAATATTAACGGTTCGCGTTGATTGGGACGGGAATCCCCATTTTATCGGGTGCTGGGAGAAGACGGCTGATAATCCTTTGATTCAGGTACTCTTCGATCGCAATTTAACGCGGGATTATCAGCCACAGGTGACGTGGATCACGACCATTTTACGGGCGTTGAATCACCGGTATGGCATAACCAGCTACAATCTCGTGGCCCATTCCTGGGGTGGGAGTGCGGCGATACACAGCGTGATTTTGCATGGTCAACACCCCGGATTACCTCATTTACGCCGTTTAGTCCTGTTGGGAGCCCCGTTTGACGAGCAGCGTTCGGGGGACCGTCCAGATGCGGCCTATGAGCGGCTCAGAGCGGCGCGGCATCGATTGGAGAGCTGGCAGGGTGGTCAGGTGATAAACGTTTACGGCACGCTGTCAGGGCGTTTAACGGACGGTTCGGTGCCGGTTCATCAGGTACAGGCCTTGCGTGCGATTCTAGCGGGGAGCCCGTTACAGTATCGGGAAGTTCACGTGCCCCGGACGAGTCACGGACAATTGCACGCCTTGCCCAGAATGTGGCGTCTGATCGGTCAAGCGGTTTGGGGGATTGATAAAAAAAGCCGCCAACCTTAGTTTGGTTAGTGACTGAAAATTTAGCCGACTTTAAACTTTACCTGCTAAAATAGCGTCAATGACGTTTAGGACCCCATCGTGATTGTTATCCGTTGGGGTGATGAGGTCGGCAACGGCCTTGACCGTGTCCGTTCCGTTTTGCATGGCAACGCCTAATCCCACGTGAGCCAGCATGTCGCGGTCGTTGTCATTATCGCCGAATGCGGCAATTTCGCTGGGCGCGATGTCCCATGATTGGGCGAGTTGCGTGAGGCCAATGGCTTTGTTCATGTGAGCAGCCACGATATCGATACTCCCAAATCCGCTGGCCATGGCGTTGATTTGGTCCGGAAAGCGGTGGTTCAGGCGAGCGGCGACGTGTTGGATGGTGTCGTTGGGCCATTCGCCATTAATCTTGTAGATCAGGTCGTCAACTTGAGTCAAATCATCCACGAAAACAAGATTGTTGAAGAAGTAACATTGAGCGGCCGGATCACTGGGCCGGTCGTGTCGATTAATGTAGGTGCCGTGAGCGCCAGACAAGCGGAGCACTTGTGGCCGCAGCGTCTCATCGGCAAGGATTGCGGCCACAATCCGGTGGACAGTTGGTGTGGGGAGAATGTCTTCAAAGAGGGTTTGTCCCTGGTCAACGATCAACCCACCATTCTCCGCCACGAAGGTTTGAACGGCGGGGGTTGGGGCAAAGACGCGGTGAAGATGGCCGAGATGGTTACCACTGGCAACGACAAAGTGGATTCCCGCGGCGGTTAGTTGGTGAAGTTGCCGTGCAAACCGGGCCTGGTTGTAGTGCCGTTCCTGATTTAAGAACGTGCCGTCAACATCGGTCGCAATCATTTTAATTCGTGTCATACTAGGCGCCTCATTCGTTTAGTTTTTATTAACTTTAATCATACGGGGTTCTGTTTCTGAATTCAATGCTCTAATCTTGAAGAAATATGACAAAATGATGGCGTATCACTAGTTTTTTCATTCGTAATGCTATAGACTATTAATGAATCGGTAACATAAAGGCTGAAAATGAGGGCTATAATAAATGGTTAGCGGGTAAGAATAGTAACGTGTTCTCTACGCAACTTCATAGCTCAACTGGAAAGGAAGAAAGCAAAAAATGACGCAAACTAACGATTTAAACCAATCCTTGGAATGGTTTTCCCAACTCCAAAAGATTATGCGGCCAGTAACAACGATTAAAACGGAGGAAGTTACAATTTCTCTGGAACAATTCAACCTGTTACATGCTATCACGACTCAGCGCGAAGAATTCACACCGACCAAATTTGCCGGTCAAATCGGCGTTTCGAAGTCGATGATTTCTGGGCAAATCTCACGGTTATTACGGGCTGGTTTAATTGAAAGTATCGCTTCAACCGTCGATCGACGCCAGCACAACCTGAAATTAACGCCGGATGGTGTTAAGGTGTACACCTCAGTGCGCGGTCAAGTCGTAGAACGCCTTGATGGTTTACACGCTGACATTGCCAAGCTAATGTAGTCGGTTAAACTTAATTTACAATTGAAAAGAAATCCCCTTTTGCGACTAGAATCTTTCATTCGTGTGACAATTTGGTTAAGATGACCCAACGCTTTGATGTCTTAGCTATAATGAAACTGTTGGAAGAATTTTTAACTGGAGGGGATTTTTTGAATTTGAGGATAAAGTTCGGCCTATTGGCGACGGTCGCATTGGGGGCGACGGTCCTGGGACTGAACGGTTTACCGGGAACGGTACAACCAGCCAACGCCATTGTTGCGCAAGCGGCAACGACGATCAATGCCCAACATCAAGGGATGGTCGGCAACGCTAAAACGGTTAATAACGAGGCTCTGCAGGATATGTTGGATAAGTGGGACAGCGATGCGCTCACGGTTCACGTGCCTAAGGGGACCTATGTCTTTGATGCCGGAAATATCAAATTACACTCGAACATCACGTTTAAGTTCGATAAGGGCGCGGTCTTTCGGATTACGTCAGGTAACCGGGTGAACTTTGTCTATCCGAGTCCCGAAGCCGGCTATGACGGCGGGATCAGTAACGTGAAGTGGGAAGGCGCGACGTTCCAAGGGGATAATACCAAGATGGGACAGAGTGTCTTCACTCAAAGTGTGCACCATGCCACGAACGTGACGTTTGACAAGTGTGTCTTCGATAACGCCGAATCACCGACTGGGCACTACATTGATTTGGATGGGAGTCGTAACATCGATATCACGAATTCTGTCTTTACGGGATTCAACGGGTCGAAGGACTTCAAAGAAGCCATTCAGGTTGACTACTCAAATAAAAAAGCAATGTCGTATAAAAACCCGGGTGATCAGTATGATAACCTTCCAACGTATGATGTAACGGTGGACAACAATCAATTCTTACCAGTCTCAAAGGATTCGGGTCGGGTGATCTCTTATGCCCCTAATCCAATTGGTGAACATGCCATTTACAATGATGGTAAGGCCGGTATCATTCATGATGTCCACTTCACCAACAATACGGTCGTTGATCCTAAGCCGTTGATGGCGGATGAGGTAGCCACGATTCACTTTAAGAACGTCTCTAATCTGTGGATTACGAACAACAAGTTTATTAATCAACGGGTCCTAGGTTCCGGTAACTACATTTATCTATATAATGTTGAGCCGGATTACAAGATGACCAATTTAAACATTAAGAATAATACATTCACAAATGTTAACCCAACGAAGCAATACATCTTCTTGGACAGTATCAATCCGGACAACCCAATGACGGACGTCAACATCACGGGCAATAAAGCAACGAGTCAAAAGACGGGGGTTCCGTTTGTTAAAGGAAACTTCGCACTGGACTTGGATTCCATCAATATTACTAAGAATACGATTAAAAAAGCCAAAGCTGTGACGGAAAACGTACCGGCACAACAGACGATTACGAATACGAGTGTTAGTCACGCAACCTCACAAAAACTAAAGAAACGTAAGCAAACTAACAAGAATGAAAAGTACTATAGTGGCATTGCCAATCAGCATGCGCAACTGGCTGAGGGCTACAAGGGTTACTCGTTATATAACCATATTCGTGGCCATAAGAACTGGAACATTCTAAAGTTTGATTGGAAGAAGAATAAGAAAGACCGCGTCTACATTGATATGCGAGCGACGGCGGATACTGGTAAGTGGTACCGGATTCGTTTCAACAAGAGCGCCAATGCAAAAAAGTATTGGATTCGCAAGGGTGCTCTGAAATTTGATACGTTCAAGTCAGAAAGCTACGATACTGAAAAGACGTTGACTAGGGTTTATCCGGTCTACACGCGGCCGTTCAATGACCCACTTTTGGCAAAACAAAAGGGGACCACGTCTGATATTTCAGAACGAACGGTGACGATTACACATCGTGTTAAGCGGACTGATTCCAATGGTAACGTTTCGACGTACTATCAGATGGACAACGGACTTTGGACGCGGGCGCTGGCCTTTAGCTAGAGTTTAATTATAGATTTAGATAGAGATCCTCGTGTAATGGTTAACTGATTGCACGGGGATTTTTTCTAGAAATTGCCTTAATTCACGATTGTTCAATAATTTTAGGATAAATGGCCAAATTATTGATCGAAATCAGGGGCAATTTCGGATGAAAAATGGTAAACTATTTCCAACCTTTAGAAAATCTGGACCCGTAAATGGCGGTTAAGCTTTCATGAGGAGTTGAAAAAATGTAAGCCCTAACAAATTCATAAAAATTTCATTTTTCAGTCCTAAAAAGGGTGGATTCAGTTGGTAAGGTTAGTTTAAGCCCATCAGACCGGGATGCCTGTTAAATCACGCCTTCCGACAAATCTTGCGAAAGTATTAAAAGGTAAGGTGGACTGAGGGTAATGGGTTTCATCATTTCTCATTGTGGTGTACAATAAGAAATATAAATTAGCACTCAAACAAAAGAGTGCTAAATCAGGTACCTCATCGAAGAGAAGATAATTGGAGGGCGATTCTATGATTAAAATGTACTTTCATGCTAAGACTACTGCGGTAACGAAGGCTATGAAGTGGCTGGCTAACCACGACGCCATCTTTACTGCTCGTGATATTAAAAAGCAACCTTTAACTCGTGATGAAATTCTATACATGTTGTCCCTGACCGAAGACGGGACCGATGACTTAATCTCCACGCGGTCCAAGGCCTACAAGGCGTTACCGGATTCCGTACAGGATATGGGGATGAATGAGCTCGTGGACTTGCTACAAAAGAACCCCGGCATTCTCAAGAATCCGATTGTGGTTGACCGTAATAAGTTGGCAACGGGCTTTGATTTGGAAACCATTCGTGAATTCGTTCCCGCCGCTTACCGGAAGAAGGAATTGGCAAGCTTCTTCAAGATCTTAAACGGCGGCAACAAGAACATGGATGTCTCGCCAGCATAGTAATGATGAACGTGAATCAGGACGGGGTCTCTGCGGAGATGCCGTCCTTTTTGTCGTGGAAAAACAAAAGAGCCTGAGATCTTGATCTCAGGCTCGGGTTATATTTCGAAATTCACCTTGTAGCAGCGTGGGCCTAAAGGCGATTAGCTTAACGTTGCTGGCCGGGAATAGCCGACCGTGTGCCACCAGGAGACATTGGTAGCTTCGGTGATGACGCCGCGAAGTTGCGCATCAATCATCTTATTGTTACCCAGGTAGATGCCACAGTGGGTAATGTTATTGGTGCTGGTCCCAAAGAAGATGAGGTCACCAGGCTGAGCGTTCTTAGCACTCACGTGGGTGTAGGCGTTGTATTGCTCCTGGGCCGTTCGAGGTAAGGTTTGCCCGATGGCCTTGCTGAAGACATACTTGGTAAAGCTGGAGCAGTCGAATGCGCTGGTTCCGTTGGCGCCATAAACGTACGGCTTGCCCAATTGGGCCTTGGCCACCTTTAAGATGGACGAATAAGTTCCGTCGCCGGTCGTCGATACGCTACTCGTGTTGGTGTGGGCGTAGCTCTTCTTTTGCAAGTAGCCGTGCCAGATCCACCCAGAAGCCGTCTTGCGACCGTTCGTCACGTAGTAGTAAAGGTATTTAACGCCGTTCTTCTTGATAATGTAGCGCTTCTTGGTGGCGTGCCAAGTCGTGTTGGGGTAGTTCTTAAGGTAATGCGTCTTCTTCCCAAAGGTCATGTTCGCCGCCGTGCCCCCCAAGTTGTAAGTCCAACCGGTCGCGCTCTTGCGCACGTAAGAGGTATCCGTCATGTTGCTGGTGCTAACAATTGTATTGGTGCTGTTGGCGTGAGCCGTGGTCGTTCCCAAGCTAATTGCTGGAACCAATGCGGCCGCAAATGCGACGGCTAAACCAATTTTTTTCATATTCATCATTAAGTTATCCATCCCTCATTATGTAAAGATTGTCATCGCTTTAGTACAACTTCTAAGATAGCCCAAAAGTTTTACAGCAGCGTTACGCCGCGGTATTATTGCCGTTACGCTTTGCAAGGTCTTCGTAATATTACAAGGGTTGGGTTATTTTATAATAAAAATGATACTAACCGAGGTGGCGGGAAATCAAGCGTCCCATAGCCTGACAGTTATGGTAGACTATGAATAGTCTGAAATTTCCGTTTAAAAATATAACAAGGTGGGTGTCATTTTATGAATGGTTTTATTGGCGAGTTCTTTGGAACCCTGATTTTGATCCTATTAGGGACCGGGACGGGGGCCGGAATCAACCTCAAGAAAACGTATGCGACGGGGAGTAACTGGACCTTCGTTAGCGTGGCTTGGGGGATGGCGGTAACCATGGGGGTCTATGTCGCCGGAATGTTGGGATCGGATGGTCATTTGAATCCAGCTGTTACGATCGGTTTTGCGGCCTTTGGGTTCTTCCCCTGGGCGCACGTGTTGCCCTATTTGGCGGGCCAATTCTTAGGGGCGTTTGTCGGCGCAGCCATTGCCATTTTTCAATTTTATCCCCACTTCAAAGCGACGCCGGATGAAAACGCTGGTAATAGTGTGGGAATCTTTGCCACGCGGCCAGCGATTAAGAATCCGTTCTTCAACTTTGTGTCTGAAGTTGTGGCAACGTGGGCCTTTATCTTTATTCTCCTGAATATGGGGGACTTCACCCAAGGCCTGAAGCCGTTCATGGTCGGCATCTTAATTATGACGATTGGGATGTGCTTAGGGAGTACGACCGGATTCGCCATCAATCCGGCCCGGGACTGGAGCCCCCGGTTGGCTTACACCATCTTACCGGTGCCAAACGGCGGCTCCGCTGAATGGAATTACGCGTGGGTGCCAATGTTTGGGCCATTATTGGGTGGTCTGTTGGCTGCGGGCTTGCAGGCGTGGATTAAATAAAGCTTGAAACACACCATGGACTAGTCGAGTTAATTCATACGAGGAGAAGAACGGTGACTTTACGTCACATTCTTCTCTTTTTTACTGCCCGAAATTATTTCCGCGGAAATAATCTCGGCACTTTTGAGGTGTCTATAGAGAGTTAACTATTTTTTAGACGATGTAAGGCCTTAAACGACCGCTGGCTAGAACGGGGAAATAAGGATCACCGCGCCATCGGCAAAGTTCAGTTTTCGCATGATTTCTTTCATTTTTTAACTCTTTTCCCACGAAGACACCGCTTTCAACTATACTCACATCATTGGATGAAGGCGTCAGTGCTGACGCCTGTGTTTCCAAAAAAAACAGCCATGGGATAGGCTGTGGATTAGAGATTAGGGGAGTGTAACGATGAATCAACCAATGGGGACGAAGACACATTATAAAATGTATAAAAGTGGTAAAACATGGGTAGCTGCTGGTCTTGTCAGTGGCTGTCTGGCGTTGGGTGGGGTCACTGCGCAAGCCGACGAGCAGCCGGCAACGGTCGCCGATGCAACGGCGGTGGTCGCGCAGTCAACTGCAACAACACAACCGTCAGCAAGTGCAGACACCGAACCAGCGGACGCGAACTCGACGGCAGCCGTCGTACCCGATACGCCGGCAGTCGAAGATACCACGACGCCAACTTCACCGGCGGCGGACGTACCGGTCGTCGACGAACCAACGGTGGCGCCGTCAGAGCCAGAATCGCCAGAACTGACGGCGCCGGTACCAGAAGCACCAGCGGTAGACGTGCCCGTTGCGCCGGTGCCCGTGCCAGGTCAGATCAATAACGAGGACAGCGTCGAATCCGGGGAGCAACCGATTAATGAGCCGTCCGCTACTACCGAGACCGCCGCAATGCCGGACACTTCGGCAACTACAGTCTCCACGACGCGACCAGTCGAAGCGGTTGTACGTCCCGTGCAACCGGCAGAGTCAAGTGCAATGGGGGCCAGCCATACCGTGGCGGCTGCCGCCCTGGTTCAAGCGGAAATGACGAAGCCAGCCGCGATGACCGTCACGCCCACGGCAACCACCATTGATGACTGGATGCCCAATAAGGTCCTACAACAGGCAATCTTATTACATCTTCAGCGTTTGACCGGCGTGAATAAAACGTGGCATAGCGTGGCCGATATTACGCAAGAAGATCTCCAACTACTTAAAAAGCTGATTGTGCTGGGAAATGATGGGTTCGACACCTATATCGACGGTCACACCGCCTTCTCCTTGGAAGGTCTCCAGTACGCTACAAACTTAGAAACCATTATGATGGAAGCCTCGCTGGATCATAAGCCGGGGGCATTCTTTGGGGATATTGTGGATGTCTCGCCCTTAGCGAACCTTCAGCATTTAACGGCGGTGCACCTGCAACATAACCGGATCGAAGACGTTACACCGCTAGTGAACTTGCAAAATGTGACCGAAATGGCGTTGGCGTTTAATCATATTCACGACTTCTCACCGCTCAAGGGGAAACCGTACGAAACCTTTACGCATACGGGTCAATTTATCGTCTTAGATCCGCTGCTAGTGAACGATGCCGATCGGGAAGGTCACTTACAGATCCAATGCGTGACCATCACTGGCGAAGTGGTGACCTTGACGGCGGGAATGGCAGTCGCTGAACCGGTCTTTTATACCGATGAGGCGGGGCATACGTACCACATTTACTATACCGGGGGTAATCCTAAACCGGATGGTCAGGGTGGTATTTACTACACGAACATTCAGAATCAGAAGCCGGGAGCCACGGAATTTCCGGGAGCGCCGAACGTGGATGTTTTACCGGATTACTACTACCTCACGGGGACGTATAAACCCAGCGCTGGGGTTGTCGACTTTGCGGTTGTCCAGCCCTACGTCATTTCTCAGGCCGCGAGCAACGTGACCGTACACTACCAGGATCAGGATGGAAATGCCATTGCGGATGACATGGTTCTGGCCCCTGGCCTGGTGGGTGAACACTACGCAACCACGGCCCCAGAAATTCCGGGCTATGTACTGACCACGACGCCCGAGAATGCCACTGGGACTTATAGTGACGCGGCCATTGACGTGACCTACGTGTATGCCTTGGTTGAGGACGGCGATGGTGATTCCGGCAGTATCGAGAACCCGGGGGACGATTCGGATGGGAACACTGATGGCGGTACCGATACTGGTAATGATGGGAATACTGATGGTGGTACCGATACTGGTGATAATGGCAACGCGGACGGCGATGCCGATACTGGTGATAATGGCAACACAGGTGATGGCACCGACACCGATGGTAATGGCAACACGGATGGTAATCCTGATACTGACGGCAATGGCCATCCGGGCGAAAATCCGGATGGGGGCCACCCTGGTGAGACGCCTGATGGCGAACAACCAGGGACGGCGAACCCGGATGACAATGGCGCCGGTGGTTCGGACGGTGACAACGGTGTGACCCCAGAAACACCGGATGGGTCCCATCCCGGTACCACGCAGCCGGGGTCACCGGTGGGCGACGATGCCGATTCTGAAACGGGAACGGCAGGCGATGCGGTGTCGACTGCACCGGGTTCGACCGGTACTGGCTCGGGTACCGTGACGCTTGGGATGGGTCAGAGCACTCAGACGACCGCTCAGGGGACGTCGACCGTTGCTGAGCCAACGCAATCAGGGCATGAACAACGGGTGAAAGTCTTGGCCAGTGGGCTGGCAGGCCCGTTACCTCAGACTAGTGAACAGGATGCATCGCCACTTTGGCGTATCGCCGGGGTAATGGGGTTACTCGGGCTCCTGCACTTTAGACGAAAACGGAAACAATAACGCAAAGGGTTAAGAATCGTCCCACTAAATTGAATAGTGGGACGATTTTTTTGGTTATCCAAAGTCAGAAAGTGACATTTTTGCGATTGTGAGGCATATATCAAGCGTAAACAACATCCCTTTAACGGTTTTCCCGATAAAATTAAAGATGGATGAACGAAAATATCGAAGAGATGATTTGGCGTCCTGACAAGGACTGTAACGTTTTACATAACAGCGTGTCCTTCCTAGACTGCGACGATGCAACGCGCTCCTCGCAAAATGGTCAGGAAATAACCTATCTTTCGCGATTGAAATCGCTTACAATGAACTTGTAGATAACAATACCCATATTAATAAATGTGTAACGTTTAAATTAACCAACAAAATAATCAGCAACCAGTAAAAAAGACTAGGGGGAAACATCATGCGTAATTGGGCGGGTGAGACGAAGGTCCACTATAAAAGCTATAAGGCAGGGAAACACTGGGTCGTCGCCAGTATTACCGCGGTGACGTTAGGACTCGGCCTGATGGGGGCAACCGAGACTGCACAAGCGGCCGAGGGAACACCGTCTCCAACGAGTGAAGAAACGGCTTCGGGGCAAGCAGCACAGCCAGATCGTCAGGTCACGCTGCAAGGGACACCAACCGCAGAAGCAGATGTCGTAGAGAAGGCAGATGTGGTAGAAGAAAATGAAGGTAAAGACGCCGCGCCGGTTGAAGAGCAGCAGGCCGTTAAAGAAGATAACTCGACTAACATTAACAAGGAAGAACAACAGGAGCCGGCCGAAGTCCCAGCAGGAGACACGGAAGGGCAATTACCATCCGATCAAAACGATCCATCGGGTGAGCCAGAAGATAGCAACACGGTAGAGACGCCACAAACACCAGCACCAGCGCCACAAGATGTGGTGAAAGATTCAGGGAACGTTGACTTAGATACATCGGCATCCAAAACCCCGGCCCCTCAACCCCTTAAGGCCATGAGGGCAGCGGTTCAGGCGTCACCGATTGATGGGGTCAACGCCAGTGAATGGATTCCGGACGCGGCGTTGCGTGATATGATTATCAAGCAGTTGAATCGACAGGTGAACCATTCGGGGATTACGGGCTTGCCGTATTACGTGGCCGATGAAAATAATCTGTATCAACACGTCGGAGACCTCACGAGTCTGAATGACTATGTGGGTGCTGGCACGGTGACGAGTCTGGCGGGATTAGCGTATTTTCCTAATCTCCATACGCTTAATTTCACTCGAGTGACGGTACCGGTTGCCGGACTCATCGACTTTTCAACGCTACCATTGCTTAACGATATTACGCTGGTTTTAGCCGATGACAGTGCCAGTCACGACCTGACGACCATTATGGACACTTACTTTGGTAATGGAATGAATCTTCGCTTCTTACGGCTGGGGAATAGCCATTTAACGGGGTCACTTGACGTTTTGAGTCGTTACACCGACTTGGAAATGGTCTACTTGCCGAATAACCAGCTAACGGGAAGTATTCCCGACCTAAAGGCGTTACCTAACCTGTGGTATCTCATGCTCAACAATAATCAACTGACGGGCAACTTACCCGATATTGGCGACTGGCCAGCACTGAATACGATTGATGTGTCTTACAACGAATTGACGGGGGACCTCCCTGATCTGAGTCATTTCCGTGGGGAATTGGTCTACATGTTCAATCACCTCACCAATGGGGTCGTGACCTTACTGGATGAAAATGGGCAACCGAGCCTCAACTATGGGGTGTACCAACGATTGACCGGGAACACCATCACCCTCAGTGCGGACAATCAGGCCTTTGATCCCGTGAGTGGGGTCATCAATCGGATGCAGGACATGACGACGGGGCAACCCGATGAGACTGAGGGCGTGGGAACGGCGCAGTTAGCATCGGGCGTCACCGTTGCCTATGGTGATTTGGACCCGAACCTACCAACCACGGAGATTGCGGACTGGGCGGCTAACACGGCCGAGAACGCCACGGATTGGTTCCAGATTATCCGGTATGGGGACAAATGGGGCTTGACGTTTACGCCGAAGCAAGCGGTTCCGGATGGCATGTATACCGTGCACGTCATCAATCAGAGTTATGGTGCTAACTGGGGCTACAGTGCTTACCTGACGTTCAAAATTGAAAATAAGGTGCCGATCGATCCAGGAACCCCTGATCCAGGGAAGCCTGATCCGGGCGTCACAACGGGGACGGTAACCATCGTCAACGTCGATCAGGACGGTCACGTGATTAGCCAGTCGCAACAGACCGGGAACGTTGGCGATGCTTTCACGATTAACGCCGACGACTTAGACGGTTATCAGCTAGTCGGCAATGGAGTGGCCAATGGCACCTACACCGCGGCCGGCCAGACGATTACCTTCACATATCAAGCGGTAACGACCGGTGGTGATGGCGATTTGATCGAGCCAGATAGACCAGTTACCGATGAGACCGAGCAACCAGGGGCCGATGGTGTTGTCGCTGGTGGCGCTGGGGATCAGGTTGCAACGCAAGGTCAATCGGGCCATCTGGTGGCCACACCATTGACCACGGAAAAGGCGCAGGACCGAACAGCCACGCAGAAGCAAGCAAAGGCTAATGCAACGGCCACGACCCTGCCGCAGACGGATGAAGCCACGATGTCACCTTTAGCTGGACTCGCCTTGCTCCTGGGGAGTGTCTTGACCGGATTCACGCTAAAACGTAAACGGCATCAGTAACGCATCACGAAATCCAGCGAGGTCGGGATAAAATTTCCGGCCTCTTTGTTTTGCCTAAAATTAAGGAAACGGGGGCCGCGATTATCACGATTCCTACTACAATCTTGGCTAACCGCTAGACAATCTATCTAAGAGGGTCCAGCAATTCTGACTATTCCATCCGCGTACAACAATATCGATGTTAATTTGTTAAGTTAAAAAATAATTTCAAAATAACGTTGATTGTTGACCAGCAGAGGACGAAAATGGAGGTAGATTCTTTAGATGAAAGGTAGGGATTTAGTCGTTATGGAATTGAAACGAACGCATTTTAAGATGTATAAAGTTGGGCGTAAGTGGGTCTTCGCCTGTGCGGTCGTGCTGGCCATGGGGAGCGGGGCAACGCTGACTGCTAGTGCCGATGTAAGCAGTAGCAGTTCGTCGCAGAGCACACAGTCAAGTCGGGTTGCGAGCGATCAGAACTCAGAACGGTCGGGCGGCACCGCGGTGTCGGGTGCCAACCGCGTTAGTGAAAGCAATCAGCAGAGTTCTGAGGAAACTAGCCAAGTCAGTGGCAGTCAGGCTGAGAATAGTCACAGCGCAAGTAGCAGTTCGTCACAGAGTCAATCAACGGACAGCGCTTCCGACAGCGAAAGCAGCTCAAGCCGCAGCACCACGCCGGTTTCCGAGGCGGTCACTACGGAAAGTGAAACGGTGACGACCAACACACCGGCAGCTAAACCCAGTGCCGTCAAGCACGCCACGACTTCTGCGAAGAAATCACCGGTTGTGAAGAGCTTCAAGCATAGCTCACGGATCAATTCGGCACTTACAGCGGCTAAGCAAGCCGCAACGACGACGCAACTCAGGGCCAAGGTCAACGCTCTGATTGAGAAAGCCCAAGCCGCCATGCCGGCACAGACCACGGCCTTAACGCCATTGGCCGAAGCGGAGATCCAGGCTGGTGGGTCGGTCTACGATGACTATCCGGATTTGGATAACTTGTTGGGCGTCTCTTCCGTCTTTCATATTTTTGCCAGAGAAGCCGAGTTAAATGCCCACACGAATGGGAACGTTGCCGTTCAAAACCTGATTGGGAATGTCAACTTCGGGACGAGTATCATCGAAGAACTATTGGACAAGGATATTTCTTACATACAAAACATTACGAACATTGCGGGGAGTTCCTTCGTTTCTAAAGGGGATACGCGGGAAAATAAAGTGGTGTTCGGGGATGGGATTAGCATCGATATTAGCAATCCTAATCGCCCAATGGTCAATGGCGTTTACATCGATCACCTGTTGGCTGACGAAGTCTACCAGGATCAAAACGGGCAAACGTACATTGACTTTGACGCCGAATTTGCGAAGTTAAAGACGTTGAACGCGACGCTGGCTGGTAAGCCGAGTGTGGCCAACTATACCAATAGTGATTTTGCCGACCAAAACAACCGCGTGATTGACATCAGCGACATGACGCCTAATGCCAACAATCAAATTGTGATTAATTTGACGCCGGATGTCTTACAAGGAAATACACCGTTGACAATCAAGGGCCTCTCTCCCGATGCTGAGGGAACGACCGTGATTGTGAACGTCGATACCGGTGGCCAAGCGGACTACGATGTGCGTTCCCAGATTAAGCTCATCTACAGTGATGGGAGTGACCGGAACAACCAAGAGACCGAACACTTTGGCGACAACCACCTGTTGTGGAACTTCTACGACAGTACGGCCAGCGACAAGCAGTTTGGCGGGACGATTCACGTTAATGCACCGTTCCAAGGGAGCATTCTGGCGCCATCGGCAACGATCGAGGCCAATCAAAATATTGATGGGAATCTGATTGCCGATAAGGTCATTGTTAACGCCGAAACCCACCGTTGGGACCTTCAGGGCAATGAGGATGAAGACATTGAGGAAGAGGAATTCGAAAAGCCCGTGCACCCGGGCATCGATGTCGAATTGCCAAATATTGAGGAACCGGAAGAACCTGGGACTGAAGAACCGGGGACTGAGGAACCTGGAACTGAAGAACCGGGGATCGAGGAACCCGGTGAAGGCGGCGATGAAGATTTAGGCTACGAGCACGAACGCCCGGACTATGATGAGGATGAAGTGACCGAGGACTTGTGGGATGATCTGATTGACGATGAGTCCGAGGATCCAACGACAGCCCATGCGGATGAAGAAGCCCTGTTGAATCGGGTTGACCAGGCCATTGCCCAAGCGAAAGCACAAGGCAACACGGCATTGGTTGCGAAGTTACAGGCCATTCGGAGTCGCATTCTGGCCGATCTCGGTGGCTTGCCACAGACCGGTGAGGCGCAGAATAACTGGGCGCCGGCTGTTGGGGCGGCCCTCTTAGCTAGCCTATTGGGAACCTTAGGCGCGATTAAGATTAAGAAACACCGAAACTAATTTTATCGGACGAAATGAAAAGCATGACTTCGCCAAACGGTGGGGTCATGCTTTTTGCGTTCAAATATGAGATTATAGGACCATCTTAACTGCCATGGCCATGATGAGCACGCCCATGAAGGGCTTGAGGTAAGCGTTGAGCTTCTGGGGGTCGGCGTGCATCAGCAGGCGCGGGGCACAGATTGCGCCGAGAATCGCCCCAATCATTAGGCTGATGCCAATTCCCCAATCCACGTTGCTAGCCGACATGTGGAAGATTAGACCAATCAGCGTTGTGCCAACCAGAACGTAGGCCGACGTCGCAGCGGCTGGAATCATATCCAATCCGAGTACCAGTAGCCCTGCAATGATGGGACCACCACCGGATAGGCCGGCAACGCCAACCATGAGGCCGCTGACAATCCCATATCCCGTCGCTTGAAGGCGTTGATGTCGGGCTGGGCGAGTCTGGTGGTGACTGAACCGTTTGACCAGGATCTGAACGCCTAATAAAAAGAGAATGATCGCGACCAACCAGGTGTAGAGTTTAATCGGGATATACGGGGAGATGAGGGCGCCCACAATGGTTGCCGGGATGGCCGCAATCAGCATTTGATTACCAATCTTAAATTGAATTTGGCCCGTCCGGTAGTGGCCGTATGCCCCCACGAGTAGTGAAGGAAACGCCGTAAAGAGGGAGGTTGCCGCCGCAGCTCCCGGTGCCAGGTGGAAGACGGTGGTCAGTAGACCCAAGTAAATGGCCGCACCCCCGCCACCGGTCGAAATGACCAGTAGCCCAACTAAGAATCCAGTAACTAATAAAATTAACCAGGTCATTAACCGACACAACTCCTTATCCGTTAAATAGTCTGTTTTCAGTGTACAAGTCGTGGTCGAGTGCGTCAATTTTTCGGATATGTCGTGAATGTTGGCGTATGATAAGAACTAAAGTTTTGAATGGAGGTAAGCACATGGAATTAGAACAACAACGACTCGCCATTGTTGGTGGCACCTCGGGTTTTGGGGAAGCAGTTGCCACCCAGGCCCTGACCTTGGGTGCCGCAGTTCACGTGATTGGGCACAGTCAAGCCCACGTGAATACAGCGGTAGCCCGTTTGAAGAAAATAGGAATGACAGTTACTGGGACGGCGCTAGACGCCCAGGATGATCAGCAATTGACGGCGTTCTTTGCGCAACAGGGAAAATTTGACCACGTCCTGTCGTTTCTCGGTGGGGCCATGGGTGGTGGCTTTCTAGATAATTCGGTAGCGGCGATTCGCCAAGCGATTGAAGACAAGTTCTTCGCCAATCTCCAACTGGCCCAGATCGCGGCGACGCATCTGAAGCCGCACGGATCGTTGATTTTTACCTCGGGTGCGGGCGGTCATCCCCACGATGCCTCCGGTGCCATCGTGGGCAATCAGGCGATTAATACCATGGTGGCCGGTCTGGCGGTCGAAATGGCGCCGGACTATCGGGTGAACGCGGTCGCCCCAACCTGGACGCCCACCGGTCTCTGGCGAAACCTAACGCCCGAGCAGGTTAAGCAGCAGGCTGCTGATTTTGCCCAAGGGGTGCCGTTGAAACGCGTGGCGACGCCAGACGAGGTGGCCGCGGCGTACATCTACCTGATGCAAAATGACTTTGTCACCGGACAGGTTTTGCATGTGGATGGCGGCGTGGATTTGATGTGATGTTGGTTAGTGAATCCCAAAAGCAGGCTGTGACGTTTGACCGTCACGGCCTGCTTTTTCGGAGAACTCGATCATTTAAAATTTTACCGGGACAATCACGCCGTTCACGTAGCTGGCGGCATCGGAACACAGAAACAGCGCCGTCTGGGCAATCTTATTGCCACTCGGTGAGGTCGGGACCGTAATGCCTAATGGCGTCTCGGCATCCTTACTGCCGGGGGCAATGGCGTTAGTCCGAATCCCGGCGTTCTGATACATGAAGGCGGTATTCTTGGTCAAGCCGACCACCGCGTGCTTAGAGGCGGCGTAGGCCGCACTGGCCCGGTCGCTCGTATCGCCTTCGACGGCCGCAATGTTAAGAATTACGCCGGAATCCTGTTGGGTGAACTGTTTGAGGGCTTCACGCGTGGCCAACATGACGCTGGTCGTGTTGACCGTCATGACCCGATCCCACAGCTCGTTGGTTAACGTATCGGCGGGGGCTAGTTTGTCCAGCATCCCGGCGTTATTGACCAGAATGTCGAGATGGCCAAAACGGTCGACGGCTTGTTGGACCATGGCCGTGACGTCGGCATCCTTGGTGACGTCGGTGACGGCAGCGATGGCCGTACCACCGGCAGTTGTGATGCCATCGACGACGGCGTTTAACGCCTCGGCATTACTATCGGCGGCCACGACTTGGGCCCCTTCCTTAGCAAATAGTTCAGCGATGGCTTGGCCCTTACCAGACCCGGCCCCGGTGACGATGGCGACCTTATTCGTTAATTGTTGTACCACGTTACTCACTCCTCATGACAACTAATTTATGGGATTGAAGGATTGCTGGATAATCTATCATATTGATTGCGTTCCTTAACCGTTCCCTTAGCTTCATTATAGGCGTTTGTGTGACCGGTGCGACGTTTTTTTTAGGTTAACGGCGAAAGGGATTGACCGGAAATTTAGCAGGTGTTATTTTTAAAGTAACAACAGATAGAGGAGTGTTGACTATGAAATATGTCGTTACAGGTGCCACCGGTCATTTAGGAACCGAAATTGTTGAGGCGCTCGTCAAATTGGTGGCCCCAACCGATGTGACGCTGGGGGTGCACACGCCGGCCAAGGCCGCTGCTTTTGCCCAGCGAGGGATGACCGTTCTGCCCCTAGATTACCGCCAACCGGCGACGGTGACAACGGTGTTGGATGCGGCCGATGTCGTCATCTACGTGCCCAGCAAGAGCCACGACAGCTTTAGTCGCGTCACGGAATTTGAAAATGTTCTGACCGCGGCAAGCCAGGCGCACGTTGGCCATCTGATCGTGATGGGCTTCATTGCCGATCAAGCCAATAATCCGTTCGACCTGTCCGCCTTTTATGGCTACGTGCCCCGGCGCTTGGCGGCTAGTGGGATATCCTACACGATTTTACGGAATGCACTGTATGCCGATCCATTGGTTCCCTATCTCCCGGAATTGATTGAACGGCACAACGTGATTTACCCGATGGGGGATGCCTCGCTCAGCTTTATTAGCCTAGCTGACAGTGCCGCGGCGTTTGCCAAGGTGGCGGTCACCCCCGCGTTGTGGCACCAGCCCAGTTATACGTTGACGCAGGAACGATCCTACACGATGCCCGCGCTCGCTCGAGTTTTGAGCCAAGTTTCGGGTCAGTCCATTGGCTATGCGCCGGTCACGCTCAGTGAGTTTGCGGCGTTGTATAACCAGGGAAATGAAGGCCACATGCTAGCTTCTATGTACGATGCTGGTGGGCGCGGACTGTTGGCGACTGTCACGGATGACTACCAGACCATCATGGGACATCCCGCCCAGAGCTTGCCAGACTTTTTGACCGCGCAGTTGGCCAGTAAAGGCTAAGGGCAAAAGTGCGGTAAATTTATCCATGCCTGCTAAGAGTTCCACCGGCTGTGATGCTCTAACCCCTGGCAAGGTTTATCGCCATTAAATTAGTCATCAATAACCACCTGCGGCTGCCAGAGATTCCGGCGCTGTGGGGACCGCCTGCGGCCTGAGAATCGGTCCTCCGGCTCGGTTTGAAGCCTGACCAAGACCGTCAGTCTTCAAATACGTCCCGCGCTGTAAGCTGCTGCACAGCTAACACCGCAGTCACGGCTGCCTCCATCTCTGCCTACCTCCGGTTACGGTGGTTGAAACCTATTAAATGTACGGTGACGTCGCTGGAATGACAACGTTTTGCCAGTTTAATTGGATACATCTCATGTAGCCGTGAGTGAGTCAAATTTGGTCTCAGCCGTGGGATTTACCAAGCGATTTTTCTTGGTAAAATGGCGTCTTTGAGACGCGGGCTGACGGCTCAAAGCGAGGGAAAAGACAGTACTTTGGCTTTTCCCGATCCTGCCCACAGCGATCCAGACCAAATTTGGCGAACGGTAAGGCGGCCAGTACGCGACTATCGTATCTTAAAACAGCCCCCATCCTGACTAACGTCGGTGATGGGGGCTGTTTGCGGTGATGAACTAATCTGGTGGTTACTTTAAATCCGACTGATCGAAGAAGGCGTCAACCACGCGTTGGGTGGCGTGGCCGTCTTCCCAGGCGTTGAACCGCTGGCTGAACCGGTCATAGGCCGCCGCGTAATCCTGGGTGACCTGAGGCAGGTTGTGCAGGGCCGCCAAGACATCGTCGTTGGTCTTGAGCAGTGGTCCCGGGAGATCCTTTTCCATGTCGAGGTAGAAGCCCCGCAGGACGCTACCATATTTTTCGTAGTCGTAAACGAAGTACAGAATCGGCCGCTTGAGGATGGCGTAATCGAAGAAGACACTAGAGTAGTCGGTGATCAGCACGTCCGAAATCAGGTAGAGTTCGGCAATGTCGTCGTAACTCGATTCGTTATAGACGAAGTCGCCGAAGCCGGTGGTGTCCAGATGCTCGGTGATGAAGTAGTGGGTCCGCAAGACCAGCACGTACTCGTCGCCCAGTTCACGCTTTAGCCGGTTGATGTCTAACTTCAGCGTGAACTTGTAGTCGCCGACGCCGTAGTAGTCATCGTCACGCCAAGTTGGGGCGTAGAGGATGATCTTCTTGTCTTGCGGAATCCCCAGCTTTTCCTTAATCTGGCGAGCGCGGGCGTCACGGTCCGGTGCACTGAGAATGTCATTTCGTGGATAGCCCGACTTCAACATCTTGTCGACCGGATACATGAAGGCGTGCTCGAACACGTCGACCGAGAATTGGTTGGCCGTGACCAGGTAATCCCACTGCCGCGACTGCTGGAAGAAGATCTGCTTGTACAGTGGGTTGGCGCTGGCCACATTATCCATGTCGAAGACCAGATGTTTGAGCGGCGTGCCGTGCCAGGTTGCGAGAAATTTCGTTCCCGGGCGCTTGACGAACCACTTGGGCTGACGCATGTTAATCACTTGAAATTTGGCCGTGGCGAGATAGTACATGTAGCGCCAGCCGAAACGTTTGACAACCGTCGTATCCGGTTGTCCGGTCGGCATACCCGTGACGCCGGGGTTGGAAATCCAGACGTGCTTGAACTGGCCGGGATAGGTCGCCTGCAGATAGTTGTAGACGGCCTTGGGACTGTCCGAGAAATTTCGTCCAAGGAAGGATTCGTAAAGAATCGTCTTCGGCTTAATCGGGAGTTTGGTGAACCACCACATGTACGACAGTCGGGTAATACCGCGGCCACGGTGCTTGATGACGCGGCCCAACTGGCGTAGGTGCACAATCCGATTGATGGCGCGTTGTGGACAAGTGGGTTGGCGGCGGATATGCGTTAAGATTCGCCGACTCAGCAGTGAAAGTTCACCAAGTGCCGAGTCATCGACCAACTGAAGAAAGGCGTGAAGCTGCGCCATTAATCCCGGAACATCGGTCACCGAAGCGTCTTCAGCGGTTGCACCGGTCGCCAGGGCCATGTAGAGGAACCGGTGAAGGCGATACAGGCAGTAACGGCTGAATGCCAGATGAAGATCGGGGGTTGTGATGGCGACAAGGCTGGTCTGCCAAGAGGCAATCCGTTGTTGCCACCGGTCCGCAACGTCCAATTGATGCATGGAGGGTTGGTTGACCGGGTCGTTGTGTTTGACGCGAATATAGGTGGGATCGGCCAAACGTAGGTAGCGACTGGTTCGTGCCATGACCTGTGTTAGGAAGGTGTAGTCGGGATAAAGCGCGTTGGTTTCGTCGAACTGCAGGTGGTGGTCTTGGACCAGTTGCCGGTTGATAACCTTACCCGTGATTTTGAGCTGTCGGTTAAATTGTTCCCAGCGCGAATCACCGGACAGGCTGATATATTTATGCTGCAACCAGTTATTGACGGCCGGCGTCACGGTGAGGTCAGTCGTCAGTTGGCCGAGTGTGGCCGTGCTGAGGTTGACCGCCCGATTTTTGGGCTGTCGACGCTTGGGCCCACCCCATTTGGGTAGATTATCTTGAACAGTCGTTTGTGTTGAACTAGCCACAAATGAGGTGTGGGGTTCATAGGTAGGGTATTGGTACAGATCCCCGAAGGTATCGGTGGGGAACGGCGTAATCGCGGCCATGGTTGCTAGGGCTTCGGCGGTGAGGTAGTCATCGCTATCAACGAAGACGAGCCAATCACCACTCGCGGCGGCTAAAGCGGCGTTGCGGGCAGCGCCAGCTGTTTGACCGGTGAAATGAACCTGCCGAACGGCGAAGGGGAGCTGCCAATCGGCCTCGGTGAGGTCCAGCTGGGCGTTTAACGCAATCACCCATTCAAAATCCTGAAAGCTTTGGGCCGACAGGTTATGCCGTAATTCTAAAAGTTGCGGGAGCTCTTCATTTTGACAGGGCGTAATCACACTAAATTTCATGGTCGGCCTCCTAGTAGAACAACTGGTGAGCCACACGTGGTGACAGCAGTTGCAGTAATCTCAGACGGGACCAATGGCGAGCCGGACTAATCGTACTGTGTTTGATGCGCGCGAGTAGTTCGGTGTGGTCTTCTTTGGACAGTTGTTTCCGATCGATTGATTTCAAGAGCGCTTCGAGTTGTCGCTGGAAATAGGCCTGATAAACCGGTTGCCACATGACATCCAGCTGTTGAACGTCGATTTTTTTGAGCTCACTTAACCAGGCAACGGGGGTTGCTTCGACCCACATGGCCCGTTGGATCGTGGGGACGTGCAAGCGAATCACGTCGGTGCTTTGGCGTAGGACGGCGAAGGCCTGCGCCGCTGAGACCAGCGGTAAGGCCGGGTCTAGCAGCTCGGTAGGGAGTAAAACGCCGGTCGGCCGAATACGCTGGGTGAGCAGTCGCTGGTTTTGCAAGTTGGTCTGAACCGAGTAACTTTGGAGGCTCCACAACGTTAGTAGCTGCTCGTTCGGGTCATCCAGGGAGTCCGTCGCCAGTTGACGATATGTTTGTTGTAAGGCGGCTTCCTGATGATCCACGACGTAGGCCGCAATCTGGTCGGACAGTGATTGGTGCATATCAAAAGCCGCCAAACTGATGGGACTGCCTGGATGTTTCGCCATCACTTGGGCCCACTGATGAAGGGCGCCGGGCAAAACGTGATCAGTTTCGCGGAGATTAATCAGATAATTTTGGGGGTCTAAGGGGGCGTGGAGCTGATTGATCGTTAGTCCCCAATCTTTTGCTTGTTGCTGTTGCGTAGACGTTAAATTTTGAGTGTCAGTTAATTGTAAGTTAAAAGATGCGGCTGCAAAGCGTTGGCTGGTTAATTCCCCGACAAGTGTGCTTAGACACGGCCAGTCCAACGTGGATTGCGGCACGATATTAATAAAAACGTGCATGAGTTTTCCCTTCTCCGATGAAGTATTGTAGCAAGTGACAGAGCTATAACGAACCCATTATACAGAGTTTGTATGGTGGGTGCACGAACTATTTAAAGAATAGTTAAAAACTTAAGGATTATCAATCTTTATGACGGTAAAACAATGCAGCAATTGTCTAATTATTTGTGAAGGTTAGGTCGAGGTTGACCCCATGTTTCAGTCAGTTAATTTCGAAGATCATAAAAAGCCTGGACGTTTTGTGCCCAGACTTTTTCGATACATTTACAAAATTTGAAATCCTTAGACATCATCGCGACTAAGTAACGTGATCTCTTCTCCCGCGGCCTCGCGCCGGTCGATGTTGTCCTCGCCCCAAACGCAGAGTTCATGAAGAATGCCGGAGAGGGATTGGCCGTAGTCGGTCAATGCGTAGTCCACGCGTGGTGGCACCTGTTGGTAGACGTGGCGGGAGACAATATTGGCGGCTTCGAGTTCGCGGAGTTGCTGCGTCAGCATCTTTTGCGAGATTTGGGGAATGGCCCGCGCGAGTTCCCCCGTCCGCATGGTGTGGTGCCGGAGATGGCAGAGAATGATGGATTTCCATTTGCCGCCGATGATTTCCATCGTGGCTTCGACGCCAATGTGATACGTTTTTGTGGACATGAAATAGCCTCCTGATTGATGGTTACTTTTTGGTGGGTAGGGAACTTTAAAGTGGGTACTTGTCTTAGAGTTCTTAGCCAGTATAATCAATAACTATCGCATTAGCAATTCAAGGAGGTCATTATGACAAAAAAACTTTCACCAACTTTTACCTTACTCGCGTTAGCCGTTAGTGCTTTCGCCATTGGATCAACTGAATTCATCAGTGTGGGGCTAATCCCGCTATTAATTCAAAGTTTCCACGTCAGCCTAGCGCAAGCCGGGTTAACGGTTTCGGTCTATGCACTGGGCATCACGCTGGGCGCACCGATCATGACCTTACTGACGGGTCAAATTAATCGGCATACGTTAATGGTCATTATTATGCTGCTCTTTATTACCGGTAATCTGGTGGCGGCCTTTGCGCCGACGTTTACCGTCTTACTCGCCGGTCGTGTGGTCGCGGCATTGGCTCACGGGATCTTTATGACGGTGGGCTCCGTGATTGCGGCGGACGTGGTGGCACCTTCCAAACGTGCTTCGGCAATTGCCGTGATGTTTACGGGCCTCACGGTGGCCACGGTCACGGGAGTACCCTTGGGCACGATGATTGGTCAACTGGGTGGTTGGCGCTGGTCCTTCATCTTTATCAGTCTGATTGGCCTCATCGGTTTGGTGGCCGACTACATTTTGGTTCCCCGGCATTTGCCATTGCCTAGCAAAGCCACGGCGCGGGGAATTCTCCGGGTCTTGGGTAACCCACAACTGGGCTTGGCCCTACTCGTCACGGCGTTGGGGTACGGGGGCACCTTTGTGGCGTACACCTATCTTTCCCCACTATTGGAACAGCAAATGGGGTGGTCGAGCAGTGCAGTCGTAGTTATTCTGGTGATCTACGGCCTAATGGTGGCCATCGGGAATACGCTGGGTGGTCGCTGGGCCAATGCCAAGCCGTTGGCCGCACTCTTGAAGATGTTTACGGGCTTGTTCGTGACTCTGCTGGTTCTGACGGTGACCACGAATAGTCAGTGGCTGGGTCTGTTAACCGTACTGGCTATGGGCTTCTTCGCGTTTATGAATGTTCCGGGCTTACAACTCTACATCGTGCAATTGGCCGAAAAGTATACCCCCGCCGATATCACCATGGCCTCGGCGCTTAACATCTCCGCCTTCAACGTCGGGATCGCGCTGGGGTCCGGCATCGGTGGTCAGGTGACCCGTCAATTAGGGCTGGCCTGGACCCCACTGTTCGGCGCCATCATGGTCGCAATTAGTATTGGCCTGACCTGGGGATTAATTCGGTTGGCCCGACCGTCGAAACGCTTGGTGAATAAATTTAATCATAACTAAGCGGACAGGATGCGGCAGAACCAAGATTCCGCTGTTTATTTCCAACCTAGTCAAAAGGTGCGTTAACAGGCGATGACCTGTTGACGCACCTTTTTTAGCTGGAACTTATTCCGGCTGCAGCACCTTTTCCAGTTCGGCCACCATGTATTTCGCTTCGTCGGCATCCTGCCAGTCGCGGTTAGGGAAGAGCACGTAACGGTCGAGGATGTACCCGGCAATGATCGACGCGATGTAGCGAAAGAGCATGTTGAACGGCCAGTCGATGATCAGATGGTGTTTTTGCAACTTGGTGACGGTGCCTTCAAAGGAGCCGATGAATTGGGCGCGGGCCACTTCAATAAATTCTTGGCGGAGATCTTCATTGTAGAGGAGCTCGCTGAAGAAAACTTTGATGGCGTCCTGGTTAGCTGCCGCGAAGTCCATCCGATTTTTCACGAAGACGACCAAGAAGTCGTGTAGATTGGTGAAGGGCTTACTCAACGTATCTTTCTTGAGTTCGTTGGCAACATCGGGAATGATCTGTTGAATGACCGGTTCCAAGGCGACCCGCAGAATATTGGCCTTGGACTTGAAATGTTTAAACATGGTGCCCTCAGATTGGTGGGCCGCAACGGCAATTTGGTGGGTGCTGGTATTCGCATAGCCCTGCTTGGCGAAGAGCTGAATACTGGCAATCAGCACGTCTTTTTGTTTTTGCGTGAGATCTTTTGTAGCTTGGATTGTGGCGGGAAATTGATCCAAAATTTTATTAATTGGCATGACGTGACCACCTTTAGTTTGGATTTTTGGGATGACCAATCGCAGTGGTATCGCGATTAGCGTGAATGATCTGAGTAAAACGGACTATGGCTTAATCTTACCAGCTTGCGGGGGAATTACCAGCTAAATGGTTATTGATAGGAAAAGGCTATGAACATTGCCTGGGCTTATGTCTACCGTGTGGCTAGTGGATTGGATATCGCGAACGGTAACGCGTCCAGCTCAGCCTGTGTTGCAAGTTTTAAAGGTTGAAAGATAGAAAACAGCTAGGGTTTCTGGTGTGACAAGGATAGCAACCATTATAATATGATAGTCGCGGGCTGGCCGCCTTACCGTTCGCCAAATTTGGTCTGGATCGCTGTGGGCAGGATCGGGAAAAGCCAAAGTGCTGTCTTTTCCCTCGCTTTGAGCCGTCAGCCCGCGTCTCAAAGACGCCATTTTACCAAGAAAAATCGCTTGGTAAATCCCACGGCTGAGACCAAATTTGACTCACTCATGGCTACATGAGATGTATCCAATTAAACTGGCAAAACGTTGTCATTCCAGCGACGTCACCGCACATTTAGTAAGTTCCAACCACCGTAACCGGAGGTAGCCAAAGATGGAGGTAGCCGTGACAGCGGTGTTAGCTGTACAACAGCTTACAGCGCGGGACGTGTTTGGAGACTGACGGTCTTGGTCAGGCTTCAAACCGAGCCGGAGGACCGCTTCTCAGGCCGCAGGCGGTCCCCACAGCACCGGAATCTCTGGCAGCCGCAGGTGGTCGGTGATGATTAATTTTATGGCGATAAACCTTGTCAGCTGGGGACTGGAGCATGTTCGTGATCTTTCAACCTTTAGATCTCTACCCTTTAGACATTAAAAATCGGGCATGCTCGCAGTCATCCCCGGTTTTTAAGTAAAGTGCTCGTTTCATTCAATTAATGTGCTTGGGCAGTGGTCTTCTTGTAAGCGAAGTAGAACTGGGTAATCGCTAAGATGACGTTAATCCAGTTGACTGCCGTAAACCATCCTGTCAGACCCGCAACACCGGCGACGCCATAGAATACCCAGAAGCCGGCAATAATAGCAACCACGTTAATCCAGCCGAACCACTTCATTAATTCCCGGTTTGTCGTCGCGGTGCAAGTCCAAATACCGTTGATAACTAACCAAATAGCAAGAATCCAAAATGTTGTCGTAAACATATTTAAAATCCCCTTTCTAGTTATCGAGCGAGTAATCACTCGCCCTTGATTACAACTACAGTTTAACACCATCTTGGAAAAGGTCAACCCCTCAGAAGAACTTTTTTAACATCACAGTATTCGTTGATGTGTAAGGGCTAACAATCGTTGATAATAAAGGAATTCAGGCGGGAGACGATGGCAAAAATATTTTTAGTTTTTAGCCGACAATGCCATCAAATATTCGGTAACTTGTTGGCATTATAGACGGGCTTGCTTTTGTTGGCTGGGCATAACAGTTATGGCGGGGGGAATAACGCCTTAATCGACACGCGACTGATGGATTGGCACAAGAGACGGTCGGATAAATCTTGTTCAGGGGGTCGTCCATTAACGTTACTTTGGACGGAAGAACAGGGCAAAAAAAAACGCCCGAAAAATCCGGGCGCTTCGCATGAGTTGTTGAATTTTTAAGGAAGAATGTTCCCAGCAGCCAGGTAAATGTCATACCATTCCTGCTTGGTTAAGGTCACATCGGCACCGGCCGCACTATCCTTGATATGGGTCGGATTCATGGTGCCCAATAGAACTTGGACGTTTGCCGGATGACGGAGAATCCAAGCGACAGCAATCCCGTTCTTCGAAACGCCGTACTTATCGGCTAATTTTTGCAGGACGTTATTCAGCTCGGCATACTTGGGATCGTTGATGAACATGCCGGCGAACAGACCGTATTGGAAAGGTGACCATGCTTGGATCGTTACGTGTTGACGCCGAGCAAATTCAATCATACCGAAGTCATTGTAGGTTGGCACATCGCCCATGTTGACGTGCAGGCCTTCCGTGATCATCCCGGTGTGGGCGGCACTAAATTGAAGTTGGTTAAACATCAATTTTTGATCGACCGCTTCTTGAACCAGCAAGTATTGTTGAACGTTGAAGTTGGAAACACCGAAGTGGCGAACCTTACCCTCGCGTTGTAACGTGTTGAAGGCGTCAGCGATTTCTTCGGGCTCCATCAGTGGATCTGGTCGGTGAAGCAGGAAGGCATCCAGATAGTCGATGCCCATGCGTGACAAAATCCCATCAACGGCATCAATCAGATGTTGCTTACCAAAGTCGTAACGTGACCCAAAGACTAAATCATCGTGGCTCCGGTTCGGGTCGAGGATGATGCCACCCTTGGATTGGATGTAAAAATCATCACGGGATAAGCCAGAAGCTTTCAGTGCGCCACCGAAGACTTCTTCAGACTTACCATTGACGTAAATATCCGCGGAGTCGATATAGTTAATACCAGCTTCGTGAGCAGCTTGGAGCGCTTTAACGGCGTCCGCTTGGTCCAGAACACCCATCCGCATGATGCCGAGAGCAACGGCGGATGCTTGCCAGTTACTGCCACCTAATTGCAGTTGTTTCATCAAGAAAAACCCCTTTGCTTTGAGATAGTCGACTTACAAGGTTAATTGTACAACGAAAATGTTGAAATATCTCGTCAGGACCTCTGTTGGGAATGGTGCGGCCTAGTGCTAAAGTGGAACGGTTGATTCATAGGCGGATGGGGCGGGCATTCTTCACGGCAATAAGCTTTCGGAAGTCAATGAACCAAATGCTGGCTGGCCTGAGATATTTCGTTGGGGACGTCACGCAGCCAAAAAAATAAAAGGGTTAAAAGCCCGTCGCCATCGGCCTTTCGTCAGATCACGCCAATAAAAATATTGACAATTTTATATGAACCGTTATAGTTAATCACATAAGTAACTAACCAATACACCAAAGAGCGGGGGAATTTAACATGAAAATGAAGACAGTGGTCGATGTTCACGATCTGGAGAAAACGTACGGTAAAGCCAACGAACGCCAATATCAAGCCTTAAAGGGGCTGAATTTTACGGTGGCAGCTGGCGAGTTTGTCGGCATCATGGGGGCGTCTGGTTCCGGGAAGACGACGCTTTTGAATATGCTCTCAACGTTGGATGTGCCCACCAGAGGAGATGTCATGGTGAATGGTCACGACGTCACGAAGATGCGGGGTAATCAGCTCGCGGATTTTCGGGCTCAAGAGGTTGGCTTTATCTTTCAGGACTTCAATCTGTTGGAGAGCTTGACGGCCGAGGAAAACATTGGGTTGCCATTGGCCTTGAAGGGGACGTCCTCACGGGTGATGGACCAAGCCATTCACGAGGTGGCCGAGACCCTGTCGATTGCCGACCTCTTACCTAAGTATCCGTCTGAACTGTCCGGGGGCCAAAAGCAGCGGGTCGCGGCGGCACGGGCTATCGTCCATCATCCCGCCATCCTGATGGGTGATGAACCCACGGGAGCCTTGGATTCCACGAGTGCCCGGGAATTATTGGATCTCTTGACGACCATTAATCAAAAGCAAAAAATGTCGGTTCTTTTAGTGACGCATGATCCGTTCTCGGCTAGTTTCTGTCAGCGCATTTTATTCATTAAAGACGGTCTGATTGGGTCTGAGATTAAGCGGGGCGATCAGGACCGGAGTGCCTTTTACCAACAGATCTTAAATGAACTCGGCACGTTCAACGAGTAGGGGGAGTCAAAATGTTAGGAAAATTAGCGTTGGCCGGTATTAAAAACCGGCGGCGAGATTATCTCGTCTTATTGTTGGGGCTGACCATGTCGGCCGCCATCTTCTACATGTTCGCCAATCTCGCGACCAATCGCGCTTTCATTAAGGCCAATGCGGTGGTGAGCCAGGCGTCCTTGATCTTTGGATTCGGGGCCGTTTTACTGATTCTGATTACGATTGTCTACATTATGTATGCCAACAGCTTCCTGTTGAGTATGCGCCAGCACGACTACGGTCTCTTCATGATGTTGGGGGCGACGCGAAAACGGGTCGGTGAACTGGTCTTTCTGGAAACCTTGATCTTGGGGAGTTTGGCGACTGCCGTGGGGATTGTCTTGGGGTTGGCCATGAGCCAGTTTCTCGTGGGCTTCTTACTGGACATGCTGGGCCTCCACTTGGCCCATCTTTCGGCCGTTTACCTGCCAGCCATCGTGGCAACGGCGGTGTTATACGTGGGTCTCTTCATTCTAGCGTCCCTATTTAACCTGGTTCGGTTGACCCGGACGACGGTGTTGAAGCTCTTACACACCGACGAACAGGCCAATCAGCCCAAGGTTCATCCCTTCCGCCAAATGGTCGCGGCGATCCTGGGCGTGTGCTTCCTTGCCATCGGCTACTGGTCGCTGGCCGCAATCAAGGATTTACAGATGACCGCGATCCCTATCGCCTTGGTCACCATTACGATCGGAACCTATCTGCTTTTCCGCGCCACCATCCTGGTGATTATTCAAGGCTTGCGGCGGACACGCTGGGCTAAGAAACACCTGAACGGCTTCTTACTAGGCCAATTAAACTTCCGGGTCTATAACTACACGCGCATGTTGACGATTGTCTCTCTGCTATTTGCAATGGCTCTAGGTGCCATTACGGTCGGCTCCGGGTATCACCGGCAGTTGCCGATGATGGCCAACAGCCTGGGAACCTACACGATGGCCATCCATGATAAAAACGCGCAGGAACAACACTTAATTGATCAGCTAAACGTGAAGCATCAGGCGACCTATACGCAGAAACGCCAAGGCAAGGTGGTCTACTACAATGCCGCCGAGCTGAAGCAACAGCCGTTTGAATTGAATCGGGGAACCACGGAGGCCAAGTACGCGACGCATCCGAAATATTATACGGAATCCCTGAAGCAGTTCAAGCAAAAGGGCAGTCAAAGCTTAGACTTTCTAAGTTTAGCCATCCGCAGTGAACAGGGTTTCTACGCGCCTCAAATCCTGAGTGCCCAGCAGTTTGCTAAGCAATCCGGGAAGACGATGACGGTCACCACGGTCCGGGTTAAGAACCTTAATCAAGACAAGCGCGTGTTGAAACGGTTGAATAAACTGGAATTAGCGCGTTTCGCTCAACCAGAGGCCATGACCGTAGGGAATTACCAATCCTACGAACTCATGAGTGGCTTCTTCGGGGGATTGGAATTCATGGGTTACTTCTTGGGGATTGCCTTTCTGGCGATGTTAGCCTCTTGTCTGATGTTTAAGATTCTCTCGGGAGCACCGGGGGATCAACGACGATACCAAATGCTTTATAAAGTGGGGGTTCGTCAGCGGCTCATGCGTGTGGGGATTGCGAAAGAAATCGGGATTTTATTCTTAATTCCTGGTATCATGGGAGTAATCGATGTTCTGTTCGGTCTTCAGATGTTCAAGCCGTTGATGCAGAGTCCCATGAGTCCCTACCTGGGAATTGGGAGCATCTTTGCCATCTTCATTGGACTGTACGCGATTTACTATGCGATTACACTGGCGTTGTACTGGCGAATCGTTTTGCCGAAGGCGCCGACTAATTAGGCTGCAGAACGAGTTCACAAAGAATGTGGGAAAGTAAAATGAAATTTAATTTCGATAGTCCGGAACCCATCTACCTGCAGGTGGCCGAACAAGTGGAAGAGGCAATCTTCACGGGCATCTATCGGGCGGGGGAGCAGGTGCCGTCAACGACAGAAATGTCCAAGGAATTTCATATTAATCCAGCCACGGTCCTCAAGGGGATCAATCGACTGGTGGCAGCCGGCGTGATTGAGAAACGACGGGGTGTGGGAATGTTTGTGACGGCCACGGCCGCGACAACCATCCGTGAGAAACGCCGCGCGGAGTTCTACGACCGCTACGTGAGCAGTTTCACCAGCGAGGCCAAGAAGCTCAACTTGTCCGAAGATGAGCTGATTGCATTGATCAAACGGGGGTATGAAGCCGAGTAAGGCGTTTGCTTAGCGCGGGCCCGTGGCTGCCAGTACCGATGCTTATTCTGATTAACGCCATAGAAATTAACAAGGACGGGATGGTTCATCAATGATGGTGAATGATCCTGTTTTTTGTCGTCCGTTAGGCGTTGAAGATGTCGGCTTGCGTAAATGCGCCCCCGTCCTACTCACCGCGCTCCAGATCAAATTTGGCGAACGGCAAGGCTGCCAGTACGCAACTAGCAGAGGTTAATCGTCGTTAATGCTGTTACACCGGGGGAGGTGGGATTCACCGTTTACCCCCTCAGTTATTTGGAATTAGTCATTGCCGAAGCGAATTGATTTACAAACCAACGAAATCACGCTATAGTAGATTGTACACAATTGACTAGTCATTGGTTGGCAGGAAAGAAGGAAATGAATGATGAAAATCACGATTAAAGATGCAGCGAAGGCCTATCTAACCGAGAACATTCAGCCTGGTAGTGTGTTATTACTGACTACGGATGATGGTTCCAACCGGTATTCAACGGTGGGTGGCACCTGTGCTATTGGCGATAAATTTCAATTTGTCGCGCTGACCGCTGATGATCCCGACTATGCGATTTCCTTAGAAAACAACGCCGGCTTGACCATTAAAACCAACGCCGACACCGAGCTCTACTTGAGTAACGGTCTGGTGTTAGATCGTGTCTTCAATCAGCTATCCTTGCGAGATGACAGCGGCATTCTAGACAGTGCCGTCGGCTTGATCACCTATACGGCCGAAGAGAAATCCGAACTTGATTTAAAGAAAGAAATGCAAACTTTAGGGACACGGATCTGCTAGCACGCGTTTCAGCAGGTTAATTCCGAAAACACGAAGGTCTGGACGTTGGTCCGGGCCTTTTTTGCTGGGCAAATAGCCGTATCCGGTTACGTTGTACGTTCTCAGGCGTTTTTGCCGATTTTGAATAACTTGTCCAGAATCTATTGCCAAGCGGTTGCACAGTCGCGTATACTTTTAATGGATAAAAGTTATGGGAGGGGATATTTTTGAAGATTAACAGTAAAGTTTGGCGATTGCTAATTGGACTATTCAGTTTAATGTTTTTATTAGTGGTTAGCCAGATGGCTACACCGGTTAAGGCGGCAACCACGCACAATGGTGCGGATTTTACCACCGCGGCTAGTGTGACGAACGGACCGGATTTTAAGCACGCCGAAACGATTGACGTGCAATATCATCTGGACTTTGGTAGCACGCCAATCAACAATGGCGA
Organism: Lactobacillus sp. HBUAS51381; assembly: GCF_012641095.1. Classification (GTDB taxonomy): domain Bacteria; phylum Bacillota; class Bacilli; order Lactobacillales; family Lactobacillaceae; genus Levilactobacillus. The sequence goes on from NZ_JAAVSC010000001.1 coordinate 130,857, forward strand.
TAAGATTACGCTTGATTTTCCGGAGAACCTAAAGGGCAAGACGCCAGGGGATACCTTCAAGGTTTATGACGAAGAGGGGACCGTTATTGGCGAGGCCGTTGTCTCTGACAAGGGTGTCGTGATTACCATGAACGATGCGCTACAAGGCAAGACCAACGCCAAGTTGACGCTGAACCTGATGACTAAGTACCGCTATGAAGATACCGGTGAAAAGGATGTGGTTTTCCCACTGGAAAATGGCAAGACGAGCACATCCCAGATTAATATCGTGGCCAACGAAGCCAATTTATCCAAGAAGGGGGTTCTTCAAGATGATGGAACCATCAAGTGGACGGTTCTCGTCAATCGCCGTGAACTTGAAATGAAGAACTTGGATGTCAAGGATACGATTGGTGACCATCAGGAAATGATTCATGGACTGACCGTCAGCAATGGGCATTGGGAGAATACCACGACCTATAAACGCGAGAAGCCAGCTATGACGGAAGGCAAAGATTACAACGTTACATATAATAACGATGGTTTTGATTTATCGTTCAATGATACGGTCAATAACTTAGTTGTCGTGGACTACTACACCAAGGTGACTGATCCATCGCTGATTGATTCTGGGTATAAATTTAGAAATCACGCGCTCATGACTTGGGGTGGCGGTACTTCCGGCAACAAGAACTCCGAAGAGGCTAACGGGAAAGTGTCGTCTTCAAACGGTAATAGTGGCTCTGGTAGCGGCGATGTCAACGAAACCGACGAACCAGGAATCGACACGGATGAGGACACGGATACCGGCACCGGAACCACCGATGTCGATGACGGGACTGAAACCGATGGCGAAGAGGCCGCTCGTGAAGAGGAAGAGGCTAAAGAAGAAGCTGCCAAGGAAGAAGCTGCTAAGGAAGCCGCTAAGAAGCCGTCTAAAACCAAAGTTGCAGCGGGTAAAACCAAAGCAGCTAAGGCGCCGGTCGCCAAGGCAACTGCAACGGAAAATCCGGGTATCACGAAGACAACCAATACCAAGTTGCCCCAAACCGATGATCAAAGTAGTCTGGCTAGCGTAATTGGTGGCGTTTTGGCGCTAGTAACGCTGGGTGTAGGTGTGATTCTACATCGCCACAACTAGGCTGTTATGCTTGAAACGCAAGGGTATGGAACCAATTGTTTTTGAGAGAATCTAGACTTAGAGTGGGAAAAAACCTGGGATGTCCCGGGTTTTTTATTAGGAGAAAAGCAAAGGCTATGTGGCAAAAATCACAAGCTTTGGTATACTCAAGGTAACGACTATGATTCTTGGGGAGGGACCGTGATGCAACGTTTACGGCAATATCGACAATTCTGGTTTGTGATTATTTTAGGTGCACTAGCGCTCTGGCTTCAATTTGTGAATCATCAGGCGAAATGGGCGCAGATTCTGATTACAGGTCTGGGTCTGCTGCTAGCGATCATCATGTTCATTGAGATGGTCCGGACGCTGCGCTCGGGTAAATTCGGCGTTGACCTGTTAGCCATCACCGCGGTGCTCGCTACGCTGGCCGTGGGCGAATACTGGGCGGCATTGATCGTGCTCCTGATGCTGACCGGTGGCGATGCGTTGGAAGATTTCGCCGCCAGCCGGGCCAACAGCGAGTTACAGGAACTGCTGAACAACTCTCCGCAGACGGCCCATCGCGCGGACGGTGAATCGTTGACGGATATTGCGGTGAGCCTGGTCGCGGTGGGCGATCGCTTACTGGTCAAGCCGGGCGAGGTCATGCCCGTCGATGGCACCCTGCTGACGGGGCCGACCACGGTTAACGAAGCCTCGCTGACCGGTGAGGCGCGGCCGATTGAGAAGCAGGCGGGAGATGCCGTCATGTCCGGAAGTATCAACGGCGAGGCGTCCGTTTATTTACAAGCGGACCAGACGGCCGATAACAGTCAGTACCAGAACATTGTGCGGCTGGTCAAACAGGCCGAGGCCCAACCGGCCAAATTCGTGCGGATGGCGGACCGCTATGCCGTGCCGTTTACGTTATTGGCCTATGTGATTGCCGGGCTGGCGTGGTATTTCTCCGGTGACCCCGTGCGGTTGGCGGAAGTCCTCGTGGTGGCGTCTCCGTGTCCGCTGATTCTAGCGGCACCGATTGCCCTGATCTCGGGGATGAGCCGGGCAAGTCGGAACGGCATTATTGTGAAGACGGGGACCACGCTGGAAAAATTGGCGCAGGTTAAGACGTTTGCCTTCGATAAGACCGGAACGATTACGCAGGGTCGGCTCGTGGTCGACCAAGTGGTCCCCGTTACGGCGCTACCTGCCGAAAAATTATTGCAGCTGGCGGCCAGTACCGAACAGCACTCCGGTCACGTGTTGGCACAGTCGCTGGTAGCCGCCACGCAAGCATCGTTATTGCCGGCCACAGCCGTTAATGAGACGACGGCGCAGGGGGTCGCTGCGGTCGTCGATGGTCAGGAGGTTCGCGTGGGCAAGAGTTCATTTGTCACCACGGCGCCCGTGGATAAGTCCGACCAGACGGCGGTATACGTGTCGATTGCCGGTATTTACCAAGGCTACGTGAGCTTCAATGATCGGGTCCGGCCGGAAGCCAAAGAAACCATGAGCACACTGCGTTCGGCCGGGGCACAACACCTGGTCATGATTTCCGGTGATCGACGGCCGATTGCCGAAACGATTGCTGGCGAAGTGGGCATCGATCAGGTGCACGCCGAATGTTTGCCGGCCGATAAGATTAAGGTGTTGGCAGATTTACCCGCCGAACAGCGTCCGGTCGCGATGGTGGGGGACGGCATTAATGATGCGCCTTCGCTGGCAACCGCGGATGTGGGGATTGCCATGGGGGCACACGGCGCCACGGCCGCCAGTGAATCCGCCGATGCGGTCGTCCTCAAGGATGATTTGACCCGGGTTAGTGCGGCGCGCCAGATTGCCCACGATACCATGCGTGTGGCCAAACAGGCCGTGTTGATTGGGATCTTTATCTGTACCGGCTTGATGTTGATTGCCAGTTTTGGCGTGATTCCGGCTATCATTGGGGCGGTCTTCCAAGAAGTGGTCGATACCGTCACGATTCTCTATGCCTTACGGGCGCGGACGGATCGCTAATTTAAACGTTAATGAGGCAGTCTTACGAGACGGCCTTTTTGTGATGCTGAGACGTTCCTTTCAGTCTGTGAATGCGTTATCATGGAACTGGACAGTGTGCCCAATCTAATCGAAGAGGAGCCTGAAAAATGACAAAATCAATCAACACCGATTATTTCTTTGATGAACCGGCTTTTAACACGCATGATGGGGGTTACGTTCCACTGGAGGAACCCAAGACACCGCAAGAACCATTGCGGATTCCACCGCTACTGAAGCCTGATAAGGAAACCGCTACCGATACGTATTACACGGTCGAGGCACAGGCCGGGGAGACCCAACTGTTGCCGGGAAAGAAGACCAAGACGTGGGGCTATAACGGCAGTTTGTTGGGGCAAACCATTGTTTTTCCTAAGGGGAAGACGATGCACATTGATCTGAAGAATAGTTTGCCCGAGTTAACCACGTTCCACTGGCATGGGTTAAATGTGCCCGGGCCTTACACGGATGGTGGCTGCCACGCCCCGGTTTATCCCGGACAGACGCGGCACATTGATTTTAAGGTCGACCAGCCGGCCGCTACACTGTGGTTACACGCGCATCCGTGTCCATCAACGGCCGAACAGGTCTGGCACGGTTTGGCGGGCATGGTGTTGGTCACCGATGACCAGGAAGCCCAGCTGCCATTTCCACGGAACTACGGTGTTGATGATATTCCATTGGTTCTGCAAGATCGGCGGTTCCATGAGGATAATCAATGGGATTACAATGCCGACTACGATCCAGACGGGGTTCAGGGGCCAACGCCGATGATTAACGGCACCATCAACCCCTATTTCGATGTGTCTACGCAACGCGTACGGCTCCGGATCTTGGACGGCGCCAACCGGCGAGAATGGCGACTCCACTTCAGTGACGACCTGCCATTTACGCAGATTGCTTCGGACGGTGGTGTGTTGCCAGAACCCGTTGAATTTACGCATTTGATGTTGACTTGTGCCGAACGAGCCGAGATCATCGTGGACTTTGGCAAGGTGACGCCCGGTCAGACGGTGACGCTATACTCTGACGATGTGCCGTTGGTTCGGTTCCGCGTCCACGATTTCCAAACGGATACGGCGACGCTACCCGACCATCTCGTAGATATTCCCGATCCAGACGTCACGCCGAATACGCCAATCCGTAAGGTTGTGATGTCCGGGATGGACGAGCAGGTCATGATTGACGGTAAGAAATTTGAAATGCAACGGATCGACGCCAAACAACAGGTAGGCAACGTTGAATTGTGGGATGTCACCAACACCAACGATATGGATGGCGGTATGGTTCACCCGTTCCACATGCACGGGACGCAATTCCTAGTGGTCTCCAGAAATGGCAAGGCGCCGTATCCCAACGAACACGGCTTCAAGGACACGGTCGGCGTCAACCCCGGCGAAACGGTGCGGTTAAAGGTTTGGTTCGAACATACCGGGGTCTACATGTACCACTGCCACATCATTGAACACGAAGACGGCGGCATGATGGCTCAAATTGAAGCGTACGACCCAGATCATCCACAAACGTATAAGCTGATGGATATGGACACACTGATGAATGCGGTAGCCAAGGAACGCGGCATCGACGTCAAGGACCTCCATCTGGCGGGAATGAGTTCGTATGAGAAGATGGGGATGAAGATGTAAGAGAGTGAGAGCAAGGGCGGTTAGACCCTGAGCATTAGCGGAGATAAGTGCCCGCTCGGTGGAACCGAGCCGGTGCTTATCTTTGCTAAGCGGAGGGGTCTGCCCTTGCGAACACGTTTCGGAGGCCGCCAGACTCGGGATATCAGGGATAACAACCAGTCCAACGCCTCAAACCAGTATTCCTGGCAACGACAACCGCCGGACAGGAGGCCCTTAGCTTTCTAAGCGCAGGAACCTGCCTTGCGTAACTCGTTTCGGAAGCCGCCAGGACCGGAGCATCAGGGATAACAACCAGTCTAACGCCCCAAGCCAGTATCTTAAGCAACGACAAGCAGCGGTGCTTATCTTTACTAAGCGGAGGGGCCTGCCCTTGCGAACTCGTTTCGGAAGCTGCCAGACTCGGGATATCAGGGATAACAACCAGTACAACGCCCCAAACCAGTATCACCAACAACGACAAACGCCGATGAGGGGGGTAAGCGCAAGCCTCTACCGTGTACTGCCCCTCAAAACACAAGAAAATCCAATCAAAAATGGCTTCGGAATCTTCAAAATTCCGAAGCCATTTTTTAATGCCCATGGGTCTGTCCCCGTAGCACGTGGTCGACGTGCGCCAGCGTTTCGTTGACGATATCTAAAATATGGGGATCGTCCAACCGGTAAAAATTCTGTTTGCCCACCCGGCGAACCGCCACCAACTGTTCTTTTTTCAGCATGGCCAGTTGGTGGGAAATGACTGATTGCTCGACGGTCAGTAGGTCGCTGAGTTCACTAACGTTGAGTTCCTTTTGTTCTAAGAGATAGAGGAGCTGTAACCGCGTGGGATTGCTCAGCAACTTAAAGATGGCTTGGGACGCCTGCACCATTTTAGGCGTGATTAAGGTGACTTTTTCGGTAGAATTCGGCATAAAAAGCTTGCTCCTTTCATATGTAGATGATAACATATGTTATGAATAACATGCATAGGGGAGGATCACATGATTAAAACCATTTTAACGGGGGTCACGGCGTATATTTCCACTGGACTCGACTACTTAATTATTCTAATGGTAATCTTCGGTCGCGTAAAGCGTCAAGACCGGTGGCTCGTACTGGCGGGGGATTTTTTAGGCACGATCGTATTGGTCGGTGGGTCGCTGGCCATTGCCTTTTTCCTGGGCTTCGTACCGGCTCCGTGGTTGCTGGGACTGCTGGGCCTGATTCCGATTTACCTGGGAATCAAGCTCTGGGTTCAGGGCGATGATGACGATCCGGATGCCATCGCCAACAAGGTTGCCAATCCAAAGGGGTTAATCGGCAACGTGGCGCTGATTACGATGGCCACCTGTGGCGCGGATAACGTCGGAATTTACGTGCCCATCTTCACCACGGTTGCGCCGACCGCAATTCCCTTGATTCTACTGACGTTTGCCGTGATGGTGGTGATCTTTTGGGAAATTGGGTATCGGTTGGCCTGCATTCCCCGTGTAGCGGCGGTGCTGGAAAAACAGGGTCGCTACATCACGATTGCCGTGTACATTCTGATCGGGTTGTACATTATGGCTGACAGTGGCACGTTTCAGCATTTGCTGCGACTGGCTGTGGGTTTAATTTAGGTGCTAATGGCTAAAGCATGCGAAGAGAAATGTAAGCGTTTCTGCTAGTGAATCGGCCATGCTGATCCTCAGAACTGTTTGTTTTGTCTGTAAAGGCAAAAGCATTTAACTGTGCTAACCAGAACGTTCTCCCACCCGGATTAGCAGTATACTGGGATTACATCGGAAGGGGACGTTTGGATGTTTTTGCAACAAGAAAGACGGCGACCGGTTTATCAATTGTTGGTGGCTTGGTTCGTGATGACAGTGCTCGTGTTTTGTTTGCCGCTGGGGTTGCCGCGAATTGCTAACTCGCGGATAGCGACGACAGCGGTCGTAGAGGCCATCACATTATTGGCGATTGGGTTGGTCAATCGGTATTGGGTACACGTATCGCTGAACTTTCGCTCACCATTCACGTTTGGGCAGCAATTGCTGATGACCTGGCCGGCGGAATTACTGCTGGCCTTTTTCGTGTTTGCAGCTATTCTAAAATTTCCACAAGGCATCGGTGCGGAAAAGGTGGCGGTCCGCGTTGTTCTGGGGTTACTGGTAGCGGGACTGGAAGAAACCGTCTTTCGGGGAATCTTACTCGGTGGCTTGCTACAACGCTTGCAGTTGCGATTGACTCGGCGACTATGGATTGCAGTGCTCGGCAGTAGTTTGTTGTTTGGCCTGAGTCACGTGATGAACTTGACACACCAAAGTCTACCCATGACGTTAATGCAGATAGTCCAAGCATTTGGGCTCGGCTTGGTCTTAAGTGCCTTATATTTACGAACTGGTAGCTTGTTATGGGCGATGTTGTTTCACTTTGGGCTAGACACAACTGTGATGCTCGTCGCCCTGACGCCTCACGAGACGAATACCGGAGTATCACTCTCAGATGTGATGCCGTTCGTGGTCTATCTGATCATCACGGCGATCCTATTACGGCCATCGCGGTGGCAGCGGATTGATTTTCGACGACTGGGCGTTCATTAGCGGTCAATTAAATAAAAAGTGAAAAAACACGGGTAACTTTCCGGAAGCGGGAAAGCTACTCGTGCTTTTCGTTTAGCTCTAAAGTTAGAAGAACAGCTTGCTAGCAATCGTCACACAGGTCATCAGAATTACGGATGAAATGGTGGCGGCAAGGAAGACGTTGCCTCCCCGCTGGAAGATGACCCGGAAGTTGACGCTCATCCCCAAGGCGGCCATGGCCATGCCGAGAAAAATATAGGCTAACTTGACCAGTCCGGCCAGGGCAACGTCACCGAGTGGCAGGAAGGTACCGATGATGCTGGTCAGAATGAAACCGGCCATGAACCAAGGAATCGGTAGCTTGGCGGAACCTTGGTCCGTCGTGGCCGTGGGGTTGGCCTTGCGCGATTGATGTTGGTACCACCAGCCGATGATCAGGGCAGCCGGTGCTAGCAGCAGGACCCGGGACAGCTTGGTGATGATGGCCGTATCCAGGCTGACTGGACCGCCCGCACTCCCGGCGGCAACGGCGTGCGCAATTTCGTGAAGCGAGCCACCGGTTAAGACGCCGAATTGGACGGCGGTTAAATGCAGGAGGGGCTTCAAGCCAATCTCGACCAGCGTGAAGACCGTTCCCAGAATCGCGACGATGGCGACGGCCAACACTTCATTTTCACGTTGTCGTTCGGCCTTGTCCGCGGGCACCTTAATCTGGGGTGAAACGCCCATGACGGCGGCGGCCCCACAGATGCTAGTCCCGGTGGCCGTGAGAATGGCGAGTTCCTTCTCCACGCCGAGCTTCCGGCTGAGGTTGTAGGTCAACAGGACCATTCCGGTCACCACGAAGGCGGCCAAGGTGATGGTCTTGACGCCGGCTTGAGCCAGCTGAATCAGGTTGAGCTTGAAGCCTAATAAAATAATGCCTAACCGTAAAAATTTATTGCTAATGAAGCCGATGCCCGCCCGGTTGGCGTTGATGACCTGAGGCTGTACCTGGCACGCCATACCCAGGAGTAACGCGATAACCAGCGCCCCCACGAGGTTTAAATAGGGCAGTTGGGCCAGAAAACTCCCGGCGACGGCGCAGACTAAAGTTAAGAGTGATGCCAGCCAAAAGCCCCGGCTCACCACAGTGGTCCGAATATCCAAATGAATCTCCTCCTCAAAAAATGTCTACGCCTAGTTTACCGGAAGTTGATTATAAGATAAAATTGGAATGAATAATAAAACTATAACGACAGCTTATAAGGAGGAGACCCAGTCATGCTCGATCACCGGTATCAAACGTTTCTCGTCCTCGCCACGACGAAATCCTATACGCAGACGGCCCAGCAACTTTACATCAGCCAACCCGCCGTTTCCCAGCAAATTAAGAATTTGGAGACGGAACTGGGCTTAGAATTGGTGCACTACGCGCGGCCCCACTTGACCATTACCCCGGCCGGTCAGGAACTGGCGGCCTTTGTTCAGCGGGTGCAGGTGCAGGCCGATAAGGTGGTCACGACCCTCCAGCACCCAAGGAAGACGCGACAGGTCACCTTTAGTACCACGTTGTCTTTGAGTGAATTTTTAGCGCCACAACTCATTACCCTACTGCAAGGCCAGAACTATCGCGACATCAATTGTCGGGTGACCAACACTCAAGCGGCGTTGCGGGCCATCGAAGCCGGGACCAGCGACTTTGCCCTGATTGAGGGGAACTTTGATAAACAGCGGTACGGCTATGAAATTGTCCGGCAGGAACCCTTCGTGGGCGTGGTCGCCGCCGACCATCCTTTGGCACAACAGACCGTCGTGAGTTGGGCGGATCTGACGGCCTATCCCTTGATCGTCCGGGAAGTGGGGTCCGGGAGCCGGGAAATTTTAGAGAACCTGGCGCACGCCGCGAACGTAACCTTTGCGGAGTTTCCCCAGGTGGTGACGGTGAATAATTTAGCCGCCATCCGCGAAGTACTCCTGCGCGGTGGGGGTGTCAGCTTCGCCTACCGGTCGGTGGTCGCCGATGCCCTGCGAGCGGGACGGTTAACGGTCCTGCCGCTTCAGGCCGGTCGGCTCCGCCACGACCTGGATCTGGTCTATCCCAAAGAGAGCTATTTAACGCCGACCTATCGGGAATGGGCGGCGGCATTACGAAAATAATAATTTTACCAGGAAGTTGAGCGGATAGTTAGACAAACACCCCTAAATATTGATATATTTATCGTACTGTTGTAAAAAAATATCGAGAAGGGGTGAGCCATCGTGACGAAGAAAACGAGACGGGCCATTTTTATTTTAGTATTTAGTGAATTTTTAGTGTGTTTGGGAATTAGTTTAGTCATTCCGGTCATGCCGTTTTTGAAGAATCAACTGCACTTAACGGCGACCGACATGGGAATCATGAGTGCCCTGTTTGCCTTCGCCCAGTTCGTGGCGTCACCCCTAATTGGTCGGCTGTCCGATAAGATTGGGCGGAAGCCGGTCTTAACCACGGGGCTGTTTCTGTTCATGGCCTCCGAAGTGCTGTTTGCCTTGACCAACCAGTTAATGGTCTTCAACATTTCGCGGATTATTGGTGGCCTATCGGCAGCGATGGTCGTGCCCACGGCGATGGCACTGGCGGCCGATATCACGACGAAACGGCAGCGAGCCCGCGTCATTGGCTGGTTGTCGGCGGCCTTCAGTGGTGGGCTGATCCTGGGTCCCGGAATCGGGGGGATCTTGGCCGGAATCAGCTATAAGACACCATTCTGGGCGGCCGGGGCACTGGGTTTAATCAGTGCGATTGTCCTGATCAGCCTGTTGCCCAGTGACGCCGAGACCAGTCAGATTCGGGATGCGGAAGCGCCGTCAGAAATGGCGGTTAAACCCGCGGCCCATCCGATGACCCGTGAGTTTTGGACGGTGCCCATTATTATTCTGTTTACGATGATTCTGGTGTCGTCGTTTGGTCTCCAGGGGTTTGAGAGTATTTACAGTATCTACGTGAATGAGGTCTTCCACTTTAGTCTAAGCAACATCGCGTTAGTGTTGACCCTTAATGGATTAATCTCGCTATTCTTGCAGGTGGCGATGTTTGATACCCTGGTCAGCAAGTGGGGTGAGCGCCGGGTCATCCGGGCCTGCTTCTTCCTGGCGGCCATCTGCGTGGTCTGGATTACCCAGGCTCACGGTAAGATTGCGGTCATGATCGCTACCCTGATTATCTTCTCCGCCTTTGACCTCTTGCGGCCAGCCATCACGACACTGTTGACAAAGGCCAGCGAGTCCAATCAAGGATTGATTAATGGCCTTAACATGTCATTGACCAGCGTGGGCAACGTCGTGGGGCCAATCATGTCGGGGATGTTGTTGGATATGAATCCACACTACCCTTACCTGGTGGTGTCGGTCTTCCTGATTGTTTCTTACCTGATGGCCTTTCTCCTAAAACGTCCGGATCAACTGCAGTCGGCGGCGGAAAAATAGGTTGGTAGGACGCTGGTGACCGTTTTGTTTAGTTGAGTTAATGTGTTGATAACTTTGGGACAAAACGCCCGCTTATTCTCATCATTAAATTAAAATGTGGACCACCGCAAATGAAAAATGTTGCGTCCTCAAAAAAGCCAGATCCGTGATTAATCGCGGGTCTGGCTTTTTGAAGTGATAGGTGGCTATTTAATCGCTAGGACTAGTTTCTTATTGGCTGTGACGTAAGTGCCATTGCTGAGTACAAAGCGTGTGGTGAGATTGTGGCGTTCCAAACCGACGACCGTTAACTTTTGCCCGTATTTAAGGTGATGGACGCGCTTTGTTAAAGTCACGTTACGGTAGTTATTGACACCGCGAGCGTTCAAAACTTTGATCTGCTTAACAGATTTTTGATAGTAAGCTGCCGTCACGTAAGTTGATTTAGCCGTGATGTATCCGGTTTTACCAGCTGTTCGACTATGATGGTTAACGTCTTTCACCTGATAGCGTAGTAAGCCTGATTTTGAGTGGCCATAACCCGTGACGACAAACATTGGTCGCTGTGTGCGAGGAACCTTCGAGTATTTAGCGAGCCGTTCCTGTTTGTTGAACGTGGGGTTTTGATATAAGTAGAAGGTCTTCAGACCATAAATAGTGGCTTTTTTGGCGACAACGGTGCTAGTGTCGGCCGCCGAACCCTTAATGATTAGTGTGACGGTCAATGTCTTACCGTTGGCAGCTTTTAGCGTGACAGGATAGGTACCTGGAACCTTGTAGTTGACGTGACTGTCATCCAGTGTGACTGGTAGGGCGTTGTTATCCCGATCAGTCGCCTGTGCATGGAAAGTCGTGGCACTGATGGATTGGCCCGACTTAATGGTGGCAGTCTTATCGGCGGTCAGGCTGGAATGATCGATTGTACCTGGGACCGTGGTATCGATCTTGGTGTAACGAACGATCGTTGTATAAGTGCCGCTCTTGTCAAAATTTACGCGAACGTTCCTTGGGCTGGGTTCATAGCCATCAATGTCTGGGCTAGATATAATCGCAGGGTTTTCGCCGGTGTAGCCCGTGACGACACGCTCTTTACTTGCTGTTGTGCCATCGGCGAATTGGTATTTAATGGTTCTGGTGTAATCGTTTCTGATCAAGTAAAGCATAAAGTCTGTAACCTCATAGGTGTCAATTGCATCGATACTAGTGACCTTTTCTGGAATCACAAGTTGATTAGCTTCTTCTTTGACCTTAGCAAGATCAAAGGTGGTATTGCTTACTGAGGAAAACTGAAGTTTAATCAGTTCTAGATCTGTGACAGACGGTACACTTTTGGGATTTGCGAAGATATTCGAAAGTAAATTTACCGCTTGTTTCCCCGTAATAACGCTATTGAAGTACTGAAAATAGATATTCACTTCATCGTACAGTGTGTAACCGCTAACATAGATTTTGCCAAGACCTTTTTGGAAGAGGTCGTTGTAGGTTACTCCGTTAATGTCGTTTTTATCAGTGCTTATGGCACTAGTACTGCCGAATGGTATTGATTCGGTACTACCCTCGATTTTAAAGTTCCATTTGAGGTTGATTCTTGTGTCGGTACTTGCTTTTGCCGTCAGGGGGGTGCTTGAAATAAGGCCAAAGGACATCGATAAAATGAGTACACCAAGTATCCAAATTATAAAGTTTACGCTCCGTTTAGTCATGATTATTCACCTCACAAGCTCAGTATAACGCTTACATATGCATATTGATATAAAATTCTTAGCTTATGAACTAATTAAGGTAATTACTGGATGATAATCATTTATATATAAAGGATCTATAGTTAATAATCAAACGTCACATGACATCTATATCTACTAATTATCTATGCGTTGATGTAAATAAACTACTTCGCCTGAATTGTGGGTTAAAGGATGAAGGGTTTTACCGACGAGAAGAATCTGAGTGACACGAGTCTAATCCTCTAGGTATGGGTACGCATTAAAGATTCGAAAAAATCCAGAAAAAAACAGCCAGACAAAGTCTAGCTGTCCCCCCTAAAGCCTCCGATGGCCATGTTCTGTTCGTGATTCCGCGCAATAGTTGTGCTGGCTTCCCCCAAAGTTCAGCAACTGATGGGTCCACTCCCCCAAGCGACCGATCAGATTGTGCGGGCATCTGACGTGTCAGAATTTATCGGGTCATGGGTTCCAGCGGTATCCCCCGATAGCGCCGGACGCGATAACCCCGATAACTTTCCTGAGATTATCAGTGGTCGATGATAAGAATCATGCACGATTATGATGATGGTCCTTATCGGATGATACAAGTACATTGTAACGGGGATTGGGAGTTTCGATAATCCCATAATTTAAGAATTGCGTTACTTATTTTAACCACCTTGGTTGTTTACGTGGTATGCTGTTGATACAGACGGTTTCCTGAAATTGGTCTACTTGGGGGTACTGAGCGTGAATTCGTTTTCTTTAGTAGCTGATGTTTTACAGAAATGGGGGAACAAATATGCCACAGCCGTATCATGAACGTTTAAATTTTACGATGCAATTACCGCTACGTGTGATTAGTCACGGGACGGGTGGCCCTAAATTGGTATTGCCACACTGGCACCAAGCTGTCGAATTGGCCTACCCGTATTGTGGGCGTCCCGGTACTGTACATATTGGGAGCTCAACTTTTAACATGGCGGCGGGCCATATCTACGTGGTTAACTCAGAAGTGGTTCACAGTTACGAGACCTTTTTGGATGAAGATAATCAGATTATGACGTTATTATTGCCCTCGGCGTGGCTCCGAAATGTCGTGGATAACGAACAATTACCGATCTGGGGGCCGGTAGATCTCGATCTCCACGATGAGGCTTACCGGGGTATTGGACAGGCAGTGGGGATACTGGTCGACAATGCCATTCACGAGCGCACTGGGCAGGCGGACTATCTGGCGAGCCTGGGTGCCGAGTATCAATTGGTGGGTCAGATGTTAAAACAATTGAAAGTTAATGGACAGGTCGATAATGATCAATTACCTTTGCCGGAACCATTGCGTGAGGCCGTGGGCGAGATTCAGAAGAACTATGGTGAACCCATGTCGATTGCCGAGTTAGCAGGGAAGTTGAACTATTCCAGCGTTTACTTCTCGCGGTATTTCAAGGAGTACATGGGCATTTCACCCAAGGCCTACCTGGGCCAGATTCGCCTGGAACGGGCCACAGAGCTCCTGATGACCTCGGAGGATTCCATCCAGACAATCGCCACGAAGACGGGCTTTCGGACCGAGAAGAACTTCTTTGTGACGTTTAAACAGCATTTCTTGATGACGCCCAAGACGTATCGCGAACGTTACGCGGCCCAGCGTGCCTGGTCGTAGCGTAACCGTTGCTTGTGGTCGTTATTTATGTTAGACTAAGCCAACATGACACAACGAATATGCGTGGGAACCAACGCTGCCGTTAAATGACGCGTTGGTTTTTTATGCGAAAATCTAGGAGGTAGTCATTCCATGTTAACCGTCAATAATGTCAGTATGCAGTTCTCCGACCGGAAGCTCTACGACGAAGTCAATCTCAAGTTCACCCCGGGGAATTGCTATGGGGTCATTGGCGCTAACGGCGCTGGTAAATCAACGTTCCTCAAGATTATCGAAAACAAGCTCAAGCCAACGACCGGGACCGTCTCCATGGGTCCTAATGAACGGATGTCCAGCCTGAACCAAGATCACTTTGCCTTTGAGGACGAGTTGGTCTTGAACACGGTTATTCGGGGACACCAGAAGCTATACGACATCATGACCGAAAAGAACGCCATTTACATGAAAGCTGATTTTAGCGACGCCGATGGGATTCGTGCCGCAGAACTCGAAGGTGAATTTGGCGAAATGGGTGGTTGGGAAGCCGAGGCCGAAGCCAGCCAAATGCTTCAAGCCCTGGGTATCGACGAATCACTCCACCAGGTCAAAATGAGTGAACTGACGGAACCGCAAAAGGTGAAGGTCTTACTGGGCCAAGCCCTGTTCGGCCATCCCGATGTCTTACTGCTGGACGAACCGACCAACGGGTTGGATGTCCAATCCATTAGCTGGTTGGAAAACTTCCTAGCCGACTACGAAAACACCGTCATTGTGGTTTCCCATGACCGGCATTTCCTAAACCAGGTCTGCACCCACATGTGTGACGTGGATTTTGGTAAGATTACGCTGTTCGTCGGGAACTACGACTTCTGGATGGAATCGAGCGAATTGGCTGCCCAATTAAAGGCCAACGCCAACGCCAAGAAGGCCGACCAGATCAAGCAACTCCAAGAGTTCGTGGCGCGGTTCAGTGCCAACGCCTCCAAGTCTAAGCAAGCGACTTCGCGGAAGAAGCAATTGGAGAAGATCACGCTGGACGATATCAAACCTTCTTCACGGAAATACCCGTTCATCAAGTTCAATCCGGAACGGGAACTGGGCAATGACTTAGTGCGTGTGGAACACCTGTCCAAGACCATTGACGGTGTGACCATCTTAGACGACGTGAGCTTTACGTTACGGCCCGACGAGAAGACGGCGTTCATCAGTCGCAATGACCTGACGACCACGGTCTTGATGCAGATCATTGCCGGGGAAATGGCACCGGACAACGGGACCGTGACCTGGGGCCAAACGACCAGCACGACCTACCTGCCCAAGAACGTCAACGATTACTTTGCCAACAATGAGTTGACGGTGATCGACTGGCTCCGACAATTTGCGTCCAAAGAGGAAAGTGACAATACCTTCCTGCGCGGATTCCTGGGGAAGATGTTGTTCTCCGGTGATGATGTCAATCGTGAAGTCGACGTGATGTCCGGGGGCGAAAAGGTCCGGGCGATGCTCTCCAAGATGATGTTGAGCAAGGCCAACGTTCTGTTGTTGGACGATCCCACGAACCACTTGGATCTGGAATCCATCACGGCGTTGAACGACAGCCTGGTTGGGTTTAGCGGCAGTATTTTATTCACGTCGCATGACCACGAGTTCATCCAGACGATTGCCAACCGGATCATCGAGGTCAGTCCAAACGGGATTGTTGACCGCGCGGATACCACGTACGATGAATTCTTGAATCACGAACAGGTACAGGCCAAGGTGGCTGCGCTGTACGATTAAGATTTTAAGCTAAATTTCTTTGGGGGACGCCGATCTTGGGCGTCCTTTTTATTTACCGTCAAGAGTGAAAGCGAAAAGGGCAAGTCGCCCAAAAACTCGGACGCCTTGCCCCACCAATAGATTGTGTTTAAACCAGCCGAATCATCACTACCCCAACGATCAACACGAGGAGACCCAGCAACTGGACCGGAACCACGGGTTTACGTTGAGCGCCCAGAAGGCCAAACTGGTCGACTAGAAGGCCCCCGGTGATCTGCCCCAGCAGGGCGAAGACCACCGTCTGCCCGGTTCCAATAATCGGGGCCAGATAGGCGTTTCCCAGCACGAAGATGGCCCCGAGCATCCCACCGATCCACAGCCACCAAGGCTTGCCGTGGCCCGTGGCGCGTCGAATCTCGCGGAAGCTATGATTGACCGCCAGCACGATGACGAACAGACCGATGGTGCCGATGAGAAAGGAAATAAAGGCGGCGTGAACGGCCGAATGGAGCACCAGACCGAGCCGGCCGTTGATGGTGGTCTGCGTGGCCCCCAACGCCCCGGTGAAGACACCAATCAGACGCCAGACGAGGGGGCTGCCGGTCGTGGATTCGGTGGCCAGTTGCCGGTGCTCATGGCGGCGTAAAACTTCTGGGAGCGCCACCGTGATGAGAATGCCGGCTAACGCCAGAAGGAGGCCCAGTCCCTTAATCAGCGTTAGTGGTTGCCGATCGGCGTGAAACCAACCAAAATTATCGATGATGGACCCCATCACCACCTGTCCAAGGATAGGCATGATGGCGGTCTGCACGGCACCAATGTGGGGAAACAGCAGGATGTTAGCGGTTAAGAAGATGACCCCCAACAGACCGCCGATCCAGATCCACCACGGCTGAGCGGCGATGAGGCTGGGCGCGACCAGTAACGTGTGTTGGTCGATAAGGGTCATGACTGCTAGAAACAGCGTTCCAATCGTAAAGGACACGAATGACGCCTGATAGGGTGAGCCAATAAAGTGGCGTAACCGTGAATTGACGGCGGTTTGAAAGGATACAATAATCCCGATGACAATGCCAATGGTGATCGGAAGCATGAGTGATGACTCCTTTTGGTCGAATTTATGGAAACGGAATGATCGTTGGATAAAATGCCCAAGTGACGTGGCATCTCCGAATTTGTATTGCTGAAATCTGGACCAAGAGGCAGCCAGTTCCGCTTGTCAACCCTAACGTGCGTCAGCTGATCCCGCTCAGTCCCACCCTATCAGTATAACTTATTTGTCGGCTAAGATGGCGAGATCGTCCACGCGTTTGAAGAACCCATCATGATCGACGTGGGTGACCAGCGTGACGGGGCGACCATCCGGCGTCTCAAAGGTGCGGCCACGACCGGGACCACTGGTGAGCACGTCGCTAAGCACGTCCTTGGTGGTCACGATGGCCGGTGTTTCGCTCGCCACCGTGGTTAAGACGTCCCACAGGAAGTAAGTCGAGTTGGTCTCGAAGTGCTGTAAAGCCGGGACGAGCGCGTAGCCCTGACCGATGAAGTCCAGGGCCGGATGTTGTCGCAACGTGGCCCAGTGTTGGCGAATGGCTGGGGTTAAGGGGACTTGGCGGGTGCTCTCCAGGCCAACCATTTGGATCGGAATCGTGCTGTCCCAGACGGTCTTAACGGCGGCGGGGTCCCAGAAGGCGTTCCATTCGGTCGTCCCATCCTGTTCGGGTTCGGCGACATTACCGCGGCCATCAAAGGTCCCACCCATCCAATAGAGCCGGTCGATCTTAGCCGTGATGGTGGGATCAATGGCCAGTGCGCGGGCCAGGTCGGTTAGGGGGCCCGTCATCACCAGAGTGGTCTTTCCCGGCGTCTCCCGAAGTTTAGCGAGCAGGTCCAGATGAGCTGGCTGTGTCGCCACCGGGGTGGTTACGGTGCCGGCTTCATTTAGGATCGGCAGGGCGTCCAGACTGAAGGCATCGAGCCGCCATTCCTTGGGAAAGGGATGCACGCCGCGCGAGTCGGAAGCGGCCACCGCCAACTGAGCGCCGTGGCCGAAACGGTCGATAATCTTACGACTCGCTGCCAGCGCTGGTTCTAGGTAACAGTCGGCACCAATCACGCCTACCCCGGTGAGGTGAACGTCGGGCATCTGAAGCAGTAACAGCAGGGAAACCAAGTCGTCGACGCCGCCATCATGGTTAAAGTAAATATTCCGCATTTTATATTCTCCATTTCCGAACTTTATTTAATTTATCTAATGATATAGTTCATATAATACTGGAGAACCTTCTGGAATTCAAGTAAAGCTAACGCTGAAGTTTAGCCATCGTTAAGAAAACTATCGTATACTCCTCCTTATGCGATCGCAATTTAGTTTGAGAAAGGATGGAACTGTTATGAATCCAGGTCGTCAAAAGCCTAAACGGTGGTTAGCCTTAGTTGTTGCTGGCATCATACTTTTCGTGGGTGGCGGTGGAACGGGCTACATGTTGGGCCAGCAACAGGCCAAGTCAGCCCAGACCACGCAGATGAAAAAAGCCCCCGGTGGTCTGAAAAATCGGCCATCCGGCAAACCGAGTGGGCTACCGGACCAGAGTAGCTCAAGTAGTAATTAACGAACATTGTACGTGATTAGTTGAGACCGCAACTTGCGACGAGATTAGGAAGAAGCGCCTAACTTTCACGGTTGGACGAGGTTTGTTCGTGATCCATGCAATATAAACAAAGAACCAGCTTACCCGCGGTTACAGGTGAGCTGGTTCTTTGTTTCGTGATATCAGAAATTAACGGTTATTTTGTGGCCTGAATATCCTGTAAGCTTAAGTTAGCCGAGCCGGGGTACAGCGTCATCCGTTGGGCGCGGTAGCTCCAGTCGCCCGACTTGAAGCCGGTTCGGTCGACGTCAAAGACAATTTGCTTGGTCTTGCGGTTCACTTCGACAAACTCGCTGCGTTTGCCACTGTCCGCATAGCCAAAGCCAATCAGGGTGTTGCCCTTACCGACGGCGTAGCTGCTGCCGACGATGTTGGTGAAGTTTCGCTTACCCAACGTACGGCCGAAGCTCCAGGTCTTGGTGACCGTCTTCTTAAGTTGGTTGATGGATACAATCTCGCCGGCCGACCACTGCTTGGACTGGGGGGTCTTGCCCCGCGTGACGGGAACGTTGTTGTCGTAGAACTCCAGCTCAATCTTATTGCCGGTATTCTTCTGGGTGTTAATCAACATGACCGCGTGCTGTCCGCCGTTGTAGCGATAGTGCTTGGTCGTGGGTTTCAACAAGTATTTATGATAACGCTGTGGCAGCTTCTGCGGGGCCGCCAGAATCCATTTGAGCTTGGTCGTCTTGTAGTTGATGGCCAACATCATGTCCTGATTTCGCCCGGAAATGATCAGGTCACCGTTCTTGCGGTTGTAGTACATGGAGTTCTGGTGGAACCAGTCAATCTTGCCGTCGGAACGGTGCGTGCCATCATACTTTTCGTAGGCGGACTTGGGGAGAATTCGTTTGAGGTCGATAACCTTCTTGATCTTCCCGGAATTGCGGTCGATTTCGATCATGGTATCCTCGACGAACTTCTTACTCCCATCGTCCACGGTTAAGAGAAGGTTGTGGTTCGGTAGTTCGATGGCGTCGTGGTGAATGACGGTGTTGGTGGCTAATTTAGACGGATCGCTCTTCGAAGGGAAGAGGCCGTTCATATTGTATTGGCGATAGACGCGGCCGTAAAAGTCGGTCTCCTGTAAGGCGTTGGACTTCGAGTCGCTGGTTTTAATCTTGGTGTTGATCAGCAGGTGGTTGTTGGCGAGTTGCTTAAAGACGTGAGAAATTGGCTTGGTCGAGTACCAACGCACTTGCCCCCGCGCGTCCAGCCCATAGGTGTAGCCGAGACTGCTGACGGCAAAGGTCAGCCGGGTATTGCCGGCGCCCAGGGCCATCTGCTTGGGCTTACTGGTCTTCAGCGTATTCTTGCCGATAGCCTTGGGGGCCGCACCGGTCTTGAGCGTGTAAGTTGTCCGAGTGACGGTCCCGTTCTTACGGGTAAAGGTTAACGTCACACGGTTTGTGCGATCGGCATAGAGGCCCAAGACGCCCACGGCATGTTGGGTGCGGTAGCCTTTGAGGTGCTTGGTCAGGGTCGTGGCTGGCGTGTCGCCGTGAACGGTCAGGGTGACCTTGGTGGCGGCTTGCGTTTTCACCAGAATCAGGCCGGTCAGTGGCGAGGTCTTGTAGGGATTCACAATGACCTTGGCGTGGGTTGACCCGGGTTTGACCTGTTTGAGGTCGTGGCGATAAGTCTTGGTCAACTTGTTGGTTGCCGTGGTATTGGCGGTCGACAGAGCCGGGCGGATGTTTAACTTAATCTGATTGGTCGTCAGAATATCTTTCTTGGCGTAGTGCTGGTGGACCAGCAGGTAGCGGCGAATGTTGTGACGCTCGTGATAGGCCGCAGCGCCACCGACCACGATCAGAGCCAGCAACGCACTGATCGTGATTTTCCAAAACTTCTTCATAAGTATGTAACTCCCTTTTCCTTTAATTCCTATGGACGAACGATGCATACTTGTTCATTGTAGCAAGTCGCGTCGGTTGCGTGCAAGTTAATATTTTATGACAGAACTAGTTTATACATGATTCATATAGGCCTATGATGTGCTTTGCCGGTGATGAATTGGTTTAGGTTGTGAGGAGTGGGGCGCATCTTTTGTTTGTTGAGGTATCAGACTTAAGCCGAACTAGTTGCCCTTTCACGTTTTATAAAATTATATTTGAAGACGTAGAAAAGAGTCTGGGTGTAAGTGTTTATCCCAGACTCTCGGTGTTTTTGATAGTGTTTAACGGTTTAGAAAAAGACTAGAGGGCTTCTTCAAGGTCCGACTGATGATCCAAATAACGAGATTTATGAAAATTGAACAGTTATTTTTCGATGTGTTTTTTCTGCAATTTGGGCCAGCGCTTTGACGGTCAGTTCTTTACGACCATCTTCCATGGCCAAGACATCCGGTTCGGTCTGTCCAATTTTAGCGGCGAATTCTTTGACTGACAAGTTCATATCGGTACGTAATTGCCAAACAGCAAAGCCCAATTGTTGATTGAGCTTTGCCTGCTTATAGGCATTGGCAAATTCAGGGTCTTCCTGACTGCGCGTATGCAAATATTTTTCAACGTCATCCATGATTATCTCTCCTCGTATTATATATGGCGCGGATCTGCTTAGCACGTTTGATTTCTTTTTGGGGCGTTTTTTATTGTTTTTTAGTGAAGCCATGAGTGATGACATAATGTGAGCCTTCAACTCTAAAGTAAATGGCACGCTGAATGTTATTAGAAAATTTAGAGCGAATTTCGAATAAATTATTTTCAATTTTCTTGACTAATTGACGTTTTTCAGCTGATAGTAGACCGCGTTCTCTTATTTCATCAAGAATTGCTAGGAATTTAGTCGTATCTTTAGTTGGTAGACCGTCTAGAAATGCTATGAATTCGTCTTTATTGAAAAATTCAAACTGGATTTGTTCCATTTAAGATATGGTAACGCACGCATTACCATATGTCACCCCTTTTCACTCAAGCATCGTGACCAATCATTATTGAATAAATTCGATAATGATTGGTCACGTATTTTGAAACACAGTACTTTTGGTATCAGATTAGAGATTCGTGTTTGTAGAGACAATGTCATGATGAAAGTGAACTACAGCGGTTGCTTGCAAGTCGCCACTAGAATAGGGTCTGAGTGTCAGCTCTTGATCTGGAATAGTTATCGATCACCTCCAAAGGTTGAATTGAGCATAGCACAGATTAGTTTTTAAGAAGAGGAACATACGTTTCCTAGATGCCCAAATTTTTGTATTTGTTACTTGATTACAATTGAAAGTTACTTGCCGATTAAAAAAACACCGTCAGCACGCGGCTCTACGGTGGTTAATCGCTATTGTTTAAAAATGAGGCTGAGGACAAACGCAATCATGGCGCTAATAGTGTAATGCTGTGGAAAACTGCCGAAAATGGGCAACTGTTTTCGTCACACAAAAAACCCCCGCCAAAGCCAATGCTTCGGTAGGGGCCAACCGCCCCAATCAGGGCAGGATGTTCTTGATTAAGTCAGTGACCTAGCTAAGATCAAACGTGTAGTTGCTAGGGAATAACGGTTGCCGGTAGGCCCGGTACACGTAGCCCTTATCCGGAATGTTGTCGACGTGGAGGTTGAAGACTTGCTGATCGCCAGCCACTTCGATAATGTTGCTCCCGGTCCCCTTCTTGGCGTTCAGGTAACCGAAGTCAATCAGGTGGTTACCGTTGCTTAGACGCTGACTATTTCCGATACGGTCGGTGAAATTAGCCTTGCCCAAGCCCTTGCCGTACGCCCAGTTTTGCTTAATGGTCATGTGTTTTTCGTTGACCGTATATTGAACGGCCTGGGAATACTTGCCACTGGTTTGCTTATCTCCGTTCGTGACCGCGTAATTGTTGTCGTAGAGCAGGAGGTCCTTGGTATTGGCGTTGCCATCGTGATCACTCAGGAGGTAGGCCGCGTGTTGGCCCCCGGTAATGCTGGTGCCCTTGGCGGCTTGTAAGACGAATGGCCGGTACGCTTTCGGCCAGTCCTTGGTTTTCTTGCCGGAGAAGAGCCACTTGATATTGCCGGTCTTGTAATCCATCTTCATCACGAGATCTTGGTGCCGGCTAGATATGACCAAACTCTTATCGGACTTGTCATAGTAGAGGGCGTTGTTGTGCAGCCAATCGACTTTACCGTCAGACCGCGTGGAGGAGTCGTACTTCTTCCACATGTTCTTCGGCAGAATTCGCTTCATGTCGAGGACCTTAACAACCTTCCCCGTCTTGTGGGAAATCTCGACGATGGTGTCCTCGACGTATTTACTCCCGTCGGAAACGGTTGCCAGCAAGTTGTGATTTGGCAATTCGATGACGTCGTGGTGAATAACCGTTGTTTCTTGGTTATTTTCGGCCGTCGTAGTAGCCTTGACGTTTTCGGTACTCTTGGTCTTATTACTGATGTGATACTGCTGGTAAACGCGACCCAGATAATCGGTCTCAATCAGGTCGTTGTAGACCATGTGGGAATTATCCTTTTTGTTCATCAGAATAATGTGCCCATTGCTGAGCTGTTTATAGATGTGCTGAGCGTAGTTGTCGGAATACCACCGGACCGCGCCATCGGCATCGACGGCGAATGGCCGCTGGGTGGAACGAATCAGGAAGGTCATCTGGTTATTGCCCAGCTTCATTTTGGCCTTGTCATTTTTAGTGACGGTCAACTTCAGGTGAGCGAGGTTTTTAGCCAGTGACTTGGTCTGAATGTTAAGGGTTTTCGTGGTCACTTTCCCCGTTTTGGTGGTTAAACGAACCTTGACCGTGTTGTTATAAGCGGCGTACAGGCCGACAATGGGCAAGCTATGGGTCTTATGATAGCCACTGATGGTGTTGGTCACCGAAGTCTTGCTGGACTTGCCAACGACCGTGTAGCTGACCTTAACGGCGTCGTCCGTCTTGAACAGCGCGATGGCTGAGAGCGGCGAGGTGCCGTAAGGATTAAGCTGAACGTACATGTTATCGGCGGTATAGTTGCCGGAATTCAGCTTGGCCTTCAGACTGGCCGTGGTCTTAGCCTGTTGGTCTTTGAGCGTGGAAACGAGGCTACTCCCAATATTCCGCTTAATCTTGTCGGTCGACAGGATGGCCGAATCCTTTACGCGTTGCGGTTGCTTGGGCTGATCAGCCTTGGTGGACTGCGCACAGCCGGTTAATGCGAGGACGACGAAGGCTGCCCCAATCAGCCAACCAAAGCGTCTATGTTTTCTCAAAATGACACCACTTTCTCTAAGTATTGATACGATTGATAATAGATACCTAACGCAACCAATCGTACCTGTTTATTAATTATAGGATGCGTTTTCAATGGAATTATTAGAGAGTTGTGAAGATAATATGACTTTTAAGGCTTTTTTAAAGTTTCACCGTTCCACATGGCTCTAAAATGTCCGTACTGTTTATGGTACAATGAAACAATCATGGATAGTTAGGTTTACATAGAGGAGGATTTTTTGTGGATTCACAAGATCGTATTAATTTTAAATTAGGGGCCAAGCGGCAAGTCTTGGACAATATTGGATTTTACATCTTGCTATCGATTCTGTGGCTAGCACTCAACTGGATTGGCGGCATGGTTTACGAGCGGAGCATGAACGTCTTTACCCAGACGGTGACGAATAACGGCGGAACCTTTCTGTCGGGGGTCTTTTCGTTTGGCTGGTTGCTGATTATCGCCGGTCAAATGATGCGTGCGGGGACACGGTTAACGATGATCGACATTGATCGGGGCAATGCCGAATTAAACAATCCCATTCAGCGGAGCTTTAAGCTGTTCGACAACGGCCGTTACTTCTTGGGGTGGCTGTTTATTGGGATTTTAATTGGAATCTTTACGTTCCTGTGGAGCCTGTTATTGGTGGTGCCAGGGATCATCAAGGCTTATTCCTACTCCCAGGCCTTCTTCTTGTATCGGGATGCGGTCGACAAGGGTGAGGACCTTTCGGCGTTGCAAGCCATTACCAAGTCCCGGGAAATGATGAACGGCAACAAGGCCTTCCTGTTTATCATGGATTTGAGCTATATTGGCTGGTTCCTCCTGAGTTTCATTACGTTTGGGTTAGCCAGCTTGTTCGTGCAACCGTACTACGATATGGCACGGGCGAAGTTCTTCAACCAATTGGTTGTGCGTCACGACGATCCGCAGGCAGCGGTGGCCGGGGATGACGACGACACGCCACAGTCGTAATTTGGCTGAATGCCAATCGATAATCATTAAATCAAACATTAAGGCTAGTAGAGTGCTGACTTTACTGGCCTTTTTTCTACGCTAAGTTGACCGCAAGAAAGCAACCAGTCGCCTTGATTCACGTGCAAGCCAGCCTAAACATTATTGTGGATTAATGTTGCTATTTCAGCGATGCCACCGCACATTTAATGTTTTTCAACCGCCGGAATCTCTGGCAGCCGTAGGTGGTCGTTGATGAGTAGTTTAATGGCGGCAAGTCTTGCCGGCTGGGGATTGGATTGTGTTCGCAAGCTTTGAACGAGACGCTCATCAATCAATAAATTTTCACGTAAGGGGTTGTCTTTCTAACTGTACTAGGTATAATAGTACACACAGAACACGTAGCCATACCAAGGGGTGAAAAACATGCAAGTTAACGATCAGTCCAGCTTGCCGTACTACGAACAGCTGGTGTTACGCGTCAAACAGCAGATCGTCCAGGGCATCTTGCGACCGGGGGACCGGTTGCCGTCAGTCAGAGAAATGGCGCGGCAAGAGCAGCTTAACCCGAACACGGTCAGCAAGGCCTACAAGCAGTTGGAAGCCCAGCAAGTCATCACCACGGTCCACGGGAAGG
Source organism: Lactobacillus sp. HBUAS51381 (assembly GCF_012641095.1). Classification (GTDB taxonomy): domain Bacteria; phylum Bacillota; class Bacilli; order Lactobacillales; family Lactobacillaceae; genus Levilactobacillus. Next base: position 156,098 of record NZ_JAAVSC010000001.1, read on the forward strand.
GCACTTACGTCCGCGAGACAACCCCACCAGCCGGCGATTCAGCTCAGGTGATTGCCTCGAAGAAACAGCTCCTGACGTTACTCACGGAGATTCGGTACCTCGGCGTACCGCTGGACAAAGTTGTCGATTGGATCAGAGCGGCATATGAGGGGGTAGAGCAATGACACTACAAGTCACGGCATTAAGCAAACAAATCAGCGGACGACCAATCATTCAGGACATTAACTTTGAATGGGCGCCCGGCGAAATCATCGGGTTAGTCGGCCGAAACGGGGTAGGGAAGACCACGTTATTTCGGACGATGATGAATCACTATGTTCCAGAGGCGGGCCAGCTCACCATTGATGGTGAGGATGTGCAACAGACCCCGCAGTTACAACAGCAATTATTCTTTATTGATACGCAATACAACTTTCTCAGCACTTATCGCCTGTGGGAACTGCCACGGTTCTTCGGCACGGTGTACCCACAGTTTGATGAAAAGCGGTTCATGGCGCTGATTCAACGCTTCAAGTTGGATGCCAACAGCCAGTATCGCCGTTTGTCCAAGGGGATGCGGGCACTGGTCAATCTGATCTTGGCGCTGACGTCTAACGCCACCTACATCATCTTGGATGAACCCTTCGATGGGCTGGATGTGATTGTGCGAGAAAATATCGCCACGATGGTGATCGACGAGGTCGCCGATCAGCGGAAGGGCTTCCTGATTTCTTCACACGATCTCAATGAGCTCGATGGCTTGAGCGATCGCGTGCTCTTGTTGAAGAACAGTCAGTTGGTGCACGACTACAATCTGGAAGAGGTGCGGGCACGGGCCAAGAAGATTCAGTTGGTCTTAAACGACAAGGTGATTCCAGACGTGATTAAGCAGCAGGGCAAATTGATTCGTGTCTCCGGTCGGGTCCTAGTTGTGGTCATCACCGACTACACACCGGCCATTGACCAAGAATTAAAGGCGCTGCATCCGGTCCTGTTCGAAGAGCTACCGTTGACGCTGGAAGACCTGTTCCGGGCCAATTTAGCCCATGACACCGGTTATCAGATGATGAAGTAGGGGGGAGAACACGACACATGTTTAAACAAAGAATTGATCAATTAATTTGGCAACGACACCGGCGCATTTTGTTTGCGATCGCGGTGGTAACACTGCTTGGCGTGCTGATTATCTCGTTAACCGCCCTACACAGCGTGGTAACGAATAACGAGACCCATCAGTTGGTTGACGCCAATCTGATTAGGCAGTGGCGGCCCTACAACGGCGGGTACTTCTCGGCATACTCCATGTGGTTATTCCTGGCTGCCTGGTTGAGTGGGCTGGCCGTCATGCACTTGGATTTGCGGGATAATTTCAATCAGTTTCTGTTTAGCAGTGGGTATAGCCGCAAACGGGTGTACTGGTCTAAACTCAAGGTGACGTGGGCAGTTCTGTTACTGCTTGACGTCGTGGCAACGGCGATGGAATATTTGATCTACTGGATTGGCACGCCGCACGGCTACACGTGGACCATTGCTTGGCCGGGCATATTAACTTCGTGGGTGGTCGGCTTAAGCATGTCGATTGGCCTGTTTGCCATCAGCTGGTTTGCCGCGGTCATCGTGGGACAATCAGGGCCGTTAATTGCCACGGTCGCAGGCTTTACAATTTCTTTAGCAGGTTTTGCTGGAATTGGTGGTACTATCTTAACTAAGGAGCCGTTCTCGCTGACAAGCGATCAGGTGATGTGGCTGTCACTGATTGTTTGGCTGATTGCCTCAGTGATTTTATTCTTCTGGGGAGCGGCTCTGTATCAACATCTTTCACTGGAACACAATGGTGAGTACTTATTGTTCCCGCATTTACGGGTGCCGGTATACATTGTCTTTGTTCTCTACGTGACGTTATTGTTCAGCTGGTCTTCGGATGGTGTCTCGACAGTCGTTTCCTTCGTGCTGTCGGCGCTGTTCGGCTACGCTTGGCTATGGCGTCCGCGGTTGGGTGAAAAATGGCATCAATGGCGTGAACATAATCAAGGCTAGAGAGTAGGATTTAAAAAGGTGTCATAGCGGTGATTAGCGGCTTGGGGAAGTGCGCGGCACCAAGGGGAGCGTTGATCCGTTGGGGAATGGGTCGACGATAGAAAACGGGCAGTCTCAGCGATAAATGCTGGGGCTGCCCGATTTTTGTAGGACTGAAATGGTTAAGACCGCAGAATCTTCGCCAGCGGCTTACCCTTGGCTAATTCATCGATTAATTTATCGAGATAACGGAGGCGTTGCATGGTGGGATTGGCCACGTCCTCGACCCGTACGCCGCAGACGACGCCGGTAATCCGCTTGGCCTGTGGATTGAAGTTGGGGGCAGCGGTCATGAAGGTCGCGCAGTCAACCTGTTGGTCCAGTTGGCGGTGGAGCGTGGCGTGATCGTAGCCGGTTAGCCAGGTGATGATGGCCTCAACCTCGGCCTCAGTGCGGCCCTTCTTTGCGGCCTTTTGGACGTAGAGCGGGTAAACCTTGGCAAAGCTGATCTTGAAAACCCGTGGTTCGGTCATGGTCAGGACTCCCTTAAACGGTGTGGAGGTACCAGTCATAAATCCGCTGGGCCTGTTCCGCCCGCAGATAGCGTAACTCAATGCTTTGATTCTTATTGCCGTGACGGACGTTAACGATGAGGTGCATCAATTGCTTGCGTTTCATCCAGACCGATTGTTCTAATCGCATGGACTGAATCATTTCGGCGGGCAGGTAGTAGGTCTCCTTGGTCCAGACGTGGCCAGTCTGAAGCGCCAGCATCGTAGGCGTCATCAGATGACCACCCGTCTGCCGGGCCGCGAACAGGCCTTGGAAGTAGGCCAGCACGAGAACCAGGGCAAATAGCCACCACAGATGGGGCCAGAACCACGTCGCAATCGCTACCGGGACCAGGGCGACAAGTAAGGCGTTGCGCACCAGATACCACTTGCGCCGGTCGGCCACGTTGAGATCACCGAGATCCGGTGTGTGATCGGGTAGCCAGCCGAGAAAATCCGGGGCCACATCGTAGAGCTGGGCTTGGGGGACCGCCGGTAAAATGACCAGGTCGTCATCGTCGTCTTCCGAGGCGGCCTTGGAGGCCAGCAGGACCTGAACCGTTTGAATGTGTAGCCACTGGCGAAAGACATTTTGCTTGATACGAATGGCCTGAATCCGTCTGAGCGGTGCCGTAATCGTATTGCGCTGGAAGAACCCCTTGGCCGTCTTGAGCTGATCGCCCTGCAGCGTCACATCAAAGTGGTAGTAGCGCAGGTAGGTCCAGAGAAAGGCGCCGACCCACGCGATTAGAATCACGACGAGCGCACCGGCAACGAGGATAATCAGGGCCAGATGGGTGGCGTCACTGATCAGCGTGTCGGTCCAGCTACGGGGAATCTTGTTGTAGAGGGCTAAAAGAATCAACAATAAGGGGATAAATCCCGTCGAGGTTACCGCAAATTTAAACAGCGTTCGGTTGTTGATGCGGTAGTGGGCGGCGGCTGGAATTTCGACGGCCGGTTGTTCGGGACTTGCCGTTGTTTCCGTTGCGTCCGGATTTGGGGCCGCACGCACCGTCTCGGTTGTCGCCGTTTCGGTGGCTGGCGTCCCTTGGCGGTAATGGTCAATCTGATCCGCTAACGTCGTGGGTACCGCGGCAAGGCGGGCCTCGGGCTTATTATCATCGTGGCTCGCCGTCTCAATGGATACCTCCTCTAGCTTGAACGGCGCCAGGAAGAACCATTGCTTCCGTTGGACCGTTTGAATCCGCGCATAGGGGATGTGCTCGTGGTGGCGGACGAAGACCCCGGAGTTAATCTCAACGGCTTGGGGCGTGACGCGATAACTCAGCGTCGCCCAGCGAATAATCGGCCAGACGAGAATGGCGATGATGACCAGCACCCAGCCGAGTGCGAACCAGACGGGCTGCTTGTAGAGGGAAATGAGAAGAATCAATAAGTACCAGTAATCCTTGATGGAATGGGCGATGTGGAGCAGTAAGCCCAGTGGGTGCGTTCGTTTAGGCTTGGTCATGGCGGGCCTCCCGTGCGAGCCGCATGATCTGTTCGCGCAAGGCTTCGGCTTCGTCGAGTTCCAGTCCTTCGATACCGTGATTGGTGGAGGCCGTAGCGATGGACACCTTGGTGAGCTTCTGCCATTGCAGTAGTGGGCCGGCGTTTAACGTGACATTTTGGACCCGCGCAATGGGGATGGCGACGCGCTTTTTAAAGATCATGCCGGACTGCATTTCCACGGCCACCGCTGAGATTTGGTAGCGGGTGAACCGGTAGCGGTAGGGGATCAGCGCCACTTCACCGATGAATTCGAGGATGGTAAACGCGGCGAAGATGGTGACCAGCCAGAATGGCCAGTCCCAATACTTATAGGCCAGCCAGATGAGACCGGTAATGACCAGTAGCGCGATAAAACTCCCCACGGCACTGAGTCGCCAGATCAGCTTGATCCGCTGGGGCAAATGGTGATTTTCAGTTGACATAAATGCAAAAAACTCCTCTCCTGATGCATTAAGTGTAGCAAGTTGGTTGATGGCTGACAACTGGTGGTGAAAATAAGTTTGGCTAGAAATTTTTTATCGTTGAACTGACGGGCGGTTTACCGTTTGACTAGCCCATTTTTTTAAAAGTCGTGTTTGACGGATGGGACGCCGGCTCGTATAATACTTACAACAACCAAATAAGTCCTTTTAATTTAGTCCCGTGAGGCTAGAAAGGTACGGTAGAAGTCATTTGCGTGCGTCTAAACGTAAGTGTACCTAGCGGCCGGAATTCTAACGGGATTCGGTCGCTTTTTTCATGCCGATAAGGTTGAAATCGAATTGATGGAGGAATTTAGTTATGTCACAGATTTACGTTGCGAGTCCGTTTTTTAGCCCCGAACAGGTGGACCGAGTGAAACGGGTGGAGGCTGCCTTAGCGGCCAACCCAACGGTTACGGACTTCTACTCACCACGGCTCCATCAAGACGCGGCCAACGAACAGTTCACCAAGCCATGGGCCACGGAAATTTTCCACCGCGACATGGACCAGATTGCGGCGGCCGAGGTGATCGTCACGGTCATCGACTTTGAAGCCAAGAACCTTGACTCCGGGACGGCCTACGAATTGGGCGTCGCTACCATGAGTAACAAGCCGATCATCGCCTTGCAGGAAAAGGACGAAGCCGTTAACTTGATGGTCACGGAAAGCATGCACTGGTACACCAAGACTGCCGATGACCTGAAGACCTACGACTTTAAAACCCTGCCGGCAGGTGAATTTGTGGGAGAAATTCTCTAAACGGCAACTTTAGATTAGTTAACGACAGGACCTAACTGGGTCAAGTCGTTGAAGATCCTCAGCCGCGGGCGCAAACTTGATTTAAGCCCGTGGTTACATAGACCGTTGCACCAGCTAGTCGCGACGGTCAAAAACAGCATAACTGAATAAGAGAGACGTCACAACGGTTCGCAGCATTCGACAAGAGAAAGGTGAGGACGTATGGCACAAGAGATGAAAGCAACGTCAACGAAGACAACAAAGGAACCGAAGGCATTTGGCCGTGTGGAGTCGATTCCAAGCGAGCACCGGCGTATGTCGAATTGGGATTTATTTGCCACGTGGATTGGCGCGAACGCCAACAACGGGACTTGGTATATCGGTGGGGTGATTGCCGCCTGTGGATTTCTGACGGCGTCGACAACCCTCGTGGTGGTCGGACTGGTCTCTTACGCCTTGCTGGCGGTTGCCAGTTACATGGGATATCGTACCGGGCTACCGGCCATGGCACTGACCCGGGCGTCATTTGGTCTGCGGGGGAGCTTCATCCCCTCGGTCATCAATGTGATTCAATTCATCGGTTGGGCGGCCGTCAATACCTTCATTGCGGCGACGTCCATCAGCTACATCTTCGGGGAGCTCTTCGGTTGGCCGCTCTACGGCAAGCCCGGTGGGACCTTCGGCTTGATTGTCGGTATTATCATCATGAGCATCCTGCATTTATTGAGCATTTCATTGGGCGAACGGTCCGTACGGCTGATCGAACGGATTGGGATTATCCTGGTCGTGGTCTTCGTGCTGTGGGAATCCGTGGTGGTCTTCCAGACGGTTTCTTTCAGTGACATTGTGGGCTGGCAACCGCCACACAACCTGAAGATGTCCTCCGGGGTTGCGGCCGATACGTTGGCTGCGTTCAACCTGGCGTGGGTCACGGCGGCGTCGGATTTCAGTCGGTTCACGAACAAGAAGTCTGCGGCGACGAAGGCCAGTTTCCTGGGCGCCAACTTCGGCTTGTTCTGGTTCGCCTTCATCGGTCTGTTTGCCACGATTGGGACGGCGGTCTCACTGAACCATTTCGACCCGAATAACTCCGACCCTAGTACGGTTGCGGCCAAATTAGGGCTGGGTATCATCGCCCTGTTGGTCATCGTACTGACCAGTACCACGGCTAACGCGGTAAACCTGATGTCGGCCGGTTCGGCGCTGACCAACATGACCCACCGGCTGTCGCTGAATGTTAGCCTGTGGATCGTCACGTTGGCAGCCACGGCGGTGACGTTCATCCCGGTTTATCTGGCCAGTTTCCTGGACGTCTTCGAGACCTTCCTGGATGGCATCGGCATGTTCCTGGGACCGGAGATTGCCATCTTCTTGGTGGATTACTTCATCCTGAAGGGTAAACGGTACCGGTTGAGCGAATTCACCAAGGTTCACGGTGCCTACTGGTACGCCCACGGGGTTAACTGGGTGGCCGTGGCTAGCTGGGGTCTCGGCGTTGTCGCCTACTGGGGGTTGAAGCAGGTGCCGCTGATTGCGACCACCATCGGTGCAACCTTCATTGCCATGGCGATTACCGCACTCATCTATCTTGTGGGGATGCGGGTAACGCGGCCCCAAGCAGCCAAGGCTTAAGGTGACCGGGTGCATTGGCGAATGCGGCATTAGACACGTTAAACAAGAAACCACTTAATATAGAAGAAACTGACACGATTAGTCATTGCAGGTATTGCGGACTGGTCGTGTTTTTTTGTGGGGGCGAATGGTCTGACTCAGGCTTTGGCGAACGGCAAGCCGGCCAGTTTCAGTCCCTACCCACTCCAGTTAAGGTAGTTGATGCCCGTCACTTAACGAAGGAAGCGGTTTGATTTAAATTCATCCGCCAACGCCCGTATGCTCAAGGTGAACGAGTGAAGTCAGCCCTACCACAATAAAATTTTGCGAGCAGTGAAGCGCGGGCCCAATCCGGGAACGTGTTAAAATAAAGATGGAAATCAGTACAGGAGGGTGATCGGAATGATGCAAAAAATGCCAATTTTACCATTAGTGGACCGGTTGGTGGCTGGTAAGCAGGTAACGTTAACCACGAGTGATGGGCAAAACGTCCGCATTCAACCGGAAGTCGTGGCGGGACAGTTGACCGGCAACTATGTCAGCAGCGCGTTGCCGGGAATTCGGTATGATGATCCCCGGATTATTTTGAAGGAAACGCTGACCGAATTTGATACACAAAACGTGACGATTTCGAGTATCGATTAGCGGTGCAGGGTGATCGGTGGTCCCAACGGATAGCCTGCAATGGAAAAAGAAGGCCGCAGGTGGCCGTTGTGATGCGTTTAATGAGGACAAACCAAGCCGTCAGCGGTTTTGAAGTATGAAATATAATAATGGTGGAAAGACTCCCTAGCCGCGTTGTGTGGGGAGGCTTTCGTTTATACCAAGCGAATGAGAAGTGAGAGAATTGAAAATTGATTTTGCGATGTTAACGGAGCGCGAGACGTTAAAGATTCAGCTGTTGACCTTTATTAATGATAAGCGGCGGCACTTCAGTCTGACCGAGTTTGCCGAGATGACCGATGTGAGCTATTCACGGGCCTACCACGTACTCCTAAACTTGCGGTCGGACCTGCTGATACTGGATCGGCAGACGACGCTGACAAAGGATGACCTGGTGACACGCGTGACGATGGATACGTATCGCCACTGGCTGTATCAACAGAGCATTCCATATCAAGCCATGGTGGCCACGCTCAAACAGAGTTACCAACAGACGAGCGCGTTTTGTGCCGACTTGGGTATCAGCACGTCAACGTTTAATCGGCGCATGAAGGCCATGAAGGAGCAGCTGGCACAATACGATCTGCAGTTGATGGCGAATCCCTTGCAAATTACGGGCAACGAGGTGTTGATTCAGCTGTTATACTTCATGTTATTCAGTACGACGTTGACGCCGGTCGCGGATTTACCACGACTGTCCCCCAAAATGCAGCGATTCCACGATCAGGTGATGGCGACCTATGCCAATTCCACCGTCTATCAGGAGTCAGCAAGCCTCACGCAACGCAAGGATTTGCTGGTCACCTTGGCCTTGTTACGGTTTGATCAGGGCTACCGGTACACGGCGCTTCGCTTTCCGTTGGCCCATTTGACGGATTTACGTGGTTTGGCCGCAACACTGCAGGAGCAGGTGGGCAATACGCCGCAGGAAGCGTTAACCGAGTTGGCAACCTTGGATTATCTGTTGACCAGTTCGCCGTACTTTGTGCGGGCACTGCAGCCCCAAGCGATGCAGCGCCTGTATCTAGGCCTTAAGCAGCGTCTGGGTAATTATGAGCTGGCCCCGGGCGTGCGGGAATTAGCGGACTACGCGACGGGACGTGATTGGTTTGCCAACTGGTTGTTTGCGCTCTGTCAATTCATGTTGCTGTTCCGCGTTGACCCGCTCTTACGGCCGGAAATCACGGCCCTCTATCAGCCCACGGCGTCGTCCATTGCTGCGGCGACCGCGCTGGCGAAGAGCATGGGCCAGCTGTACCCCGGTCAGGTAGCCGCGGCAGATATTCGGTTGGTGCAGAAACACTTGAGCAAATACACCAACGGGCTGACCCTGACGGCGGCCAAGGTCGAAATTTTGGTGACCTATGACATGATTGGGGTGACCACGGATATCTTTAACCGCCTATTGAGTGGGATTGTTCATCTGAGTTTGTTGACCGATCAGACCGTGATCGACCCGAGCAAGCGGGCCAATTATCTGATTATTTATGGTGTCGATCCGCTGGCGGCCGGGTTTGCTGATCAGCATCACGTCGAGGCCTTTCACTGGGTCAAAGAATTGGCCTACGGTGAGAACCTGGACCGGTTAATTCGTGTCTTGCGGCATCACGAGTTGTCACTATTTGCCTTAGACTTCAACAACCGCAAGCAGTCACTCGGTGAAGTTAAATAGGTCTGTTGTGAGCTGCGTGAGCCGAAGCCTGGTTAGTAGTTTCCAGCGGGACTGGTGATGCTTTAACCGTGGCTAAGCAGTGACACCAAGAGTCTGGAGAGCTTAGTCCGGACTCTTTTTTTCTGTTCATGAGGATGATTTGGGGTCAAAATAGAATATATGGCGGACTAATTATGCAACAGGATTGTTTTGTCATAGACTGTTAATGGTATAATGAAAACGGATACATTTTATAGAAAGGGGAGTTGGAAAATGGTGGAGTATGAACAATTGAAGACGCTGACCAGAATCTATGGGTTAGTCACGCAGTGCTACAATCAACCACTCGCGGAGTTGAGTCTGAACTTACCCCAGTGCCAGTTGTTGACCTACGTCGCTAATGAGAAGTTGACGGTGGCTCAGGCCGCGAAGAAGTTAGGTTTTTCAGCGACCCGGACGTCGAATCTCGTCGTGGATCTGTGTAAACGGGGCTACCTCAGTCAACGGGTAGCCGCAACGGATCGGCGGCGACGATACCTTACGTTGACGGTGCTGGGCCAAAAGAAACTAGACCTTATTCAGGAGAAGTTACCGGCTACGTTGGCCATGACCTTAAAGCAACTGCGTGAAGATGGTCAGGCGGCCGCAAAGTCTGTGCCTTTGGCAGATGCGGGGCAGTGCTGACTCGTGGAGTGGCCAGCAATCCCCTTATGCAAATGAAAAAGAAGCCTGAACGACCAACAGTGGATTGGTCGTTTAGGCTTCTTTAGTTAGAGAACTACGGTTAATGGTCTTTGATTTGGGATTTTACCTGGCGTACGGCGTGGCGATAGGACCAGAAGTCCGCGGCTAAGCCACTGAGAATAACGATGATTAGGCCGAGGGTCCCTAAAGTTCCCAGACCAATCGCAGCGGTCGTGAAGTGCCACTTGACCAGGGTCATCAGAGCAGCAATTGTGAGGATCGCAATGAATAGGGGGGCAAGTAATTCAACAAACATTTTTGTATGGGCCAAGGGGGTCACCACTTTCTGTAAAAATAAATATAAAAAATATTATGATGCAAACGGCTTGAAAACACAAGAGAATTTTGCATTTTTGGGATTATTAATTTAATGGGTAATATAAATTTAAAGTTAGGGAACTTTAAAAAATCCTTTACAAATTGCGCTGCGTCCGTATAATTGGATGATAGCAAAGAGATAAGGGAGCTGAAAAACATGACAGACAACGTTTCAACGAAGCCGAAGAATTTGACCGGTTACGCGAACGGACCGTCATTGGAAGAAGTGAATGGGACCGTCAAGATCCCCAAGGATAAGGGCTTTTTTAAGAGCTTAATGGCCTTTTCAGGACCGGGGGCATTAGTCGCCGTGGGGTACATGGATCCGGGAAACTGGGTTACCTCGATTGGTGGGGGCGCGAAGTACGGCTACCTGCTGATGTCCGTCATCTTGATGTCGAGTTTAATCGCGATGTTACTGCAATACATGGCGGCTAAACTGGGCATTGTGACACAGATGGATTTGGCTCAAGCCACCCGGGCACATACGAGTAAACGTATTGGGGCCGTCCTGTGGGTCGTGACCGAATTGGCGATTATGGCGACCGACATTGCCGAAGTTATTGGTGGGGCGATCGCCCTGCAATTGTTGTTCGGAGTGCCACTGGTGTTAGGAGTTTCCCTGACGGTATTTGACGTCTTATTACTATTATTATTAACGAAATTAGGCTTCCGAAAGATTGAAGCCATCGTGATCTGCTTGATTACGGTGATCTTGGTGGTCTTTGCCTATGAAGTGATCATTGCGCAACCAAACATGGGCGCCGCAATGGCGAACTTCATTCCGCGGACGGAGATCGTACATTCCGGGCAGTTGACCATGGCGCTGGGGATTGTGGGGGCGACGGTTATGCCACATAACCTCTACCTTCACTCATCCATCTCGCAAACGCGGAAGTTCAACCGGGATGATCCGGCCGAAATGCGTCGTGCAGTGAAGTTCACAACCTGGGATTCCAACATTCAGTTGTTTGGCGCGTTTGTGATTAACTGCTTGCTGTTACTGCTGGGGGCCGCGATGTTCTTCGGTAAGGGGACCGATCAGTTAGGCACGTTTGGAAATCTGTACGCCGCGTTGCAAGATAACCAATTGGCCGGTGCGGTGGCTTCACCGTTACTGTCAACGCTGTTTGCGGTCGCACTGCTGGCTTCCGGTCAGAACTCGACCATTACGGGAACGTTGACGGGGCAGGTTATTATGGAAGGGTTCATCAATTTAAAGATCCCGCTGTGGGTGCGTCGGCTCGTGACGCGGCTGATCTCAGTGGTTCCCGTGATTATTTGTACGATTATCTATGGCGGTAACGAAGCGGCACTGGACAGTCTCTTGGTTAATTCACAGGTGTTCCTGTCGATTGCCCTGCCGTTTTCGATGATCCCCCTGACAATGTTTACCTCCTCCAAGAAGATCATGGGCGCGGAGTACGTCAACAAACGCTGGATCACCGTGATGGCGTGGACGTGTACGATTGTCTTGACGGTGTTAAATATTCAAATCGTGATGGAGAGCGTGAAGAGCCTCTTTTAACCACTTGGTGTATTGACATTTGCCCGGACTCCCGGTATCATCGACATCATAAGCGATGAATCAGTCCAGTAGTGGGTGCGGCTCCGGTCAAGAAATCTGACGGCGCTGAGAGTTGGAACGTCCGTAACCATGAATTACGCTGAGGAGCGGCCGACTAGTCGGCGGGTCATTCCGTTAACGATGACGAGCGGTTGTCAATGGACAACAACTTGGGTGGTAACGCGGATTTCAATTCGTCCCTGATGGCATAGTGCCATTGGGGACTTTTTTATTGAGAGAATTACACTAGGAGGAACGGAAATGTCAATTATTGATGAGTTAAAATGGCGTGGCGCGATTAACCAGCAGACCGATGAAGCCGGTTTGGGCGAATTGGTTAAGGATAAGGCCGTGGGGTTGTACGTAGGGATTGACCCAACGGGAGACTCTATGCACATCGGTCACTTGATTCCCTTTATGATCCTGAAACGCTTCCAGTTAGCCGGTCATCGACCATACATCATCATCGGTGGCGCGACGGGGTCCATCGGTGATCCATCGGGGAAGAAATCCGAACGGGTCCTGCAAACCATGGACCAAGTTCGTCATAACCAGGACTGCCTGACCAAGCAGATGGAACACCTCTTCGGTCAAGATGGGACCTTTAAGATTGTGAACAACTACGACTGGTTGTCCAAGATTTCACTGTTGGACTTCTTGCGTGACTACGGGAAGCTATTTAACGTCAACAACATGTTGAACAAGGAAGTGGTGGCTTCACGGCTGGAAGTTGGGATTTCCTACACGGAATTCACGTACCAGATTCTCCAATCCATTGACTTCTTGCACTTGTTCCAAGCCGAAGACGTCCAACTCCAAATCGGGGGAGCCGATCAATGGGGGAATATTACGGCCGGTATTGACTTGATCCACAAGTTGAAGGGCTCCGATGCCAAAGCCTATGGGTTGACCATTCCGTTATTATTGAAGGAGGATGGCACGAAGTTTGGGAAGTCCGAAGGTGGCAACGTTTGGTTGGACCCAGAGAAGACCTCACCTTACGAATTCTACCAATTCTGGATTAACACGAACGATAAGGATGTCATCAAGTTATTGAAGTACTTCACGTTTTTAGACCAAGACCAGATCAAGGAATTGGAAACGGCCGTGGCAACGCATCCAGAGAAGCGGGAAGCCCAGCGTCGTTTGGCCGAAGAAGTGACGGAATTCGTGCACGGTCATGACGCCGTCGTCGAAGCCCAACACATTACTAAGGCGTTGTTTTCCGGGGATGTGGCTGACTTGACGGCTAGCGAAATCGAACAAGGCTTCAAGAAGATGCCTTCCGTGACGGTTAACGCTGACAAGAAGAACTTGGTTGAATGGTTAGTCGACGACACCAAAATTGAATCGTCACGGCGTCAGGCTCGCGAAGATTTAACCAACGGGGCTATTCGGATTAATGGTGAGAAGGTTACGGATACGCAGGCCGAAGTTGACCCTAGCAGCGCATTTGATGGTAAATTTGTTATTGTGCGTCGGGGGAAGAAACGGTATTTCTTAGTCCGGATCGCGAAGTAAATCAAAATTTTTAGAGTGCGCAGTGGGTGCTTTTGACCACTGCGCTTTTTTATGCCAAAACAAACCCGAACGGAGCTGACTTTAAAAATAAGAAACACACGGCCGTCAGTTAACAATTTGTATGCTTTCAACTATAAGTTATGCCTTTGAAAAAAGATTCACTTATTTTCAGTTTTTAGTTGACGCCAAGGGCTTTTACTTGGTATAGTTATATACGTTGTCAAGGCGAATCAGTAACTAGACCAATTCATAGAGATTGAAATTAGTTATTGACGAGTTGTTGATAACGTGATATTCTATATAAGTTGTCGCGTTTATCGTGGCAATCGACGAGAAACGTTGTTAAATCAAACTTCTTGTTGACATCACATCAGCAACATGATATGATAATTAAGCTGATTACTTCGGTAATCGCTTAGGTAGACCTTTGAAAACTGAACATTGTTTCGACAAACCAAATATGTGTAGGGCGGTTTGAATTTATTCAAACCCAAACAATATTTGCGAAGTCAA
>NZ_JAAVSC010000010.1 GCF_012641095.1 Lactobacillus sp. HBUAS51381
AAAGGAGCACGGCCTGTCTTCACTACCACTATAAAGTAATAGAGGCATAAGAGCATCCCGTCGGATAACTCTTATGCCTCTAAGCTTAGTATTTTTTGTGTTGGCAAGAGTGGGACAACAGGCGGTTAACTGGTGAGCATTAACGCTGATAGACGGATAATCCCGCCCTTGGATTATTTGACTATCAGTGTTAAGCGGAACCAGTTGCCTGTTGGCGCACGTTTCAGCTATGTTGGTGGCAAAACGACAGTGAACTTTCAGCTCAAAGTAAGAAAAAACAGGGCTTTAGCTTTTCCCGTCCTCCCCACCGCATTCCAGGCCAAATTTGACTCACTCACGGCTACACGGGATATAAACATAATTACACAATTATAAGTACAGCGATGCCATCACTTATTTTAATTGATTTACCGGAAACGAACAGACCCGATCCTTCTCAGACCGCAAGCAATCTCCACACCACCGGAATCTCTGACAGCCACAAGTGACTATTGATGACGCGTTTAATGGCGATGGGCCATGCCAACTGGAGGAATGGCTGGCGTTCACGTACCTTCTTCAACCCTTAGCCAATCAAAAAAACGGGACCCGCCCATGTCTGAGCCGATCCCGCCAAAACTATTCTCTAATCATAATATGAAGGTGGTGTTGCTTAATTCACGATGTGTAATGGTTCTTGTCCCTGATCAACCCGTACGGTATTCTTGGCAACAATCGCAGCCATGGCGTCCCGCGCTTCTACGGTAGCGTTCCCGACGTGCGGCGTCAGGATTACGTTATCGAGGGCCTTGAAACCATCATCAACGTTGGGTTCCGCTTCGTAAACATCTAACGCTGCGCCAGCCAATTCGCCAGCCTTCAGCGCTGTGAGCAGAGCCGCCTCGTCAATCACGGGTCCCCGTGCGGCATTAATCAGGTAAGCCGATGACTTCATCTGCTTGAACTGAGGTGCCCCAATCATGTGATGGGTCTGGTCGTTCAATGGGCAGTGCAAGCTCAAGACATCACTCGTCTTAATCAGCTCATCTAGATTGACAAACTTAGCGCCGAATTGGGCTTCCACTTCTGGATCAAGCCGGGTCCGTTGCGCGTAGATGATGTTCATGTCAAACGCCTTCATCCGCTTCGCAACGGCTTGTCCAATCTGTCCCATGCCAACAATACCTAACGTCTTACCAGAGAGTTCATGGCCCAAGAAGAAGAGGGGTGACCAGCCGTCAAAGCCCTTCGTCCGCATCAGCTTATCGCCTTCGACCATCCGGTGTGCCAACGTGATCATCAGCCCGGTCGTCACTTCAGCGGTGGAGACCGTGGAGACCTCCGGCGTATTGGTGACCGGGATGCCCTTTTGCCGAGCATAGGCGGCATCAATGTTGTTAAAGCCCGCACCGTAGTTGGCAATAATCTTCAGGTTCGGATCGGCATCAATCACGTCTCGATCAACCTGCGTTGACAACGGCGTAATCAAATAATCCTTTCCCACAATCCGTTTAACCAATTCTTCTTTCGTGATTAATCCACTGCCCGTATAGACATCAATCTCCAGCCCAGCTTCTTTCAAAATCGCCAGAGCAGACTGTGGAATTGCTGCAGTTACTAAAACACTAGCCATAACTGTCACTCCTTCTGCAAGATTTGGGTTTACAACTCTATTGTATACGTTTTCACCAAGTGATGCACGGTCGTTTATTGCGCCGTGTAACCCCCGTCAACCACGAACTCTGAGCCGGTCGCGAACTTGGATTCGTCCGAAGCTAAGTAGACACAGATCCAGGCAATATCGTTGGGTTCGCCGATGTGGCCCATTGGTGTCTTGGTCCGTGAAGACATTGCGGCTTCGGCCCCTGGCAGATCGTCAACCAATGGCGTCTTGATGTAGCCCGGATGAACGGTGTTAACCCGAACGTCATAGTCCTTCAACGCGCAATCAACGGCCGCCGACTTGGACATAATCCGTACGCCACCCTTAGAGGCATTGTAAGCCCCCAGATTAGGGTCGCCGACGAAGCCTTCAATGGATGACATGTTGATGATCGAAGCGCCTAAGTGCTTGTTCTTCATCCGTTGAATTCCCAACCGCGTGCCGTAGAAGACACCGTCTAGATTAACGGCCAACTGTTGTTTCCATTCTTCCGTGGTGGTGTTTTCGATGCTCTTGTTAACGGCCATCCCCGCGTTGTTTACAATCGTGGTGACGGGGCCAAAGGCCTTTTCCGTGGCATCAAATAAATCCAACCAGCCCTGTTCATCAGTGGCATCGTGCTGGAAGAATTGAATGACTTCCGGCCCACCGATACTCTTGGCGGCCTTTTCTCCCACATCAGCATGGCGCCCGGTGATCATGACCTTGCCGCCTTCTTCAACGAACTTATCGGCAACGGCTAAACCAATCCCTAAGGTTCCTCCCGTAACAATCGCAACTTTTCCATCTAAACGATGACTCATAGCATTCGACCTCCAGAATTTTAGTGTGGTTGTAAGAACTTTCACAATAAGATTGCGGCGAAAGTCGAACGCCCCGTCATTTCGACTGGGTCGTTCGACTGCATTCAACGATAACGTTGGTGTTCAAGGCTTGTCCCTTGGCCGTTATCGTTTACCATGACCCTTCACAACCACACCAACGGGTCAATGCCCGCTCGTGTTCGGCAGTTCGTTGTGTCCGGTTTCACCACAATGACTTACGGTACCTTTTACGTCAAATCAATCTCTCAAGCTAAGTGATGCTGTGATCACGCTAGGCGTAACTAATTCGCGTTCCGGCCTTGCCCTGTAAGGCGAGATCGGCTTCATCCAAGGAACAGATGATGGCGGTTCGTCCGGTTTTGGCAAACGCAATCGCCGCTTCGATCTTGGGACCCATACTCCCGACGGCAAACTGACCATCATCGAGATACTTCTGCGTCTCCTTGACACAAACGTTCTCTAGCTTCTTCTGGTTAGGTTTCCCGTAATTGATATAAACATTGTTGACATCGGTCAGAATCATGAAGATATCGGCATTCACTTGTTCCGCCAACTTCCGACCCGTACGATCCTTATCAATCACGGCTTCTAACCCCTGTAGCAGGCCATCCTCAGTTTGGTAGACCGGGATTCCCCCGCCACCACCGGCAATGACAATGATGTTTTGTTCCAACAGATGATTAATCGAATCGACCCCGTGAATCATGGCCGGCATTGGGGAAGGCACCACGCGCCGGTAGCCCCGACCCGCGTCTTCCTTCATAATCCAGCCCTTATCCGCCTTTAATTTCTCGGCTTCCTCTTCGGTGTAGAACACACCGATCGGCTTGCTGGGGTCCTTAAATGCGGGGTCGTCACGGTCAACTTCCACCTCGGTGAGCAGTGTCGCCACATTTGCCGAGGATTGATTCTGCCGCAACGTGTTCTTCAAACTTTGCTCCAACATGTAGCCAATGAAGCCCTGGGACTCGCCATTACAAGCGTCCAGTGGGAGCGCGGGCACCGTATGTTTTGCCAGTTCGTTTTGTTGGAGAATGTTCCCAACCTGCGGACCGTTACCATGGGTTAACACAATTTCGTAATCCATGGCTTCAATCTTCGCGATTTGTTCCGCACTCTTTTGGACGTTTGCCATCTGCACCTCAAACGTTGGATCCTGTTTCGGTTGGAGAATCGCGTTACCACCAACCGCAATAACCACTCTTTTAGCCATTGGGATATCCCCCTTTCTTCCGTTTAATCTCATCAATATTTCAAATCAAGGTCGAGATTGACCTGCTTGTAGACCAATGCTGAAACAATCCCTGCCAAGCAATCAATGCCTGACGTATTGCCATACTCGATGGCTTGTTCCAAAAGATTGTCCAGATTTTCTAAGGGTTCGTTGCCCTTCAAGTACCGCACAATGCCCAGTAATGCGCTACTGAAACGGCGGCGCAGAGCATAGTAGAGATAACTGCGACCAACATCCGTGGTGTAATTGGCTGTTGCAATCCGCGAGGCAACCGCCGCTCGGAGTTCCTGATGGTTACCACTGAGCCAATCAATGAGAATCCAGCCTAACAAGAAGTCATCGCCCGATGGGGTAAGCCCCCTGCCTCTGCCAATGAAGAAGTCGACGCCCCATTGAACGGTGACGGCATTAGTTAGCCAGGAAGTCTCCTTTTGATACGGCGACGTGGCCATCGTCAAGAAATCCTGAAACGGTTGGTCGAACCCGGTCTGTCGGTCAATGTTCCGGCAGTTGGTCAGCAGATACCCCAGCCGGTCTGAACGAATCCCCTCGGTCAGTAAGTCTGCCCGGAACGTCTCGGTAATCTTGAGCTGCCAAGTCTCTTGGTAGGTCTCGATATAAAAGGCGTCATCGTGGAATTCAACTTTGCGGGTATCTCGAATTTGACGCAATAAATCGGTAAAATCGCGTGGCGGAAGATAGAGTCCACCTGGTAAAAGTTTTGAGCGGTCGCTAGTCAGGATCACCAACGGCGTGTGCTGCTTATCTGTTAAATTAAAGGTATGTTCAAAGACGCTGTGAACATACCACTCTCTATCTTCTAGAGCCAGAAGTACATGGTCACCCAGAACTTCTACTTCACGCATTTATTCCTCAAAACCTAACTTCTTCGCATAAGCCAGGACAGCTTTTTCGAAGGCTTCCATCGGTGGATTAACGGTTCCAGCCCCGATTTGTCCTAGACCAGCTTTTTTGTTGGCAATCCCGGTATTAATCACTGGGAGAATGCCCGTTTCAACAACCTTCCGTGCATCAATCCCGATAGAAATCCCGCGGAAGTCCCAAGTTGGGATTGGGAAATTTGGATTGGAAGCCGTGGTAATCTCGGTCATGTCCTCACTGGTGTGCAGGGCATCGAAGAATCCACCCGTCCCGACGAACCGCGTAACGGCCGGTGCGGCGATCATGGCGAACCCACCAACCCCAAACGTTTCGGTAATCGCACTGTCACCCATATCAGGTGAGGCATCGTCTTCGGAGAATCCGGAGAAGTACAGGCCGTGTGGCGTGTTAACGGGACCCGTGAACCATTCGTCCCCCATCCCGGCAATCCGGATACCAAATTCGTAACCGTTCCGGCACATCGCCGTAACGATCGTCCCTTCCTGAATCTGACGAGCGCCATCCATCACGGATTTGGCGGAGGCCATCATGATGTTCAAGAAGAACTGATCCGTGTCGGCCAAGAATTGAATAACATCTTCCTTGTCCTTTTGATCAATGTCCAAGGCCACAATGCTTGGAGACATTTCCTTTAAGAAGGCCAGTGAAGCGGCAATGTTCCGTTGGTGGAATTCATCCCCCATGGCAATGGCTTTCGCGATTAAAACGTTTACATTCAACGGTTCGCGCGTTTGTAGCGCCTTGCTCAAGACTGGTCCTAAAACATCACGCATCCAGCGCAACCGATCAATTACTTCCGGACCGTTGGCACCGAACCGCAGAACGGCACCGATCCCTTCGTTCATCGTGCAGTAAGCACGGTTCCCGTCCGTCCGGTTCTCAACGACAACCAGTGGCATGTGAGCTGAGGTAATCCCGCCCATTGGACCAACGGCATCGACGTGGTGACAAGGAATGAGAGTGACTTCGCCGCTTTCCATGAGTTTGCGCGCGTCATCTTCATTATCTGCCCACCCTTCGAACAGGGCCGCCCCAATGCAGGCACCTTGGACGGGGTCAATCATCTTATCGTAGGTGATTGGTGGACCGGCGTGAAGCAAGACCTTACCGTGTTTGAATTCATCAATAACATCCATTGCGGGGACAACATCCAATAGGAATGGTGAACCGGCAATAATTTTGGAGACGACCGCCTGATTGGCTTCGTCTATACTTTTATAAACCATTCATTACACCCCTACTTTCAAATCAACTTTACTGAGGAACAAGAGGGCCTTTTGCAGCTCAACGTTCCCACCGGCGATTGGCTTCCAGTCAAACTGGACAGCACTCCCGCCACTTTCATTAATCGCATCGGCAAAGCTTTCCAGACCAATGTTTAGGAACCGCGTGGCCGTCAGCATTTCCTTTAATCTGTCAGAAACCGCTGGCATCTGCACATGCGATGGCTTTTCTGGAAGGATTGGTAGCGGCTTTTCTTCTACTGGATGACCCACAATGGCTAAGGCGGTCTTCACCGCTTGGGCGTTATTCTCACAGAGAATCACTCCAGCCGATTCCAACGTCTTCTGTTGTTGGCTGTAGTCTTGGGGATCCATGTCCGTCCCAACAATGGTGGCAATGACTGGTAATTCACGACCCTCGGCCTTGGCATCCGCCTTGACCTTGATGATCGTATCCTTCAAGTCACCGGCCATGTCATCGGTTGTCCCGTATCCCAGCACGATATCCAACAGAATTGCGGCCGTTTCGGGATCTTGTCCCGCCGAAACCATCATTTCCTTACGCTTCGTGGCATCAATCATCGGGTGTGGTCGGCCTTGCGTGAAGACATCGTCCCCGAGGTCGAGAACTTCGTAGCCGTCCTTCTTCAGGATTGACCCATCCACGCCGTTTTCGGCATGGAGACCCAGCGTGTTGTTCATCAAGGTTGCGGCCTCATAAGCCAACGTCCCACCGGAGTAGTAGCCCTTAATGTACTTTTGTTGCGGTTGAAGCTTCACATCAGGAACCTTCACGGCAACGTCTTCGTTTCCGGTTGGTTCTTGACCATGGAGCAAGCCGACCGCAATCTTCGCCGTTTCTTCCAACGTGTAAGCCCGGTAGAGGCCCTTTTCGTGGGCTTCTGGCTTTTCACCTAAGAAGATGGCAACGACTGGCTTCTTGGCTGCCCGTAACAGGTCGACCGCGTCATCGCGGACTTCCTTTGCAGGCGGCTTGGAAATGGCCACAATCACCTTAACGTCTGGATCTTGGTCCAGTAAGGCAATGCTGTCCTTGAACGTAATCCCTTGAACCTGGGCCTTTAGGTCACGACCACCGGTTCCGATCGCGTTAGTGACCCCTTCACCCATCTTGTGGATGATGGCGGTGACTTCTTGAATCCCAGTCCCAGAGGCACCGACGATTCCGATACTGCCCTTGCGAACCCGGTTGGCGAAGGCTAGCGGTAACCCGTTGGCAATCCCGGTCCCACAGTCAGGGCCCATCAACAGCAAGCCCTTTTCATGGGCCGTCTGCTTCAGGCGGGCTTCATCTTCAATCGTGACGTTATCACTGAAACAGAAGACGTTTTTACCCGCATCGAGAGCTTTCTCGACTTCACTGGCGGCGTAAACGCCGGGTACGGAAATCAAGGCAACGGGGGCGTCCTTGGCAACTTCTAGCGCCTTGTCCCAGGTCTTAACCCGTTCCTCACCGCTGTTCTCGTCGTCATTTCCACTGGATTGTTCATCCAGGTAAGTCTTGGCTTTCTTGACCACGTCATCGATTAAATCCTCATTGTCAACATCGAGAACGATGACCATGTCGTTAGGTGTTGCCGCTTCCAATTCATCGGTTGCGAGGCCACCCGTCTTAAAGATATCTTTGTTAGCAGGGGTTCCCATCATGACCTGTACATTGTTGACGCCATCCAGGGTTTCCAGATAGTTGGTCAACAGCATGAGCACGATGGAGTCCTGATAACTATTCTTTTCAA
Source organism: Lactobacillus sp. HBUAS51381 (assembly GCF_012641095.1). Lineage (GTDB taxonomy): Bacteria > Bacillota > Bacilli > Lactobacillales > Lactobacillaceae > Levilactobacillus. The sequence goes on from NZ_JAAVSC010000010.1 coordinate 7,584, forward strand.
TCACTGTGTGCAGCATATAGTTATCAACTCTCTTTCGTTAAAATTATTCGGCGAAGGCACCTTGCCCATTGTACTTATCAAAGTGAACCGTATCGCTCTTCAGGTAATCGTAAATTTCAGTAGCCACTTCGATGCCGTCCTTCATCGCTTTCTTCCGGCGAATCTGGCTGCGTTCACCTGGCAGGTAAACTTGATCGAAGCCCTTGGCTGGTTTCATTTCATGAAGTTCTTCGGTCATCTGTTGCACTTGCTTAGCAAAGGCATCAGGATCCGTGAACTTCTTCGGATCAATCAAGATGTAGAATTGACCGAGGTTCCGCTTTTCCGTCAGGTCGGCGTACATGGAAGAAACGTGCTTCCCAAATGGCAGACCCAGCAGTGAACCGGCAACGACGTCAACCAGCATCATCAAGCCGTAGCCCTTAGGCCCAGCGATTGGGAGTAAGCCGCGAACGTCGTGTGGATTCGTGGTTGGATCCCCGTTGCCGTCAACGGCCCAGGTATCCGGAATGGACCGGTTCTTTGACCGAGCATCCAGCACTTTGCCCCAGGCTTGAACCGTGGTGGCCATATCGAAGACCAGGGGTTCGCCGCTTGAACGTGGCGCAGAAAAGGCAATTGGGTTGGTTCCGAAGTAGTTTTCACTACCGCCGTAAGGTACCACCATAGGGTCGGATTGGCACATCGCAATGGCAACCAAACCTTCTTCAGCGGCCCGCTTCACATAGTAGGACAACATCCCACTGTGACCGGTCTTTTCGACACCCACAACGGCCGTCCCAGATTCCTTGGCCATGTCGATGGCGTAGGTTAAGGCTTCGTTGCAGACGTATTGGCCCATTCCGTTGTCACAGTGGACGACCCCGGTAGACGTCCCCGTCTTTTCAAATTGGATGTTCGGGTTGAGGTTAACGCCCCCCTTAGCAATCCGTTCGGCATAGTAGGCTACCCGCACGGTCCCGTGGGAGTGGATCCCACAGGCATCGGCGTAGGTCAGGTGCCGGGCCGTTTCTTCGGCAGGTTCTTTAGGCAATCCGGCGGCGATAAACTTGTTCATCATCAAATCTTGTAATTCTTGCGCTTCAACTAGCGTAATTCCTGAATCTGACATATGCTGTCCCTCCGAGTCTAGTGTGTGTGTTGTCGTGTGTTAGATTTCTGGATCGCGGTTGGCATCCTTTGAGTAAACGTAAGCTAGGGGTTCGCCACGGCCAACAGCATAAGCGGCTTGTGGTGAGTAGGAACCCATGTAGAGGTAGTCACCCTTTTCAACTGGGTACCAGCCATTGTCCAGGTTGTACATCCCGGAACCACTGATTAAGTAAGCCCCGTGTTCTTGGTAGTGGGTTTCGATGTAAGCATGGCTAGCACCTGGTTCGAAGGCCAAGATGTGCATGTTCATGTCGAAGCCTAAGTCGTCGGTTGGTAAGAAGTCCCACAGGTGAACGTCGGTCATGCCTTCGTAGTCTTGCGGTGCCCGGTCGTGCGTGTTACCAACGATCTTGTATGCCTTGTGGCCAGCGATTGGTTGGTAACGCTTCTTGTACAGGAAGACTTCAGTTGGTTCGTCTTGCGCGTTTTCCATGGTCATGATGACACTTTCTGGGAAGTAAGCGTAGCCGCCATCGGTCAGGATGTTTTCTTCCTTACCGTCGGAAACTTTTAACTTCCCGGAAACCACGTAGGCGACCGTTTCGATGCCTTCGCCACCAAAGCCGGTGTGCTTACCACCCTTTTGGAAGCTGGCGATGTAGTCAACGAAGTGTGCGCCTAAACGCGGAGTTCCCATGATGGAAACGTCGACATTTTCAAAGCCTGGTACATTATTCTTCACTAAGCCATCGTTTGGAATCAAGGCGAAGTTACCGGCCTTAACGACGGAACGTGACCCTAATAATTGTTTTTGATACCCGGTACGATTGTTTTTGTAACTCATGATCAAGTCTCCCAACTTTTATTTAAACTAGTTTTGTGTGGTTTTACGAAATTATCTATTTGTAAGCTAATTGATAGAGGGTATCGGCCATTAACTTAACGCCTTCGACTAAGTCTTCAAACTTGGTATTCTCGGCTGGGTTATGGCTGACCCCGTTGATACTTGGCACGAAGATCATCGCCGTTGGATAAACCGGCGCAATGATTTGAGAATCATGTCCCGCACCACTGTGCATCACGCGATACTTGTAGTTGCCGGTCTTGGCCTGACCTTCGATGGTATCGACGATGTCTTGGCTCATTGGAACGGGTTTTTCATCCATCCACAAGTCAATGTTGATGTCTAAGCCCATTTGCTTGGCCACATCGCGCATCATGTTTTCAATCTCGGTGGTGAAGTTTACTAAGTATTCAGCATCGGTGTGCCGGCAGTCCATCGTGAAGAGAACTTCGCCAGGCACCACGTTAACCGTGTTCGGCTTAGGCACCACTTTCCCAAAGGTCAAGACCAGTGGATCGCCAATCTCATGAGCTTTGTCCAGGGCCGTATTCACAATCTTAGCCATGCCATAAACGGCATCATGACGATAGCTCAGGGGCGTGGTTCCGGCATGGTTGGCTTCACCCTTCAAGGTGATGTCGTAGCGCCGTTGCCCGGCAATGCTGTTAACGACCCCAATTTGTTCGTGTTCTCTTTCGAGGATGCTGCCTTGTTCAATATGTTCTTCGACGAAGGCCTTGATATCATCACGCCGCGTTTGCTTGTCGCTAAAGTCGAAGCCTTGGCGGTGCATTTCATCAGCGAACTTCTTGCCATTAGCATCGGCAACATCTTTCACTTCATCGTTGTTGGCAATACCGACGAAGTTCTTGCTGCCCCAGAATACCGTTGGGAAGCGGCTACCTTCTTCTTCGGCCATGGAAATGACTTCCAGTGACCGCTTGGGTGCGCCGTATTTTTCTTGTAGGAACTGAACAGCCGTTAACGAAGCGACAACCCCAAACTGGCCGTCAAGAGTTCCCCCATTAACCACTGTATCAATATGTGAACCCGTCATGATGGTTTCTTCAGGCTTCTCGGACCCTTCGATTCGCCCAAATAAGTTACCAATATCATCGAACTTGGTTGCCATCCCAGTTGATTCCATCTGAGCCTTAACGTACTGTTGCGCTTCCAGCCAAGAATCGGAGTACAACAACCGGGTCATCCCACCCGTGGGATCGCTACCGATCGATGACAATTTCTTAAGTCGTTCATCAACAACTTTTTCGAGTTCCATAATTTTTGCCTCCTTCATATTATGTTACAAGCTTATTGTATGCGCTTTCATTGCAATCATCATTAGTCACTTTGGCTAAAGTCATTCGTGAAATTGTTGCATTCTGACTAGATTTTGTCCCAAATACGCCTTTTTCTAGCCCATTTTGCCTTCATCGCCACCCGCAGGCAGACTCTTTTGGAAATTCGTGTATTTTCCGGGTCGCTTTCTTCCGATTACCATCAAACTTCACATTTCAATACGATTAAATGAGTCATCGACGACCACCTGCGGCTGCCAGAGATTTCGGCGCTGTGGGGACCGCCTGCGGCCTGAAAAGCGGTCCTCCGGCTCGGTTTGAAGCCTGACAAAGCGCGTCAGTCTCCAAACACGTCCCGCGCTGTAAGCTGAGGTTCAGCTTACAGCGCTGTCACGGCTACCTTCATCTCTGGCCGCCTCCGGTTACGAAGAATATAAACTCTAAATGGTTGATCGTATCGCCGGAATGGCAACATTCACCTACACTAGTTTTTCCAATACTCAGGTAGCCACGAGTGAACTAAATGGGCACTCAGTGATTGACAAGTAAATGGTCACCCAACAGCGGTTTTAGCTCAAATTGAAGGCCAAAACATGCTTTATCTTGGCGCATCTTAACAAGATCACAGGCCAAATTTGGTGAACGGCAAGGTGTCTAACACACAACGGCCAGATAATTATCGCTGTTTGTCGTTTCCAGCAGAACTTCCACTTCACTCTTTAGCAAAGTGCCCAAGCAGCCATGACAAAAGAAAACGACTCGTTTCGAGTCAAGTCGAAAACAAGTCGTTTTGTCAGTTAAGCCAGCGCTTAAATCGCTTAAATTAAACCGTTTGGGCAACCCGCTTAGCTGCTTTTTCGATAAATTGGCCAGGGAAGGCAGACGTTACGCCCGCTTCCTTGCTGTAAATCGTTTGGCCCCGTAAGATGGTTTGCATCACTTGGGCACCGATTTCACGGCCAATGTATGGGCTGATTTGGTTCCGGTATTCCAAGTCTTCCGCCTTCAACGTGTAAGGCGCGTTTGGCTTGATCAGCACGAAGTCAGCATCCTTGCCCACGCTGATCCGGCCCTTGTCATCCAAGTTGTACCGGTCGGCTGGGTTGGAAGCGATGATTTGAGCGAAATGCGTTAAGGACATGCCGCGTTTTTGAACGGCTTCGTCGTACATCACGTCAACATCGTTTTGAACGCCGGAGATCCCACCCCAAGCATCGAAGGCGTTGTCGGTATCCTTCAGGTCTGGTGTACATGGTGAGTGGTCGGACGTCACGAAGCTGATCGCACCCGATTCAACGCGCTTCCATAAGGCGTCTTGTTGGGCTTGTTCGCGGATTGGTGGTGAACATTTAACCACGGCACCAATGGCGTCCAATTCGTCCTTAGCGAAGTACAGGTAGTGAACACAGGTTTCACAAGTCACGTCAACACCTTCAGCGCGACCTTGGATAACGGCATCGACACCTTCTTGGCAAGCCACGTGACAGATGTGAATCCGGCAACCGGTTTGCTTAGCCATGAAGATGGCCTTCTTGATGGCCATGACTTCGGTAAAGGCTGGACGGGTGTCGACGTAATCGGCCAACGTGGTCTTGCCTTCCGCCTTGGCGATTTCACCCAGACGGTCGGTAATGGCTGCATCTTCGGCATGAATGGCTAAGACTTTACCCGTCTTGGCAATCTGCTTCATCCCTTCGTAAAGGGAGTAGTCATCGACGTTTTCGAAGTCGCCGTCGATCGAACGGTCCCCACAGGTTGCTAAGAAACACTTGTAACCCGCAACGCCACCTTCATCCAATTCTTGAATGCCACCCTTTAAGTTCGATGGGACTAACCCACCAAATGAGCCAACATCCACTTTTAATTCATCTTTGTGTGAATACTTTTCTTCAAGGGTCTTGCCATCCACCGTTGCTGGCACTTGGTTCAGAGGCATTTCCATAAAGGACGTGACCCCACCTTTAGCACAAGATGCCGTTCCAGTGACATAGCCTTCCCATTGATCCCGGTACCCACCACCCATTGGGGTAATATGTACGTGGGCATCAACCATCCCAGGACTTACAATTAAGCCCTTGGCGTCAACAATTTTACTACCATTCAGGTTTTCACCGATTGCTGTAATCTTACCATTGTCGACAGCCACATCAGTGTGGGTTTCGCCACCTTCAAGGATGACCAACCCGTTTTTAATGACTAATTCATGACTCATGTTTATTCCTCCTTTATATCTTGGTTTAAACTCTGGTTAAGTGTTGCCGGTTCTTTTTTCGACACCATTTTCTTTAACCCTAGGTAAATCAGGAATGCAGAGATAAATCCAACAAACCATGACAAATCAGAAATAACTTTGACGGCTGGAATAAATTGACCACTGAGTGACAATATGAGAGCTAAGATTGTCGCAACGTAGGCCTCTTTATTGACGCCATGATAACGAATCTCTTTATTCCCGGTATTCAGATCCATATACAGGGTATCTAGATTTTCATGCCGGTAATGAATGAAGAAGTAGTTGGCAATCATGACCCCAGCGACTGGTCCTAAGACAGCCCCAATCCCATTTAAGAAGATAAAGATACTGTCTGAGTTTTCCATCAATTTCCACGGCATAATCAGGAAACTAATAATACTAGCGATGATCACACCACTCTTGTAATTGAGCTTCTTCGGGAACAGCGCCGTCAATTGATAACCGGCTGGGATAATATTCCCGGTGGCATTCGTTGAAATCGTGGTCAGTAAGAAGACGGCCATTGAAATCAAGATTGCGGGTAAGCTGTCCCACCGTTCGATAATGTTCAAAACGTTCCATTCCTGGATGTTGTAATGAATAGATCCCCCAATCAGAATCACCACACTGGTGAAAGCAAAGATCAGGTAACCGACCGATAAGCCTAACGTTTGGCCAATGGCCTGGGCCTTCGTGGACTTGGCGTTTTGCGTAAAGTCCGCGATACTCGTCCCAGGGGCTGCCCAAACGGCAATAACAGAGTTGAAAATGATAAAGTAAACCAGAAGCGGATTGGCATGGGAGGTTGCGTTGATGTGGTAGGACAAGATTGGTCCTAACCCACCGGCACCCCAGATTGCCCAGATTGCCATGCCACCAAATACGACATAAATCAGTGGGCTTAAAATCGCGGTAAACTTATTTAAAATGCTCCCGCCACCGAAACCAACCAGAACGTTTAAGATCCAGAAGATGGTGAATGAAATTAAGCCGGGAATACTGATTCCTAGAATCTTGGTCGATCCCCCAATATCGAGGAAGCCCGGCCAAATCTTACCGATCATAATCAGCAAAGCTAGAGAACCCGTATACGTCTGTAACCCAAACCAGGCAATCGCCGCGACACAGCCACGCAGGAATCCTGGTAGCTTAGCACCGAGGTTGCCATAGGCCGAACGAAGGTGCATGGCAAAGGGAATGCCGTATTTGGAGCCAACGATCCCATTAATGGCCATGAATGCGGAGACGAAGAAAGCACTCAAGAATATGGCGATCATGACGTTAAGCGGTGAGAGGCCCAAGAATAAGAAGCCACCAACGGCCGCGTAATTAGGAATGTTGTGAATGGACCCCATCCACAGGGTGAAGAAGTTCCCAATCCCCATATTACGTTTGTCGCCGGTCTTGGGTAGTAAGTCATCGTTGTAGCCGCGCTCTTTGAACGTTGCAATTTGCTGCTCAGTTACTTCATACTCGTTCGTTTTCACCTTCAAAACCCCTTACGAATGTAATAACCACCTTCGTTGCAGAATAGTCTCGATAAACGGCTACGTCCTAAAGTCCTCAGAGATGATTGTCCGCGCGAACTGATAAGGATTCCGATCAGGTACAAGCAAGGGTGCTTGTCAGTTAGGCCTTAACTATTTATCATCACCCATTGTAAGCGGTTTCTTTTCGAGGAGCATTGTTCAAAATGACCAGAAAAACATTTTCATTTGTCACCTTGCCGGCCAAAAATTTGTTACAATGAAAACGATTACAATTATTAGAAGGAGTGTAGGTCCGATGAAAACTACTCAGATTTCTTTAACCACCTATCATGATATTCCGCTCAATGCGACCCGCTATACGCCTGATACCACGGCCACCGCCACCGTCTTTTACCTACACGGCGGGGGCCTGGAATTCGGTCAGCGTGATGATCTGCCTTTGGCCTACATTCAGCGCTTCGTCGACGCGGGAATTGAGCTCGTTACATTTGACTACTTATTAGCGCCCGAGGTCAAAGTTGACGTGATTCTGCCCGTCTTACGGGAATCGCTGCAGGTCATGGTGGACAAATTACCTAGCCCATCCCGCATCATACTGATGGGGCGCTCAGCCGGCGCCTATCTCTGCTATTTACTGCTACACGACGGCTTTGAAGCGGACGGTTTCATTGATCTCTATGGCTATTCTCGTTTGGATTATCCCGAATTCCGAATGCCATCCGGGTTCTATGACGACTTCCCTAAGGTTTTACCGATGGCTGCTCAAGCGATGATTCAACGACAGCCCTTAGTCGCCGGTGAAATGAAGGATCGCTATCCACTGTACGTTTCCGGCCGCCAGTTTGGAACTTGGCTCAGTCAATTCTTGCCCAGTATGCGGGACGCTGAGCGTTTCTCCTTAACACCGGCCGATCTACACGGCTTCCCCCGGACGTTGCTGATTCACAGCACCGACGACCCCGACGTGCCCTTTGCGACCTCGACGGATGCCGTTAAACACCTACCGGACGCCAAGCTCATCCCCGTTTCCCAAGCCGAACACGACTTCGACCGGGAAGTCACGCCCGATAATCTGGCCATCTACGACCAAATTATCGCCTTCGTTACCGCAGCAACGTCGGCGATTCGGGCCTCGGCCTAGCGTAGCAACCACCTAATTTCAGAATGTTAAACCAGCTGGGCCGAACCGTCCAGCTGGTTTATTTAGGTAGCGTAAAACGTTTTACGTAAGCAACTTAGCCGCAACTATGCTAAGCTCAAAACAGGACCACCGACCTATTTGAGGAGGCGCTTTCATGACCGTCATTACAGATTATATCGAGACAGCCGATGCAAAGCAACAACCGCAGTTAACTGCCATGTATCAGATTCTCAAGCCACTCCTGCCAGACGCCACCGAAACGCTGAGCTATGGCATGCCCGCCTTTCATCAGCAAAAAGACATCGTTTATTTCGCCCCGATGAAGAATCACCTGGGGTTCTACCCGACCAACACGCCGATTGCCGCATTCGAAGACGAACTCGAAGGCCGGTACAAGTACTCTAAGGGGGCCGTCCAATTTGACTACAATAAACCCCTGCCGGCCGAACTGATCGCCAAGATGGTCCGGTTCAAGCTGGCTGAAATCCAAGATTAAAAAAATGATTGGCCCCAATCGGCCAATCATTTTTTAATCGATTCAGTCCTCGCTCCCCATCATCCGACCCACAAAAGCGGCCAGGATAGCGCCAACTTCCGGGGCCAAGATGTAGAGCCAGAGATGTGATAGCGCACTGCCACCGGCAAAGACGGCTGGCCCAAACGACCGAGCGGGGTTCAACGACCCACCCGTCAGGTTCAGGGCCACAATAATCAGGAAGCCCAGCGTCACCCCAATCGTGACCCCGGCAAAGTCTCCATTACCGTGGCGGTCACTCGTCACATTTAAGATGACCAGTAAGAATAAGAAGGTCACTAGGGCTTCAACGAAGAAGGCCAAGCCCATAGATATTTTGGGGAAATCAGTTTGACCCAACTGATTCGTTGCCAGACCCAATCCGCTAACGAATAATTTCATAATAGCTGAAGCTGCGGTTGCGCCAAGTACCTGGGCCACGACGTACCAGAGGGCATCCTTCCCCGAAATACGGCGATTGATGAGCATCGCGGTCGTAACGGCCGGATTAAAATGGCCACCCGAAATACCACCGAAGGCATAGGCCGAAACCGTAATGGCTAGCCCAAAAGCCAGGCCAATCGTTAGTGTACTCCCGGCAGCGACGGTTACGGCCCCCGTCCCTAGGAACACCAACATAAAGGTGCCTAGAAATTCTGCAGTATATTTCTGCATCATGATTCCTCCTATCAGTTCTCTTATTAACCGTTCCATTATAGTATACATAATAAATTCATGCCACCAATACACCGGTTGATTAACAACTCGTTTAATTGATGGTGCTCATTTTAAATTGTCCGTGGGGTCATCGTTCGCCACAATCGCTGTAATGGCGGCCGTAATCCCCCGAACATCATCAGTTAACGATAGCGACGGTTGATTCGGCTGGGTGGTGACCTGACTCGGCAAGAACGGAATATGGAGGAAGCCGGCCCGTAACGTGGGAAACGCCGTAGCCCGTAAGTACTGCACCTGGTACATCAAATGATTGCAGACGTAAGTCCCCGCGGTGGTCGACACTTGGCTGGGAAGGCCCGCCGCGCGAATGGCCCGCACCATCGCTTTAACTGGTAGTTGGGTGAAGTAGGCGGCCGCACCCGTGGGCTGGATGGGCTGATCGACCGGTTGCTGACCCGCGTTATCTGGCACGCGACCGTCGTTGAGATTGATCGCCACACGTTCCGGTGTGAGCGCGGCCCGGCCGCCCGCTTGGCCAATGCTCAATACCACGTCGGGTCGCTCACGAATGAGGGCCTCGCGAACCACCACCGCACATTGGTCAAAGACCGTGGGCACTTCTAATTTAATTATCTGAGCACCGGAAATCTCGTCCGGTAACTGATTGACCGCAGCAATCGCCGGATTAATCGTCGCACCAGCAAACGGATCGAAGCCCGTCACTAAAATTTTCATCAAACCACCTCTTCGTTTAAATTTAGCGCTATTGGATCGCGTTTGCAACGCCGATTGCGTCTATTAAAACGTGGGATACGCGGTCATTAGCTAGTGCGCTAACCACCTTGTATCCCATGTTCAAGTTGTTTTTTCTATCGTTTTGATTAAATTGCGGCTAAAGCCGTGGCAATGGGCGTTTTACCGCTCTTCATCATGATGACCTTACGGCTGGTTTGAGGCGCATCGACCAAGTCAGCTAACAGGGTGGCGACGTCGGCTAACGGATTCTCACCCAACGTTTCCTCATCCAAGCTAACTAAACCGGTTGCGGGGGCTTCGGTCAGCACGCCTGGTTGAAGAATCGTATAGTCCAAATCTGTGCGGTGAATCAGCCAATCATCCGCAAAATATTTTGCAATATTATAGTCCGTCAACCCCTTAAGGTAACCTTCCGACCACCGCTCAGGTTGTAGATCATAGGCAGAGCTCAGTTGGATAAATCGCTTAACTCCAGCCAGCTCGGCTGCTTTCATCACATTGACCGCGCCATTTAAATCCGTCTGTAAGAGGTCCCGCCCACGGGAACCAGCAACGAAATAGACAGCCGCCATGCCCCGAAGCGCCTTCGCCAATGTTTGGGGCTGATCGTGCAGATCGAAGGCAACCGCATGGTCATCCCCAGCCGAAGCCTGGCGAGAACCAGCAAACACCTCATGGCCGGCCTGGCGGAGTTGTTCAACCAACAAGCGACCAATCCGGCCAGTCGCGCCGACAACAAAAATTTTCATAAAGCCATCCTCCTAGTCCTTAATCGTCAAAAAGTCAGCATTCGCCACCCTACTGGAGCGAAAATCGTTGATGACTGCCTGATCCTGATACCCCAGCGCAATGCCCATAATAAAGCGGTGGGTCTCATCCAACTTAAACCGTTTCCGTAATTCATCTGGGTAGCGAATGAGCTCATACGCCGGAATCGAGTCAACACCGTGATTCGTGGCGCTCAACATCAACGTTTGAGAAAAAGCCCCGAGATCGAAGATGGCCCAGTCATTAACGGGTTCGCGCAAGACCAGATAGACCAACGCGGCGGCATTGAACAATTGGTCTTGTGACTGGCCATAGGTCGCTTGCGCATCCTGGGCCATTAAATGGCGATTCAATTCGTCATTAAACGTGGCAATGTTCTGACGACTAGCCGGCGCCCATTCAGACCGGTGGGCCACCGCCATATCCGTATTGCCAGCGACACCCCGCCGACTACGATCCAAGTGCTCGGCCTTAATCTGGGCCAACGTCTCACCGGTCGCAATCACGACCTGCCACGGTTGGGCATTGGCCCAAGACGGTGCGCGCTTGGCATCGGTGATGATATCGTTCAGAACATCGGGGTCAACCGGTTGTTTGGTAAAGAAACGTGACGCATGACGCTTTTGAATAATCGTTTTAAAATCCATTCAATGACCTCCTCGTGGACAATATGCCCACTAAATGATATGCTTACGTTCAACGTGGCCTAACTATACCATCGGTAATGTTTACCTCACAAGGGCGAAGTTGCCCACCGTTTCATTATTTCAATGTGCATTATGCACACCAAGGAGAATCCACAATATGCAAAAAGACGAGTTGCTCCTCAAATCTATTCAGTGCGCGACCATTGATGACCTCACCAATTTAATCGCCACCTACCTCGATCAGGCCGTAATTCTGGCCGACCAATCCGGCCGCATCATTAGCAGTGGGCACTCCCCCCTCGCGCAGATCCCGACCGATTGACTAGACCCCACGACCAATGCGCCACGCTATAGCCACGGTCAACAGGAATTCATTCGCAATATCGTCAATCCCCAGGCCTTGAATACGTGGTACCTCTTTACGTCCCAATCCAAGGGCTACCCCGTTGCGCTGGATCAGATTCAGTTGGCTATTCGGGTGATGAATAGCTTCATCGACCGGTACGCCCTGAATCCAAACCAGAGTGAAGTTAACAGTCTGTTGGGAAAATTGCTCAGCGATCCTGCCCAGACCGATACCACGATGTTGCAGCCTCTACTGGCTGATAAAATGGTCTGTGTGACCGTTACCCCTGAGGCGGGTGCCACCAATCAGCCCGCCTTCATTCAACAGCTCCGTGATCTCGTGGCGCCGCTCCCCCTCGCCGAAGACCATCAGCGTCTCACTTTTTTGCTGAACGCCCAGGATCTCCCCAAGTATCGTGCCCAACTCACGCATCTCGGCACCTTCTTTCACCACTATTTCTTCATCTCCGACGGTTACGACGATGTCAGCAAGACGGCGGAGTTCCGTGACATCTGTGTGCGTTCCGCCAAGATTGCTCAGCAATTAGGCACGCTAACCGTGCTGAACTCGACGCAAAAATACAATATTTACATCATTTTATCGCAGGTTGATAATGCGCCCCTTCTAAGAAACACGATGTGTGCGCATCTCCTATTGCTCCAAAAATACGATCGGAAACACCATAGCGAGCTCTTTAAGACCCTGTTCGAATTTTTGGAAAACGAGTGTAAAATCAGCGTCACCGCCGCACAACTTCACCTGCATCGCAACAGCCTCACTAAACGGCTACAAAAGATTACCGACCTCATTGACGTTGATTTCGATGATCCCGATCGGACGTTTGGCCTGCGATTGAGCTACCGGCTGTTTAACTTCTTACAATTATAATCCCTGAAAGGAATGACGATTGATGGCTTTAACCCAACTCAACCTCGGTAGCGAGCTCGGCCTAGAGATCCTGCATCAACGCTGGTATGCGCTCATCTTGTATCAACTCGCACCCGCCCCCACGGATTTCATGGACCTACGCGTGACTGTCCGGGGCATTTCAACCTTTAACCTACTGCTTCGGCTGAAACATCTAACGGAATGGGGACTCGTGGAAACACTGCCTGAGGACGACTACAGTTATCGTCTGACGGCCAACGGCAAGATGTTCCACCAAATTCTCTTAGAATTAGAAGATTGGGGCAATGATACCCTCGAAAATAACTTGGCCATTTAGCCGACTGGACGATCTGAAATTCGGGTCGTCCTTTTTATTGCAAACCTTATGAAAACGGCTCATTACAAGGAAATTTATCGGTCGTCACGACCAGAGCGAACACCATGTATTAATTTGGTATGGTTCCTGTATGGGTTTGCCTAAGCCTGCTGACAGCGTGATTCAAATCGGGTATGCTGGGTTTGTAACAAAAGATGAAAACGAATCCTTAATCCTGAAAGGTAGGTATTTTCATGAAAATTAGACAACGGACCTGGTCCAAGCGCGCGGCGGTTATGCTCTCACTGGTTGCTGTTACCCTCCCCATCGTAACCAACGTGACGACTGCCAGTGCCAAGAAAGCCAGTCAATCCAACGTGGCGGCGCTCTTGCAACCCCACGAGGCGGACTACGGTTATGTGGTCGATGGCTATCACCACAACCTCGACAACATGACTTACATGACTCCCACCACCGATCCCGTCATCGGTGTCATCAATGGGTTCACCAAGTACTGGCGCGACGGTAAGGTCGTCGATCGCGCCATGATTGATCTGAATCTTGCAAAATCGGCTAAGGTCACGGAAAACCGCTCGACCAGCGAGGGGGAGCGATCCTACTTCACCGATCGCCGGGATCTGCGCTACAATTTGATTTCAGGATTAGGGCCCTATGCACCGGCCTTCAGTCAAAATGCGAACGCACAAACCAACTACACGTCCATGCCCAGCGCACCATTACCAGCCGACTACAGTCCTAAAAAGGTTACTTGGGCGTCACCCGATTCAAAGCTGGGGGCATTGGTTAAGCTCGTTAACGTTGCCGAAGGGTCACCTTACTCCGGTATTAATTCACCCAAACACTATGTGGCCATGCCCCGGCCTTATCGTTTAAGCACAGCGGTCAAACCTCTACCGGTGATTAAAGAAATTATGGCTCACGCGAAACCCGATTCCTTTGATCTCCCCAGCGGACACACCACCGCCGCCTTTGATAGTGGCTTGGCCTTTGCTTACGCGCTCCCACAACGTTTCCAAGAACTCATCACCCGGTCTTCCGAAGTGGGCTACGACCGTATCATCGCCGGTCGCCACTCACCGTTGGCCGTCATGGGCGGACGCATGACGGGGACAGCCATTGCCGCTGCGGTACTAAACGATCCCGCCAACCAAGCGATCGCCAAAGCCGGTTATCAAGCCGCCCAATCCACTGATCTCTTAGGCAGCAAAGACACGACCGCCCAAGACGACTTCAAGAACTACGAGAAGAATCGAAAGGACTACCGTTACCGGATGACCTACGGCTTTGACCAAACCGGGGATACCCACCAAGCGATGCGGGTTCCCAAGGGCGCCGAGGTCCTGTTGGCCACTAGACTACCTTACTTAAGCGCGACGCAACGACGGGCCGTGCTCTTCACCACCGGGATGCCTTCTGGTTACCCGGGAATGGACGATCAAGAGGGTTGGGGCCGTCTCGACCTCTTCTCGGCCGCTAACGGTTATGGTGCATTTCTGAACAACGTCACCGTCAACATGAACGCTAAGAAGGGAACCTTCAACGCCAAGGACACCTGGAAGAACCAAATTGGCGGCACTGGTAAGCTCACTAAAGCCGGTTCCGGTCAACTCACACTGAGCGGCGCCAACACTTATACCGGCGGGACCACTTTAAAGGGGGGCACGCTTCAAGTCGCTAATTCGCAAGCATTAGGAACCGGCAACGTTAAGCTCACCAAGGGTACGTTGGCCTTAGCCAAATCTAAGGTGACGATCCGCGGACAGTTCCAACAAAGCAAGTACAGTCGGCTACGTCTCAGCCGTGCTGGTCATCTGACCATCAAGAAAACGGCTAAATTAAGTGGCACGCTGAAACTAACGCAAGGTCATTTAAAGAAGAACGCTAAACTCGTCACCTACCAGAAACACACCGGTAAATTTACCCATGTCCAAGGCTTACCTAAGGGCTGGCACGTGGTTTACACCCAACACGCCGTCAAATTAGCTAAGTAACCTGCGTCTAACGAGTTCACCAAAACGACGTCATCCCGAATTGGGGTGACGTCGTTTCAGACACGTTTGGTAAGTTTTACGCTTTAAATTGAATCTTCACGTAGTCCCGATACAACGGCAGACTATTCATCAATTCGTGATGTGTCCCCTGCCCGCTGACCCGACCATCTTCAATAAAGTAAATGTTATCGGCATCAATGATAGTGCTCAAACGATGGGCAATGATTAACGTGGTCCGACCCTTCATCAATTCAGCGAGGGCCTGTTGCACCATGGCTTCCGACTCGGAATCCAGACTGGCAGTCGCTTCGTCTAACAGCAGAATCTTCGGGTCACGAAGAAAGGCTCGCGCAATGGCCAGGCGTTGGCGCTGGCCGCCACTGACCTTGACGCCCCGTTCGCCAACTTGGGTATCTAGCCCCTCCGCCATCTTATGGACAAACCCATCGGCGGAGGCTAATTGCAAGACACGCCAGAGCTCATCATCGGTGTAGTCCCGATCGGCCCCATAGGTTAGATTATGCCGAATAGTCCCCGCCATAATCGCCGAATCTTGACTCACGTACCCAATTTGGGACCGCCAATCGCTCAGATTGAAGTTCCGTACGTCCGCTCCTCCAATTGTAACTTGGCCACTTTGCGGTTGGTAGTACCGTTCGAGCAATCCAAAAATCGTTGACTTTCCGCCGCCGGATGGTCCGGCAAAGGCGACCACCGTATTCGGCTTCGCTTCGAAACTAACATCATGAAGAACTGGCTGCCCATCGTCCTCGTAGGCAAAGTCAACGTGCGTCATGGCTAACGTCTCATGGCTAACAGACTGTGCCATCCCCGATATCAGGGCTTCTTCAGGCTCATTCAATAGGTCACGTACCCGTTCCGTTGAACCATTCGCCTTGGAAAGATCCGTAAAGAACCGCGCCAAGGTACCGGCCGGACCAATAATCTGGAAGAGATACATCATGAAGGAAAACATCGTCCCCATGCTCATGGTTCCCGCGGAGACCCGCACCGCGGCGTAAGCTAATACGCCAACAAACACGGCCAACATGCTGGCCGTCATGATGGGGCTAGCGATGGCATCGTAAATGGCTTCCCGTAACCCAATACGGTAAAGATCCTGAATCTGTTGGTTCCCCGTTTGTGTTTCATAATTTTCGGCATTGGAAGACTTGACCAAACGAATCTCACTGAGCGTTTCATCGGTCTCACCACTAAACATTGCCATGGCATCCTGTCGCTGATGACCGATCTTGCTGGACTGCCGCATGATCGGCAACATCACCAGCATCACCAAGGGTACGGCAATAAACATAATGGCCGTCATTCGCCAATCCATCAGCAACATGATGACCAGGGCTCCCACCAACTGAAGCATTGACGTGACCATCTGGGGGAATGAGTTGGCCAGCAGGTTCTTGATTTGCATGGTGTCGTTGACCAGCCGCGAGGTCATTTCTCCTGTCTTGACGTTATCGAAATAACTGACGCGTAACCGCACCAGCTTTTGCCAGAGGGTGGCCCGCAATCGGGCGACGACGTTTTCGCCAAAGAACCCCAACAAGGCCCCCGATACGGCGCTGACCACGGCACTGATGACGAATAGTAACACTACCCCCATCAACAACGGCCGATTCATCGCGTGGCCCAAGCCGTTAATCAGCGACTGTGCCAGCTTGGGGACGGCCAATTGCGCCCCCGTGGCAATCAGTCCTAGAAATAAACCGACCCAGAGCTGCCAGTATTTCGGCTTCGTTTGCCGAATTAAATGTAAAAAGCCTTTAACATCAAACTTACCAGTTGGCCGCTTCTTCGCGGCTCGTGGCGCTACCATTCCTCGTTCCATCTCTCTTTGCCTCCGGTATTACGAAATTTAAAAATGCGGGTGGCGACCCATGCCGCCCATGCCACGGTGGGGCCAGCCTTGCATGTGCCCCATGTAATCTCCCCAATCCAAGTCATCCAATTGATGGGCGAGTTTGGTTAGGAGTTGGTCCAACTGCTGCTGTTCATCCGGGGTTAACCCCCCAAATAGGTCGTCGGCCGTAGAATCAACGCGTTCATCGTACCGGGCAAAGAGGTCCCTGCCCTTATCGCTTAGCCGCACAATCACGGCCCGCTTATCCGTTGCGCTGGGAATCCGTTCGACAAAACCGGCATCGACCAACCGACTAATGGTGGCACTCACAGAACTAGGCCGAATATCTAAGATTTCGGCAATCTCAGCATTGGTTAACCCGTGAGGCGACTGGGCCAGCACCTTAAGCAGCTTTCCCTGTCCGCGGCGGCCACCAGGACCGCCGTCACCATGGCCACCCATCCCGGCCTGCTGTCCCACGGCCATCAGAAAGGCTCGATTCTGAAGTAATTTGCCGAAGCTCTTTAATAAATCACGACTACTATCTGTCATTTTAAGGTCCTCCTTGGTTTCTTGATGCTGATTATATTAGCATGATAGTTAGTTTTTGTAAACTAAAGCTAACTAAATAGCTAACTAAATTTCAAACTACGTCGTTTTTTAATGCTGATTACCGCTATATCAGCATTTTTCGTCCTAGAATTTTTCACCAAAAAAGCGGTGCCCACCAGCATCGCTCGTCATTTCCTAGCTATTTTGCTTTCCCAACCGCAAAATAATTGCCCTCTGGATCACGGAAGTTAAAGGTCGGCGTCCCATTATTGTCGACAATCTTTCCTGCCGTGGTTAACCGATCGTGCAAGGCTTCAAAGTCATCGCTAAAGAACATCAGCGACGGTGTCCCACTATCTAAGACCTCTGGGGAATACTGCCGAATAAAAGATTTCGCAAAGAACGATAACTCCACGTTAGGAGCCACCGTCACCACGATGTTTTCTGAATCATCGGGCAAAGCGTTGACTTCAACCACTTGGGCCCCCAATTTATCCTGCCAGAACTGCACGATCTGTTCCACATCGTCTACATACAACATTGTCCGCATCTTTTGCATGTCCAATCACCCCACTGATTTATTTGGTTACGCCCATGCTACCATGAAATAAAATCGTTGCCAATTAAAAATAGTGCTAGCTATTCTCCACCATGACGCGTACACTAGTTAATGCAGGTTCCCACCTGCCCAGTTGCTCTGTACATTCCAGATGCAACCTATGGATCAACTGGTGCCCTCATCTCGGATTGATGAGGGCTTTTTTGTGCCGTTTTTAGCCAGCGCCGGCCAGCCTTGCCAACTAAAATGGACACACTTCAGTCCTAACATGACTAAAAAGGTTCGCGAAGCACCCCGTTAAACGGAATGTTTCGCGAACCTTTTGTTAAGCCTAATGCTTAGTCTTCCAAATATTGCTTGGTTGCGGCCACAATATCTTGCAGCCCAACCTTGGCATCGGAGAAGAACATCTGCGTATTATCCAGCGAGAACAGTGGGTTTTGGATACCTGCGTACCCGGTACTCATTGACCGCTTGATGACAACAACGGACTTCGACTTATCAACGTCCAAGATCGGCATCCCAGAGATTTCATTCCCGCTTTCACGGGCCAGTGGGTTGGTCACATCGTTAGCCCCGATAACCAGGGAGACGTCGGTACTTTCAAACATTGGGTTGGCGTCATCCAACTGCTTCATCTGGTCATAAGGGACGTTAACATCGGCCAGCAACACGTTCATGTGCCCTGGCATCCGCCCGGCAACTGGGTGAATCGCGTAATTAACGTTAATCCCTTTTTCCGTCAGAACGGTGGCTAATTCGGCCACTTCATGTTGGGCTTGCGCTGCGGCTAACCCGTAGCCAGGCACGATCATCACGTTCTGGGCATAGGCCAACTGTAGCCCAATATCATCGGCGGACGTTTCCTTCACGTCAACCGGTACGTCTGGACCAGCACTCCCGCTGTCACTGTCGCCAGTCCCAAAGCCACCGGCTAAGATATTGGCAACTGAACGGTTCATCGCTTCGGCCATTTGTAGCGTCAGGATCGTCCCGGCGGCCCCAACTAAGGCCCCGGCAATAATCAAGACTTGGTTATTGATAACGAACCCGGCAAAGGCAACGGCCAAACCGGTAAAGGCGTTCAAGAGTGAAACGACAACTGGCATGTCGGCCCCACCAATTGGCAAGGTCATCAGTAGCCCGAAGATCAAGGCCATCACGAGGCCCAGAACCACGAACCAGATATTCGTTGGCGTTGCCAGCATGAACCAGGCGGCCACCAACATCCCTAAGACCACGATAATGTTAACCAATTTGGCACCAGGGAAGGTAATCGGTTTTCCGGGAACTTTCCCAGATAACTTTCCAGTCGCAATCAATGAACCGGAGAAGGTAATCCCCCCAATAATCACGTCAAGGAAGACTGGAATTGAGAACGCGAGGCTCAAGGCTACCCCGTCACCCTTCATCAGGTAATCGAAGATCCCGATAACAGCGGCAGCACCACCACCCACGGCGTTGAAGAGACTAACCAGTTGTGGGACATCGGTCATCGGCACCTTACGTGCTTTAACGACCCCATATGCGATTCCGACTGCTAAGCCGGCGATGAGGACAATCCAACCAGTAGCGGTAATCTTACCATCGGCCACGACTTCGATAATAATCATAATAACAGCCATAAACATACCGATGGCGGAGAGTCCATTCCCTTTACGCGCAGTCTTTGGTGAACGCATCATGTGCACACCCAAGACGTAGCACACGGCGGAAATTAAGTAAATTAAAGAGGCAATCGTTTGTAGGGTACTCATTTAGAATCATCCCCCTCTGACTTGGCTTTTGGCTTACGGTCAAACATCCCTAACATCCGATCGGTTACGGTATAACCACCCGCAACGTTGATCGCCGCAAACACGGCGCCAAAGAACGCTAAGGTGTAGAATACCCAACCGTTTGCTTCCGCTGCAATGACGAAGGCCCCGACGACAACAACACCATGAATGGCGTTGGCCCCGGACATCATAGGGGTTTGCAAAGTAGCTGGAATCTTACTCATGACTTCAAATCCAACCAATAAACTCAGGACAAAGATTGCGAGATTCGTAAATAATTCTTCACTCATCACTAATCAGCTCCTTTCGCGTCGTCTTGATCCTCAGCCGGCGTTTCAGGTTCTTCCGGTTCTGCTGGCTTACGTTCCGGCAGTTCCATGACCGACCGTAGCCGATTACTAATAATTTCACCGTCATAGGTTGCCAACAATTCGCCGACCACTTCATCATCAACATCGAAGACCAATTCGCCGTCTTTGTTGAGGTCGTTTAAGACGGCCTGCACGTTCTTGGCGTACATATCCGAAGCGGAAGCTGGTAATTGACTCGCCATATCGCCAGCGCCCACGATCTCGGCGCCGTTTGGCGTGGTGACCGTTTCACCCGGCTTCGATCCAGCGACGTTACCGCCCAAGTCACTGGCGGCTAAGTCCATGAATAACGTGCCTGTTTTGGCTTCGTCCACGGACTTCTGAGTAACCAGCAGTGGTGGCCGTCGCCCAGGTACTTGCGCGGTCGTAATGATCACGTTGTTTTGGGCAATGAATCCTTCCAATTCTGCTTGTTGCTGTGCGGTTTCTTCCTTAGTCAGTTGCCGCGCGTAACCCCCTTCACCGGTAGCGGAAACGGAGGTCGTCAGGAACGTTGCCCCTAACGATTCCACTTCACCACGAGAAGCAGGTCGAATATCGTAGCCGGAAACCATGGCCCCTAACCGTTTAGCGGTCCCAATGGCTTGCAGTCCGGCAACCCCGGTCCCTAAGACCAAGACCTTAGCTGGCTTGGCGGTCCCGGCAGCGGTGATCATCATTGGGAAATACCGTGAGAAATGATCCGCGGCCATCAGGCCAACCTTGTATCCCGCCACACTGGCCTGCGAACTCAAAACATCCATGGTTTGGGCCCGAGACACCGTCCGCGGCAACAATTCAAATGCTAAAGCATTAATCTTCTTGGCAGCGAGTTTCTTCACGAACTCTGTGTCTGTCAATGGTGCGAGCAATCCGATGAGTGTTTGCCCCGCCTTCATCTGATCGATAGCGGCATCATCTGGTTGCGCAATCGTGGCGATCACAGTTGCCTGCGTAATCGCTTCTGTGCGGTCAACGACTTTGGCACCGGCATCCGTGTAGACTGCGTCCCGATAGAAGGACCGTTCCCCAGCACCTTGTTCGATCAGCACTTGGTAGTCATTCTTGACGAGCTTACGTACGACGTCCGGTGACAATGCTACCCGGTTTTCACCAGTAGCTTCTTTTAAAACCGAAATGGTAATTGCCATTCAACACATCCCCTTTTTGATAAGCTGTTCACAAGTTAACTATAAAGCATTTTGGGTCACAAAACAATGCTTTCAGTTGTATTTGTGCACAAGCAACAATTCTTTGTTCTACGCGGCAGTAAGTGCTCTCAATCTTCATAAAATCACAAAAAATCTTTTCCAATCGAACACCTGAATTTCGAATTCATTCAGCACGATAATCTGAAACAAGTTTTAACATTCACAAATAAAAGTGATGACTTATTTTCATTTGTAACTTATTGGCCTAGTCCACGGGGCCATTTTCGCATAACGGACCCCCCAGCCCATTTCCCCAACAATCCTCACCACGACCCGTGAGCGTACGCGACCACCGCGTGAGCAAACCGGCTAACTAGTTGCCCCTCTCTGGCCGTCGTTAGCGTTCTTTTCAGTTGTATCATTCCGCATTTTCAACAGACCCCCCTTGCTAACTCAGGCCCCAGCGCGTAATCGCCTCACTCACACCCCGTTCAAAATTGGCGGCGGTGACGTGAGTCGCCACGGCCTTGACTTCCGGCGTCGCATTCTGGACCGCCACCGGACAGCCAACCTGGGTGAGCATGGGCAAATCATTCGCATTATCCCCGATGGCCATTATCTCAGCGGCAGTCACGCCCAGCCGCTGCCCCAACGCCAAGGTTGCCGTGCCCTTATCGACGCCCACCGGATTCACTTCCATGTAGCGACCCGATGAAAACGTACAGTTTACCGGCTGCGTGACCTGCGCCACCACCGCATCCCTGGCCGCTCGCCGCACCGTCGCGTCCGGATTCATGGCAATCACCTTCATGATCGGTTGTGATCGAAACTGCGCAAAATCCCCGTGCAGGGTCGTTGCCCGAACGCCGCGCGTCTGTAAATAGGCCAGATCATCGGCGCGCGGATGATAAATGGCGAGGTCGGTCAACGTATAGACGTGAATCGCCACATCGAACTGCCGTAATACGGCAAAGACGGCGGCTGCCACAGCGTACGGCATCGCGTGCTTGATCAGAACCCGATTGTCCAAGTTCTCCACGACCGCGCCGCCATTGTACGCAATCACGTACTGTTGCGGCTGGTTCCACAGGCCCAACCGTTTCAGTAGGGGCTGAATACTCAGAAAACTTCGACCGGTATTAGGGACAAACTTAATGCCCGCTTGGGTCGCCCGTTGGATGGCCGCCACATTTTCCGTGGAAACACTCCCGTCCGCACGCAGTAAGGTTTCGTCGAGGTCACTGGTAATGAGTCGATACATGATTCCCCTCCTAACCTAACGAAGAGTCCGAGATAGAATTCCCGAACTCTTCATTAAAGTTGATAAATTTAGTCGTCAGGTCAGCGCGATCTGCTCTCGTCAGACGCGTTCAGGACCGCAACTTAAGATTCTTCAATCCCGGAAATCAATGACAGCGTATGCATATCGTCGCCTAAATCATCGTAGAGTTTCCGGTAAAGTTGATAGTACTTGTTGTAGGTCGCATGCTGTTCGGCCCGGGGTTCCACCTTGTCACCCAGGACCTGCCACTTCTGCACTTCGTCAACGGTCAGTGTGTCCGTGGCCAAGCCAGCCAGCATGACATCCCCCAGATTGGCTTCGGCATCGTCAACGGGTGTCCGGACCGCATAACCCGTGACATCAGCAAACATTTGAACCCAATCCGGCGAGTTCGTGACCCCACCGGCAATCACAATGTAATCGCCGAGATCCCGGCCCGTGCTTTCCATACTATGACGCAGCGCGTAGCAGACGGCTTCTTGGAAGGCGTGGAAGAGATCGGCCTTGGTGTGGACCAACGATAAGCCGAAGATCATGCCCTTGGCATCGGAATTCCAGATGGGTGCGCGTTCACCCATAAAGTAAGGGAGAACGACCAATCCGCGGCTCCCAGCCGGCACATCCTTGGCTTCCGCGCCCAAGGTAACGTAAGCGTTCGGTCCGCCTTGGTTGTGTACGGCGACTTCGGCATCGCCAAAGTTATCGCGGAACCACTTCGTGATAGCCCCGGCAGTTGCGGACCCACTAAAGTTGTAAACCAATTCGCGCGATTTGTACGGGTACGGCCAAACGATGAGGCCCTTGCCCTTGATTGGCTTTTCGCTCACTAACGCGGCGTTCATGGAAGACCCGATAGCCGCAACGTAGCGGCCGGGTTCGAAGACGCCCATGCCGATGTTGGCGGCACCCACGTCGACCCCACCGGCAATCACCGGTGTGCCCGCATCGAGACCCAAGTCAGCCGCAACGTCGGCCGTTAAGCGTCCCGCAATCTCGGTGGCATCCACAAACTTCTGCGGCATTTTGTCCATGGGAACCCCCATGGCGTCCATCATTTCCTTCGACCACGTCCCGGTGTTGACATCGTAGAAGCCCCCGATGTTCCCCGCGGCGGAGTAGTCAATGGAAACTTCGCCCGTCAATTTGTAGATAGCGTAGTTGTTGGGCGGCAAGAACATCGCCGTCTTCTTCCAGTTCTCTGGCTCGTGGTTCTTAATCCATAGGACCTTCGTGTACCCATAGTATGGGTCAACCACATCGTTCCCCGTGATCTCGGACAACCGCTTTAAATCAACGTGTTCCTTGACCCATTCCGTTTCGCCGGCCGCACGCCGATCCATCCAGATGAGGTCGGGCCGTACCGGGTTCATGTGCTCATCCACCGGCACACCCGAGCCACC
This sequence comes from Lactobacillus sp. HBUAS51381, assembly GCF_012641095.1. Lineage (GTDB taxonomy): Bacteria > Bacillota > Bacilli > Lactobacillales > Lactobacillaceae > Levilactobacillus. Next base: position 31,537 of record NZ_JAAVSC010000010.1, read on the forward strand.
ATATAGACCGCTCAGACCAATCCCTTTAATATCCGCCGGTGCGATACCGCTTTCATGAACGACCGCGCGAATGGAATCCTTGACGCCTTTGAGCCAAACGTCTGGCCACTGCTCTGCCCACAAGGGACGGGGCGTCAAAACGTCGTATTCTTCCAAATCTTGGGCAATGAGTTTGCCGTTCGTGTCCATCAGGATACTCTTCGTTCCCGAAGTCCCAATGTCCGTACCAATCAAGTATTTCATCGTTATTCCCCTCTTTAATCCAGCGTTATGCGCAACGTTTTACCATGCGGTGAAGGCGCCATCGACTAAGTAATCGGAACCCGTTGAGAAGCTGCTGGTATCGCTAGCTAAGTAAACGGCCATCCCTTGTAATTCTTCTGGCTTGCCTAAGCGGCCCAATGGTGCCCAGTCGTTCCAAGTCTTGATTAATGGCTTCAAGTCAGGTGAGTTCAAGGTCAAATCGGTTCCCATGTAGCCAGGACTCATGGTGTTGACCCGCACGCCCTTCTTGGCCCATTCAATGGCCAGTGACTTGGATAATTGAATGACTCCAGCCTTGGTGGCGTTGTAGGAGCATTGTGGTTGTGGCCGGTTGACGATGTGCGCGGACATGGATGCCGTGTTCACGATGGAACCAGAACCTTGTTTCAACATGTAACGACCAGCCGCTGTGGAGCAAAGGAAGACGGCGTTCAAGTTTAAGTTGACCACCTTTTGCCATTGTTCAAAGGTCATTTCTTCGGCGGGAACGTTCAAGCACATGCCGGCGTTATTGAAGGCGGCATCCAAACCACCCAATTCCTTAACGACCGTGTCAATCATGTTTTGGACTTGTTCTGGATCGGTGACATCCGTCTTGATGGCGATGGCCTTTTGACCAGTGGCTTTCGCAATCTCGCGGGCCGTTTCTTGGGCCTTGGCAATGTTGATATCAACGATGGCAACGTCGGCACCGGCTTCGGCTAAGCCAGTAGCCATCGCCTTACCTAAACCTTGTGCGCCTCCCGTAACGTAAGCTTTCTTGCCATCCAAACGCATTCTATCTAAAATACCCATGATGAATTCCTCCTAAATTATAAATGTATTTTGTAAAATGACTTTCTTTAATTCACGACTTAGCATAATCCCTCAAAAGCGAGAAGTCAATAGTTTTTGAGAACGTTTTCATATTTTCCTAAACTGGCTGACGCTTAATCGTTCTGAACTGCCTGCTGGGACTGGGTTTCTGCCGACTTTGTCTTCAACCGCTTTTTGAGTTCACGGACAATTTCGGCGTGTTTTTCTTCCGTCAGGGTCACTTTGAGCCAAAAAATAATGGCGGCCAAGATCAACAATACAATCGGAATGTAGAACATGAAGAGATTAAACTGGGAAACCCCCGTAGCGGAAATATCGCTGGGATGGGCATTCCCGGTCATCCCGACCATCACGGCCACGATCCCCACGATCCCGTTGGAAGCGGCCCCAGCAAGCTTATCAATCAGCGGCCGGATCGACAGCGTGACGGATTCATTCCGCACGCCATTGACCAACTGACCGTATTCCACACTGTCGGTAATCGTCATCAGTGTGGCCAAGAAGATTAGTGGATAGGGAAAGAAGTAAAAGGATACGGCCAGCAAAACCAGCAGTAAATTCTGTCCGGCAAACAAGAACAAGGCGTAGCCAATCAGCATAAAAGCGATACCACCAATGTAGATGGCCTTACGCCGAATCAACATTTCCAGCGCCGGGTACAGCGCAACCGAGATGATCCCCAGCACACAGGTGATGACCCCCACCCAGGTGTAGGCGCCCGCATTGCCCAACCGGTAACGGAAGTAGTACATCAATAGTGAGTTGGTGACCACATAGCTAAAGGCAAATAGGAAGTACGAAGCCGCAATCCAGAGCAGTTGGCGGTTCCGGCCGATCGCCCGAAAGATATCGGAGAGCGTGGTATGCTTCACGTTAGAACGAATCACGTTGTGCTGTTCCTTCAGGTTCAGGGACGTAATCAGCGCACCCCCGGTACATAGCAGGGCCACAATGATGACGTAGCCCGTCCAGCCGGCTCGCGTTTGCTGGCCAAAGGGCACCTTGGAGATCCAGTGAGAAAAGAGCATGATGGCGGGCGTAATGATGACGATAACGATCTGAGCGCCCAGCGTCGACCCAATCCGTGAGGCCGTCCCAAACTTGGTCCGTGTCTTGGAGTCCAGGCTGACTGCGGGCAGCAAGGACCACAGGGCAATATCACTAAATGAGTAGAAGACGTCGATAATCAGGAAGGTGGTGGCAATCAAGATTAGGTACATCGTGGGATTACTCCAGGCCAGGCCAAAGTAGTCCGAGAACAGAAAGACCAATCCCAGCGAAGCCACGACCGACCCAATCATGATCCACGGTCGAAACTTGCCCCAGCGGGTATTCGTATTGTCTACAACCCCACCAATCATGGGATCGAACAGGATTTCGCCGACCCGAATCACGACCACTAGAGTCGTCACAATGCCGACCATCTTCTCATCGGCACCGCTCGTGAATAATTGACTGGTCAAAAACATCATAAAATAAATGCTCAATGTGTTATAGAACGCGTCGTGACCAAACGTTCCCAACGCATAGGATAGATATTTCTTCAATTCCAACACCTCACAAAGAATTAATACAAGCCTTTTTATAAACTCGTTTGGTAAAATCAATTTACTGCACTAGTATAATTGCAATCGCTTACATAAGCAACCGGTTGACGGTATAAATATCTATTTCACATGATCACAGACAGCCATATAACCAGTGTGACACCCCTTAGTCGTGATAAATTGTGTCCAATTAAATCCTTTTGTGAAATATTCACTTATACATTTTTAGCCAGTGTCCCTGTTTCGACACCTACATTTCTGCAAAATCACCACAGATCAGCAATGATAACGGTTACACAATTATCCCAAGTCTCTTTCTATTTCATCTAAATGTGCTACACTAAACCTATTCAGTCTTATTCAGAAGGAGGCCCATCATGAGTACCAGTAATATGCAAGCCATTCAGCACTCGAACTACTCGGATATTTATCATCTACTTTATGACAGCGACAAGCTTTCCAAGCAGGACATTGCGGATACCCTGGGCCTAAGCCTGCCCACGGTGAGTTCCAACCTGCAAAAATTAACCGAACGACACCTCATCATCAAAAACGGGCAGCTCAAGTCATTGATCGGACGCCGGGCTACCGCCTACGCGATTGACCCCAACGTCAGTCTGAGCGTGGGCGTGGAAATCTTCCGGACCTACGCCACCATGACCGTCCTCAATTTGCGTAATGAGGTATTGGCTCTCCACACCACCAATCTGCCCTTTGCGAACGATGACCAGTACGCCCAGGCACTCAGTCAGCAACTGCTCAGCTTTCTCCAAACCAAGGGCTTCAGTCTGACTCAAATCAGCGGTGTCGGCATTGGGATTCAAGGGCTGATCTCCAATGACGGCACGACCATTCTCTACGGCAAGATTCTCGATTGTACCGGTATGCAGGCCGATAACTTTGGCCAATATCTGCCCTTCCCCGTCACTTTCTATCATGATGCTGACTGCGTTGCCGTCGCCGAATATGCCAAAAAGCCCACCGATGGGATTTTTCTCTCCATCGGTGAGCATATCGGGACCGCCATCATCATCAACGGACAAGTCTTCAAGAGCCCCAGTGGCCGCAGTGGCACGATGGAACACATCACGTTGAACTCCGCGGACGGGCCCATCTGTTATTGCGGTCGGCGCGGCTGCATTGAAACGTACTGTTCCGTCAGCTCCCTGCTCCAACCCAACGAGGATCTCGGTACCTTCTTTGCCGACCTTCATCAGCACAACGATCTGGTTGAGGCGCGCTTCGAAACCTACCTGAACTACCTGTCCGAAGCCATCTACAACCTTCACATGTTCGTCGATCTGCCGATTGTGATTGCCGGCGAACTGACGAAATATCTCACCGAATCACACGTCAAGGCCCTTCAAAAACGGCTCAAACAGCTCTCCGTCTTTCCCGAAACCTCGGGTTACCTGCAACGCGGGTCCGTCGTGGATCACGCCGTCGCGATTGGGGCAGCGATCCCCGCTATTCAGAACCAATTACGCAATATTTAGAAAAAAATTCAAACCATCGATTGGTTCCAGCCAATCAGGGGTGTCCTCATAAAAATCGTCGCCAATCCCACCTGCGGCTGCCAGAGATTCCGGCGCTGTGGGGACCGCCGGCGGCCTGAAAAGCGGTCCGCCGGCTCGGTTCGAAGCCTGACCAAGACCGTCAGTCTTCAAACACGTCCCGCGCTGTAAGCTGAAAATCAGCTAACACCGCTGTCACGGCTACCTACATCTCTGCCTGCCTCCGGTTACGGCGATTATGACCACTAAAATTGCGGGTACATCGCCGAAGTGACCACGTTTACGCCAAGTTAATTGGGGACACTCCAAGTAGCCGTGAGTGAGCTGAATTTGGTCTCAGCCGTGGGATTTTCCAAGTGTTCTGCTTGGAAAATGGCGACTTTGAGACGCGGGCTGACGGCTCAAAGCGAGGGAAAAGACAGCACTTTGGCTTTTCCCGATCCTCCCCACAGCGTTCCAGACCAAATTTGGCGAACGGTAAGGTGGCCAGTCTGGTCTATCGTAGCATCAACATCTATTTTTGGTAGTTATCCATAGTAACGATTATTGCCTGTAGATGCCTTACAATTTTCAGCAAAAAAGGCCGGGAAAATTTCCCGACCTTTTTGATTGCCTAAATTATAACGGTTAGTTGGCGACCGTTTCCACCCAACGCTTCATCAAGAAGATGTTGAGCACCGACTCTAATGCGGCTAACACCAACATTCCCAGAATTGGCAAGACCATATTCGTCGTCCCCTGAATGTTTAGCGTCGTCATCAGCTGGTTCACTTGACCAAAGAAGAAGGCCACGAGACGAACCACTAGAATGATGACCACGATGTAGAGAACGGCATCGACCACGCGCTTGCCAGCCGCTGGTAGGAAGTTGTTCGTGGCGCTCACGGTCAAATGAATCAGCGTGACCGTCGTCAGTGCCAGAATGAAGAGCGCTAGGACCACGAGGACGACCAGCGTGATGCCCTTAGCCAGCTCCCCGCTACTGATATTCCTCAGACGCATTATCCCATCTAATCCTGGGCTAATCTGTGACCAAGCAATGCCAATTCCAATCAGATGTAAGACAACCTGCAGGGCAATCAGATAGAGGAACATGACCAGTGACGAGGCTAAGTTGGCCAGGTAAAAGGTCGTATCCTTGGCCGGAATCAGCCGATACGTGTCATGCGTAAAGGCGTTCTCGGCACGGCGGGCAATCAGGACGAACCCCACAATATACGCGAGTCCCGCCCAACCACTGACGGTCCCCAGCACACTCATCTGCGACATATTTCCGGTAACCAAGGCCCAGATCAGACTGATGGCAATGACGGCCAATTCGATCACCATCAACTGGTTGACCGTCGAAAATTTACTCCGGTTGAACACTTTAAACAATTTTCCAAAATTAGTCATAGTCGTTGCCCCTCTCATACAAGCTCTCGTAGTAGGCCTCAATGCCGATGTTAAACTTCTCACGCACTTCATCGGCCTTGCGATGCGTGTAAATGGTCTGGTCCTTAACGACCACAATCTCATCTAGGATCGGCGCGATCTCGGAAACGTAGTGGTCACTGATCACCATCGTCGCATTCTCCGGCTTCCACTGAATAATACTGTTGATAATCTTCTTACGGCTCATGCTGTCAATCCCACTGAAGGGTTCGTCCAACAGATACAGACTGGTACGACGAGCCAGGGTCAAGGCGATGACTAATTTTTCCTTCATCCCCTTGGACAGTGCCGCTAACTTCAGGCTGGTATCGATCTGGAGAAAGTCGGCGAGTTCGGTAAAACGGTCGGCTTCAAAGTCGCTGTAGACTGTTTCGTAAAAGTCTAAGATTCGGCTTAACTTGACGTTGCCAGAAAATCCTCGCAGTTGTTCGGAAAAGCTGACGTACTGTTTCCGTTCCGCTTCGCTAGCCGCGCCATTGACCATCGTGGTGCCCTTCCCCTTAGCACTACCGGTAATCAGCCGCATCAGGGTGGTCTTCCCCGCGCCGTTTTCACCCAACAGTCCCACAATCTTGCCGGGGGTTAGTGTCAGGTCAACATCATGTAAAATGGTTTTCATGCCCCGCTTGTAGATCACGCCTTGCATGGTTAAACTGTCTGTCATTTGGCTTGCCCCCTCTGTTGGATATACTGCTGGAGACTCGTGACGATCTCGTCATCACTCAGGTTCAGCGCGTGGAGTTGATCGTAGACCCGTTCCAATTGTGCCGTGACTAATTTGACTTTAAGTTGATCGATCTTAGCTGTCTCCATGGTGACAAAATTCCCCCTACCGCGTTTGGATTCAATAATCTCTGCCGTAATCATCTCGCTGAGCGCCCGCTGAACGGTGTTCACGTTAGCCGTGACATCGACGGCCAATTGCCGCACGGACGGTAACTTTTCCCCGGGTTTCAACGCCCCCGTGATAATCTCATGATAGATATAATTCTCGATTTGATAGTAAATTGGGATCTTATCGTCAAAGTTCACGTTGCCCGCCTCCCTAGTGTTATATTTTACTATTACACTATAACATCTCATGGACGCTTTGACAAGGGTGTCGCCTTAATTTAACGAAAGTCGTTGGCGCCGTTGACATCTCACTGATAATCCGCCACACTGGATGCAAGTCTATTCAAAAGGAGTGGGTCCTGTGACCTGGTTTTTAATTATTCTATTTGGCTTCCTGGCCGGCCTGGTTCAGGGACTGACCGGGTTTGGCGCGGCCATCATGATGATGATCTTTCTGCCCAGCATTCTGCCGATTGCGGAAAGTGCTGGTGTGGCTTCACTGATCATGGCTGCCAGCGTGTTGACGCTGGTCCTGCGCTACCGCCACGACATCCATCTCAAGCGGATCATCATCCCCTTTCTGGTCTATGCCAGCGTGGCCGCTTGGTCCGTTCACTTAGTTCGGACGCTCGACGTCCACCTGTTGCGAATGCTGCTGGGCGGCTTGCTCATCGCCCTCTCGCTGTACTTTTCATTCAACAAAAAAGCCGGCACCCAACCCTATCCGTGGTTCGTCGCCGGTATCTTCATGATTATCTCGGGCTTCTTCAACGGCTTATTCGGTATCGGGGGCCCGCTCATGGCGCTCTACTTCCTATCGCTCGCCAAGTCCACGGGTGACTACATCGCCAATATCCAAACGTTCTTCCTCATCGATATTGTCTACATCACCACGCTACGGGTCGCCAACGGCATTCTCACCACCGCCGTGATTCCCGACATCTTGGTCGGTATGGTTGGCGCAATCCTGGGGACGGCGATTGCGGCGCGGCTCCTTAATCACTTGAACATCGCAACAGTGAAGCGATACATCTACGTCTTCATTGGGCTAAGTGGCGCCTATTATCTGTTTTTCTAGTCAGACTTATCGTCCATAATACATCACAACCTTCAGCAAGCATCACAAAAGCCATTCCAGTAGCACCCGGAATGGCTTTTTCATGTTGTTCATAATCATTAAATCCAAGCTCAACGAATAAGTCAACGGTCGACCGCTAGCTCAGCCAGCTATCCATTTCAAACTTCTTCATCTGGATAATTTCACCCGCCGTCTCGACCAGCTTTTGGGCCGTCGCAGCCGCTGCGGATTGGCTCGCCTGCTGCTCGAAAGCCGTTGTCAATTCCGGCAACTGGTGGTCAGAAAACAAATATTTCAACGCATCTTGCTGGCGCAAAATCAGCCAGAGATTGCGATTAGCCGGTGTGAGTTGTCCCGCTGTGATCTGCTGGACCAGCGCGGTTCGTACTTGCTGGCGACTCGTATCTTTAGGCTCATAGATGACGTGGGGCTTCAGATTGTTCTGAAAGACCACCCGTTCAACCAATTCGTCCGCTTCCAGCTCGGCTCCGATCCCATCATAAATGTCGTTGACAATGTTCCAACTGGTCACAATCTTTAAAATCGTCTTGAGCCGTGTATCCTGTCGCAAGTCGGTCTGTAGCCGAATCTTCAACTCATTGAGGTATTGGGGTAACGCGGCAAATTTAGCCGCATCGGCAATCCGGACCTGACCGTCGTCCACCGCCAGAATCTGCTGGTCAACCAGGTCTAAAAGGGTGGCCAAGACCAGGTAGGCCTGTGTGGTGAATCGCGTCCGCAGCACCGGTTTGTCGTTAATTCTTTCCGTCAATACTAAATAATCTTTCGCAGTCGTCAGTGACATGTTCTGCCTCCTCGCACGCATCGTTTACTTGCTTACATATGATAAGTATAGCACGTGCTAAACAATCGTTGCCGAATTGGGCTTTGGGGATCGGCCGGTTGGGCTTTCACGAAACAAAACGGCCCGCTCCCGATAAAGTATCGGGAACGGACCATTTTACAAGGAGACTTAAGATTAGCTAATCGCCGCTCAGCTGACCAAGACCTCGGCCACCAGAATGGCGCCACCAAAGACCAGCACGAAGACCACGACCGGCCAAACGAACTTGAACCAGTGAGAATACTTCATGTCCAGCATCTGCAGGGTTGCCATGACCAGGCCGGTTGGGGCCAGGAAGAGCATCGCGTACTGACCGAATTGGTAGGCCGTAACCACGGCGAAACGGGGAATATCCACCGTATCCGCCAATGGCGCAAAGATTGGCATCGCCAACACCGCCAGACCGGAGGAGGATGGCACGATGAACCCGAGAACGAAGAAGATCAGCATCAGAATCAGGATGAAGACCGATCCGCTCACGTGGGCCACCAGCGTCGAGGAATATTGAAGAATGGTGTCGGAGATTAACCCTTCATTCATGACCAGGTTAATCCCTCTGGCCAACCCAATGATCAAGGAAACGCCGACCAGACTCGCAGAACCATTGGTAAAGGCATCCACGACGCCCTTTTCACCGATACCGTATTTCCCAGTCGCCGTCAGGAACATGATAATAATGGCGAAGGCCAGGAAGGACGAGGCCATGGTTGGGAACCACCAGCCCTGGGACATGACGCCCCACACCATGATCGGGAAGGTGACCACGAACAGAATCAGGATAAGTTTCTTCCGGAAGGTAAACTCACTGCCCTCTTCGCTATCGCCAGAGGCCACCGACCACATCTTGTTAAAGGAGGAGCGGTCCTCGTAGGTGTAAGAGAAGGCGGGGGTCGCCTTGACCTTCTTACTGTACCAGTGGAGGTACCAGATGACGAAGATCGAGGCCACAATCAGCCCAACGATCCGCCACACAATCCCCTCGGTAAAGTTGATACCGGCCGCGTTGGACGCGATCACCACGGAGAACGGGTTAATCGTGGAGAACGAGGTCCCGACCGAACTCGCCAGGAAGATGGCCCCCACACAGACGATGGAGTCGTAACCCATCGCGATGAAGATGGGCACCAGAATCGGGTAAAAGGCCACGGCCTCCTCTTCAATTCCACACAGTGTTCCCCCTAAAATCATGAGGACCGCGACCATGAAGATAAGCATAAACTCATGGCCCTTCGTCTTCTTGGTCAACGCCAGCAGGCCGGCTTCAAACGCCCCACTGGCTTTCACCACGCCGATGAGGCCCCCTAAGACGAAGATGAAGACCATAATATCGACGGCCTCAATGGTTCCCCGCACCATACTGCTGGTGATGGCGCCCAGACCGGCCGGATGTTGCTTCAATCGTTGATAAGTATTGGGAATCGATACGGCCTGCGTGATGCCGCCGGAGGTAAATTCGCCGATCTGAATCTTCACGCCGAGTTTATCCAGTTGTTCTTGCGTCGCCGCAACCTTCTCCGTTTTCCCCGAAGGCTTGGTGATGACCAGCGCGGAACTGGACGGTTCGTACGCTAGTTTTGAATAGGAGCCGGCGGGAATCAACCACGTCGCCATCACGGCAACAATCGTTAAAATAAATAAGATCACAAATGCTCCGGGCATCCGCAGCTTAAACTTCTTCTTGGGTTGTTGTGCTGGTGTATCCATGTTTCCACCCCTTTGCTCTTAGTTGACTTCTGTCCTACGCAATGATTCTAACTAAAATATGCAAGATATATTGGCAATAAACCTTCACTACAGACTATACTGGCTCGCCTTACCGTTCGCCAAATTTGGTCTGGAACGCGGTGGGCAGGACGGGAAAAGCCAAAGCCCTGTCTTTTCCCTCGCTTTGAGCCGAAAACCCACGTCTCAAAGTCGCCATTTTCCAAGAGAAACCACTTGGAAAATCCCACGGCTGAGACCAAATTTGGCTCACTCACGGCTACATCCGATGTTACCAATTAACGTAGATGAACATTGCCATTTCAGCGATGCTACCGCACTTTTAGTGATTTTCATCATTCGTAACCGGAGGCAGCCAGAACCGATGGCCGTAGCCGTGACAGCGGTGTTAGCTGTACAACAGCTTACAGCGCGGGACGTGTTTGGAGACTGACGATCTTTGTCAGGCTCCAAACCGAGCCGGAGGACCGTTTCTCAGGCCGCAGGCGGTCCCCACAGCGCCAGAATCTCTGGCTGCCGCAGGTGATCGGATCATCGCCAAGTAAATACTTGCGGTGACATGGCAAAGCGTGGCCCAAAAGAACGGGTATTACGCCAATCCTTTGGACCACGCTCTATGTGTCTGGCAAGCCGATACGGACACGTTTCATTTGGTATCAAAACTCGGATAGTCATCCTGTCAGCTAGTGTCAGTGTGCTCGCCACGCCTACCACAGTAGGTTTAATTTATTTGATCAAGGTTCCCACCTTACCGGCCAAGGCATCATCGAGCCGGTCGAGTGAGGTAATCAAGGCCGTGCGGTTCGCACCCGATGCCACAAAGTCCAGGCAAGCCTCAATCTTGGGTAACATGCTGCCCGGTGCAAATTGGCCTTCGTCGATATACTGTTTGGCTTCGGCGGTCGTCAATTCACGTAGAACATCCTCATCCGGCGAGCCATAGTTGATGTAAACCGCATCCACAGCCGTCAGGATAATCAATTGTTCGGCGGCGATGTTGGCTGCCAACAGAGCACTGGAACGGTCCTTGTCGATGACAGCCGGGACCCCTTTCAAACCGGCGGGGGTCTTCACCACGGGCACGCCGCCACCGCCACCGGCAATGACGAGGTTGTCGTTTTCAATCAGATCATTGATGCTCTTGAGTTCGATGATGGACTTGGGCTGTGGTGACGGTACTACCTGCCGATAGCCCCGGCCAGCATCCTCCACGAAGGTATAGCCCTTCTCGGCAACGATCCGATCGGCGTCTTCCTTGCTATAGAACGCCCCCACGGGTTTGGTGGGATGTTGGAAAGCCGCATCGCTCTCGTCCACCTCAACTTGGGTTACCACCGAGGCGACATCTTTCGTAATGCTCCGTCGTTGAAGTTCATTGTGCAAGCTTTGTTGCAGGTGATAGCCAATGTAGCCTTGACTCATCGCCCCACATTCCGGGAAGGGAAAGGCCGCCGTCTGACCGTGTTCGGCCGCGTAGTTCATCCCCAGATTAATCGCCCCGACTTGCGGACCATTACCGTGACTGATGACGACCTTATGGCCCGCTTCAACCAAGCCAATCAGGGATGTCGCGGTATGTTTAACCAGTTCTAGCTGTTCTTCCGGTGACTTGCCCAGGGCATTGCCGCCCAGGGCAACAACGATTTTTGCCATCTGCTCGCCCTCCGTTATTCGCCTAAAGTGGCAACCATGACCGCCTTAATCGTGTGCATCCGATTCTCGGCTTCCTGGAAGACGACCGAAGCGGGACTCTCGAAGACTTCATCGGTCACTTCCATTTCGGTCAGGCCAAATTTCTCTTCGATTTCCTTACCAACCTTGGTTTCCGTATCGTGGAAGGATGGCAGGCAGTGTTCAAAGATACAGTTGGGATTGCCCGTCTTGGCCATCATTTCCGCCGTGATCCGGTATGGAGAGAGGAGCTTGATCCGTTCCGTCCAGACTTCATCGGGTTCACCCATGGAAACCCAAACGTCGGTATAGAGGACATCCGAACCCTTGACGCCTTCATCCACATCGTCCGTAATGAAGATAGTGGCTCCGGTCTGTTCCGCAATGGCATCGACCTTCGCCAGCAATTCTGGTGTCGGGTTCAGTTCCTTTGGGCAAACCAGGTGGTAGGTCATCCCCATGATGGCCGCACCAATCATCAAGGCGTTCGCCACGTTGTTCCGGCCATCGCCCACGTATGTAAAGTGGATCTGGTCGTATGGCTTCTTCAGAATTTCTTTCGCGGTTAAGAAGTCGGCTAAGACTTGGGTCGGATGATCTTCGTCGGTCAGGCCGTTCCAAACGGGCACGCCGGAATACTTCGCCAGCGTTTCCACCGTCCGTTGGGAGAAGCCCCGGTACTCGATGCCGTCAAACATGCCACCCAACACCCGCGCCGTATCCTTAGCCGATTCCTTCTTGCCCATCTGGGTGCCGGAAGGGCCGAGGTAGGTCACGTGAGCCCCTTGATCGTAGGCGCCCACTTCGAATGCACAACGGGTTCTTGTCGAGTTCTTTTCAAAAATCAAGGCGATGTTTTTACCCTTTAACTTTTGCTGTTCCGTCCCGGCATACTTGGCTTTCTTTAAATCTTCGGCCAGTTGTAACAGGAAGCCCATTTCCTTAGGGGTGTAGTCCAATAACGTGAGAAAACTCCGATTCCGCAAATTGTACATTGTTAATTCCTCCTTTGTTATTTACAATGACAGTATATGTAATCGGTTTCGTAAAACTTCACGAAGCTTCACAACGTGCTAAAAATAATTGAAAAATTATTTTTGACCGCCTTTTGTCCGTCCTCGGCGTGGTATCGCCACTATTTTCGCAACGTCCGTCAACTTATTTTGTGAGGAGTTATTTCATGTTGAAACAAACCCGCTTCATCAGTCACGAACGCTACCGCCGCATCCTGATTGCGGCCACCTGTATCGCTTTAGCCTCTCAGGTGAATTTTACGGCCTACACCCCCGGCTTCATTCTGACCCTCTCCGTGCTTTTATTGCCGATTTTTCTCTACTTCAACGCGGATCTGAATCCCATCTACATCACGGTGGCCATCGCCATCGCTTCGCCCATCTTCCGGGGGATTCTACTCTTTATCGGCAACGACGTCAGCCGGACCGATAACGTCCGCTACGTGATCGCCGATATGGCCTTTTACGTCTGTTACGGTCTGCTCTACTACGCCCTCTACTGGCGCAAGGGAGAGCGCAACAACAGTTCATTTCTACTCACCATCATCGTCTGCGACTACCTGGCGAACCTGCTGGAAGTGAGCATTCTAACCGGCTTCACCGACTACCACTATCGCTTGTTCCAGCTGCTCTTCGTCACCGCCCTCCTGCGCAGTCTGATTAGCTGTGGCCTGGCCTTTCTTTACCACCACTTCACGCTCCTGATTCGCGACGAGGACCATGAGCAGCAGTACTATCACTTCATCTGGGTGGCTTCCGTGGTGAAGAGCGAGGTCTACTTCATGCGCAAGAACATTACGGAAATCGAAAACGTGATGAAGAACGCCTACCTCCTGAACAAACACCTGCAAGACGCCAACGCTACTCCCGCTGAACAAGAGATGGCATTAACCATTGCCCGAGACGTTCACGAGATTAAGAAGGATTATCAAAACGTCATCTGTGGCCTCGGCAGTTACTTCGGAAACGATCAGACCACCCCCATGCAGTTAGCCGATATCCTCAAAATCACAACGCGTTACATTCGCGAGGCTCTGAAGGAGGACCAACGCGGCGTTGTGATTGATACCCACAGCCACGTCGATCTCGTGGTCCCCAATCATTACTATGTCGTGTCGATTCTCTCTAACTTAATTTTTAACAGCGCCGATGCCCTATTGGACCAATCCCAGGGCCAAATTCGGGTGACGGTGGCCGATGCCGGTCCCAACATCACGATCACGGTGAGCGACAACGGTAGTGGCATGGACGCCGACACGCAGGCCATGATCTTTCAGCCGGGATTTAGCACCAAATTCGATGAGGTCACGGGCAACGTTTACCGCGGCATTGGCCTGTCCCACGTCAAAATCATCGTTCAGGAACAGTTTGACGGCGATATTCAAGTGTCGTCCACGCCTGGCAAGGGCACCAGCTTTGACATCACGCTCAACAAACAACGACTCACTCAGGAGGCCTCCCAATGAACTTTTACATCGTTGATGACGACCCAGCTATCCCCATGATGCTCCGGCGGATTCTGGAACAAGACCCCGCCAATAGCGTGGTGGGCACGGCCCCGGCCGCCCCCAAGGCCATCGCCGACATCATGTTGCTGGACGTGGACATCGTCTTGGTTGACCTTCTCATGCCCGGCATGTCCGGCATCGAGCTGGTGGGCAAACTAAAACGTCTGCACCCGACGCTACGGTTCATCATGATTTCTCAGGTCAAGGACGCCGATCTCCGGGCCGAGGCCTACCAGGCCGGCATCGAATTTTTTATCGACAAACCCATCAACCTGATTGAGGTCAAAACGGTCGTAGAGAAAGTCGCCCAGAACATCCAAATGGCGGCCAAACTCAACGACATTCAGTCCCTGGTGGGCGGTGTGACCGTCGCCAAGCCCGCGATCGACCCCCATCAGGCGCAGAAGGCCAAGATCCTTTCTATCCTGCGTTTTCTCGGCATCACATCCGAGGCCGGGTCCGCCGATATTCTCGCCATCACCCAGATCATGCTTGACCAGCAGCTCAGCTTCCGTGAAATCGACTTCAACGTGGCCTACCACATCGATGACCGCGAAAAAAAGATCGTCTTTCAACGCGTGCGGCGCGCCATTAAGACGGGACTGACCAACCTCGCCCACCTGTGCCTAGACGACATGGGTGATGAAATCGTGGTGGAGTACGCCAACACGCTCTACGAATACAAGAACGTCCGTAGCGAAATGCTCTATCTGGAGGGCGAACGCAGCACGCGGGGCAAGACCTCGCTTAAGCGGTTCTTCGATGGCCTGGTTCAAGAGGTTTGAGCGGTAAACGTGGGCCAACCAGGCGTTGAACTGGCGAACATTATAGCTTTGCTAGTTATTCCGCCTAAATCGGCAGGATCACCGCTGAAACATCAACCGTCATCCACGGCAATCGACGACACCGCGTTGCTTCGTGTGGATCAAATTCATTCCCCAAAAAGCGTCTGAGACTCCGGTCCTCGGCGCTTTTTGGCGTTATCTGGGACATCTAGAAGATGGTCATCACGACCCCACTGCCCCATGCAATCCCAAACCGGTTTCACAAAAAAATAACGACCGCGGCTATTTTTACGTTGACAAATGTAAACGATGGGATTAAGCTATTTACATCGACTACATTTGTAAACATAAAGAGAAAGTGAGTGGATTCAATCATGGATAAACTATTCGTCTTACTGATTGCCGCGGCCGCCATTGCCTTCATTGCCTGGTGGTTCTTCGGTAAACACACCACGACCGCCGTTTCGGCCGACATGGTCACGACCGACAAACAAGATGTTGACGTCGCCGTTAGCGGGGGCTATTCCCCCAGCACCGTGGTGTTAAAACGCGGCGTTCCGGCCCAGATTACCTTTAACCGAAAGGACCCCTCGACCTGTCTGGAACAAGTCGTCTTCCCGGACTTCGGGATTAACGAATTTTTGCCCAAGGACGAGAACCACGCCATAACCATTGACACCAGCAAGCCCGGCGAATACGACTACGCTTGCGGGATGAACATGTTTCACGGCAAGGTCATCATTAAGTAATCGTTCAGAATTAAACCCAAATGGAGGTTATCTTATGACAAAATCAAACGCAACACAATCTGTTACCATCACCGTAGACGGCGGTTATTTTCCCAGCACCGTAACCTTGAAGCAGGGCGTTCCCGCCACCGTAACATTCAATCGAATTAGCACGACCGGCTGTCTGGATCAGGTCCAATTCCCCGACCGGAACCTCGTCACTGATCTACCCCTGAACACACCGCAGACTTTCACCATTGACACAAGCGCTGCTGGCGAACAACCCTTCAGTTGTGGCATGGGCATGGTTCACGGCAAGGTGGTGGTCGCACCATGACCATTAAGAATCGGTTCATTATTTCGCTAATTCTGTCGCTCCCCATGCTGGTGGAAATGGTAACCAAACCCTTTGGCCTCATGCTTCCAGGTGGCAACTGGACCATGTTTGTCCTCACCACTGGCGTCATGGTGCTCTCCGCTCGGCCCTTCATTCAAAGCGCCTGGGCGGCGTTCCGACACCACCACGCCGACATGGATACGCTGGTGGCCGTGGGAACGGCGACGGCTTACCTTTACAGCATCTACGCGATGTTAACCGGCAAGGCCGTCTTCTTTGAAAGTGCGGCCTTCGTGGTGACCTTTATTCTCCTCGGCCAATATTTTGAAGAAAAAATGAAGCACGCCGCTTCTGGTGCCGTGGAAAAATTGGTCAACTTACAGGCCAAGGAAGCCGAAGTCCTGCGCAATGGTCAACTTATCTCCGTTCCCTTAAATGACGTGGCGGTCGGCGACATCATTCGGGTTAAACCCGGACAGAAGATTGCGGTCGATGGCACCATCACCGAGGGAACTTCAACGATTGATGAATCCATGGTGACTGGGGAAAGCATGCCCGTCACCAAACAGGCTGGCGATGCCGTCATTGGCGCCACCATTAACGGCACGGGAACCTTCCTGTTCAAGGCCGGCAAGGTTGGCGATGATACCCTACTCGCGCAGATTGTTGAAATGGTCAAGAAGGTCCAAACCAGTCACGCCCCCATTCAAAAGACGGTGGACCGGGTGGCCGATATCTTCGTTCCCGCCGTTTTGATTGCGGCAATTCTGACCTTTACCGTTTGGTACGTCTTTCTCGGTGCGAGTCTGGTCAACGCCATGCTCTTTGCCGTTTCCGTGGTCATCATCGCCTGCCCTTGTGCCTTAGGAATCGCCACGCCAACCGCATTGATGGTCGGTACCGGTCGGAGTGCCAAACTGGGCATTCTCATCAAAAATGGTGAGGTCCTGGAGATGGCCAACCGTATCAAGACGGTGGTCTTCGATAAGACGGGCACCATCACTGCCGGTCAGCCGCAAGTCACCGATGTCGTGGGCGATCGCAAGCAGGTACTCCAACTCGCCGCGAGCCTGGAAGCAACCTCTGAACATCCCCTGGCAACGGCGATTCTGGCTGCGGCCAAGACCGACAATCTGACGCCTAAGGTCGTTGCGGATTTCCAAGCCCTACAGGGTAAGGGCGTCCAAGCCACGCTTGAGGGGCAGCGGGCATTTATCGGGAATACCAAGCTACTGACCGATAACCAGCTAACCCCCAACCTACAAGCGCAGATGACCCAACTGCAGGCCGCCGCAAAAACAGTGGTGCTCGTGGGCTTAAACGATCAGGTCATCGGGCTCATTGCCATCCAGGATGCGCCCAAGCCAAGTTCCGCTACGGCCATCGCCGCCCTGAAGAAGTGTGGGTTGCGGACGGTCATGTTGACCGGAGACAACCAACGGGTATCCCAAGCCATTGCCGATCAAGTGGGGATCGACGAGGTCATTGCCGACGTGCTCCCAGCCGATAAGGCCGCGGCCGTTGAACGCCTCCAAGCGACGGGTCCTGTCGCCTTCGTTGGGGATGGCATCAATGACGCGCCTGCCCTGACCACTGCCGATGTGGGGATTGCCATGGGCTCCGGTACCGATATCGCCATTGAATCCGGCGGAATCGTGCTGGTCAAGAATGACTTGCTCGATGTCGTTCGCGCACTCGAGCTCAGTCAGAAGACGTTCAGCCGAATCAAATTGAATCTCTTCTGGGCCTTCATCTACAATACCCTCGGGATTCCGGTTGCCGCCGGGATCTTTGCTGGAATTGGTCTGATGTTGAGTCCCGAACTAGCGGGCTTGGGGATGGCCTTCAGCTCCTTCTCCGTGGTCGCTAGCTCGTTACTCCTTAACAAGAGCAAGCTAACGACGACAGTTGCCGCTTAAACTTAAATCCAAAAAGGCGTTGACCATCGAAGCAATTCCGGTGGTCAACGCCTTTTTAATCTGTATTTCTGTGTCATACTGGCCGCCTTACCGTTCGCCAAATTTGGTCTGGAACGCGGTGGGCAGGACGGAAAAAGCCAAAGTGCTGTCTTTTTCCTCGCTTTGAGCCGAAAAATCGCGTCTCAAAGTCGCCAGTTTCCAAGCAAAACCACTTGGAAACTCCCACGGCTGAGACCAAATTTGACTCACTCACGGCTACATGGGGTGTGACGAATCAACGGAGAAGAACGTTGACATGTCGACAGTACCAAAGTGGCTTCCAGCCTACCGTAACCGGAGGTAGCCAGAGATGCAGGCAGCCGTGACAGCGGTGTTAGCTGTGCAACAGCTTACAGCGCGGGACGTGTTTGGAGACTGACGATTCTGGTCAGGCTTCAAACCGAGCCGGAGGACCGCTTCTCAGGCCGCAGGCGGTCCCCACAGCGCCGGAATCTCTGGCTGCCGCAGGTGGGATTGACGACCAATTTAAAGCTTGTCGTCTGGGAACTCAACCCTCAGCTCATTTACTTAACCGGCACACCTAGGGCCTGAACAATCGCATCCTCAAAGCTTTCCGGCTTGGTAATCGGGGCGTAGCGGTCAATCAACTGGCCATCGCGGCCAAGCAAGAATTTGGTGAAATTCCACTTGATCCGGCCGTGCCCGGCAGTGGCCTTTAGGTAGGTAAACAACGGATCTTCTTCATCCCCGTTGACCCGCACCTGTTTGGTCATAGGAAACGTCACACCATAGTGCAGCTGGCAGAAGTCGCTCGTGGCCTCGTCCGAATCGAGTTCCTGGTGAAATTGATTCGAGGGCAAGCCCAGGACGTCAAGACCCTGATCATGATACTTCTTGTACAGGGCTTCAATCCCTTCGAGCTGGGGCGCTAACCCACACTTGCTGGCCGTGTTGACGATCAAAAGCACCTTGCCACGATAGTCGTTAAAGTCAATGGTCTGACCGCTCATTTCAGTCTCTGAAAAATCGTAAATTGCCGTCATTTGAAAACTTCCTTTCTAAAAAAGAGGAGAGCTGTGCCAGCTTCCCCCCTCAAAAAATACGGTTCATTCAATTGTGCATAACTCAATTATACGCCAATTAATTTTAATTGGAAGTTATTCGACGGCTTGATAAACGGTCGCAAAGCTACCATTCCAAATGCCCTCATGATGCCGACGAATGACCGCGGCCGGCAGTTCTGGCGTATCGAAGGTCGTACTCATCCCCGCAATCGTAATCATATCGAACCCGCGGTCATGACCGACCCGAAAGGCCGTGTCCACACAGTATTCCGTTTGCAACCCACAGATTTCAACGCTCTCCGCATCAATGTGGTGTAGTCGATCAGCCAACCCCGTTTCGTAGAAAGAATCCGAATGGTATTTCAGAAAAACCGTGTCGTCCGCTTGCCGGTTCAGCCGGGCATCCAACCGCCAAGCATCACTGCCATACGGCAACTCGTCATCGGTATGCTGCATAAAAATTACCGGTCGTTCTTCATCATGATAAATATCCAGGCGCTCGTTGATTCGATCAACCAGTTCGGCGTACCCCGCCGCTTGATTCAACCCAGTCTGAACATCAATCACTAACAATACATCTGCCTGTGGCATGGCTCTCACCCTTTCGGTCATTAGTTATTTTGAGTGTAGCACGCTTCCCTCAAAATTTCATCACTTAGGGTGTTCCATCAACCACCTAATCCATGTTGACTAACAAGCACCCGGTCTCAGGCAATCGGTTCCGTTACCGATAAAATCCCAGCGCATCCAGCGCATACGTTCCCGCCGTCACGGCCACGGTCACGTGATGCTTAACCGCGGAGAGGCCTAAGAAGACGGCGTTCTCCGACTTGTCGGCCGCGCGCTGAGGCTGAAAGTTCGCCGCCAACAGGTGACCATCCACCTTCACACACAGGCGACTTGTCGCTGGCTGTTGGCCATATAGTGCGAATCCGGTTCCCGTAAAGTCAAAGGCCAGTTGGGTCTGATCCGAGGCTTTTCCGGTCGAAAGCGTCCGATTCCAAATCGTATTGCCCAAACCACAGTCGTGTTGCCATTCGCCTTGGTATGTGACCCGTTCGTCGAGGTCATCGATCCGCTGGTACTGCACACCGTCAGCCAAGTCGTTTTTCGCCACGACAATCTGGGTAATTTCCGTATGGTAGTATCCCGTTCCCACCTTGATTCGGCCACTGTAATGCGGATTATCCGTATCTACATATGAGAACACCCGGTTTCCATCAACGCTGGCCGTGAGCCGATTTCCCTGTATGCCGAAGCGGACTTGATGCAGACGGGCCAAGTCTAAATTGTCCACGTGCTGCAAGGCCACGACTCGATCGTCCTTGAGGAGTTGGCAACCGCCATCCGTCATCAATTTGAAGACGTACGGCGCACTTTCCAAGCGGCCCTTGACGTCCGTGACCTGGTACAACCCAATCCCCAGATAGTTGCCACTAGGCGAGTTCTGTTGCGTTTGCTGGTCAAATTTCACCGACAGCTGGACGGTATAGTTTCGCCAACGGTCATCTCCCAGCGTAAAGTTCGGCGCGTAGGAATACTCCCAGTCTAAGGCCCGTTCGGTTTCGGTGATCTGTTGGCGCAAGACCCCCTGACCATCACGAACCTCAACCTCAAAGGCGCCACCCTGATCCGTGGTATACCGCGGCGTGCCGCCTCGTTTGGCCTGATAGTCCGTCGCATAACCAAAGTCGTCTTGGTAGAAGATGGCCTGACTGTCGGCCACGTCCAGCAAGTCATTGTCAACGGGTGCCACCTGCCGGGTATAGGTCACGGCCGGATCGGCCCCCAAGTCCAAAGTCGTCGCCGTCACAATAGAATGTGACCGCACGTGAACGGTGAGTTGCCCCGCCTTAGCCGTGATCGTCTCGCGCTGGCGTTTCAACCCACTATCATAGGCCTGTCCGGCTTCCGGTCCGCGACTTTCCCACACCGTGACGGGCTTGCCGACCGCTGGTAAATGGTGAAGTTGCAGGGTATAGGTACGCGGTTCGGCGCTATCGTTCACAAAGATCGTAGAGAAATCCTGCTTGTCCGGCGCCACCAGCGTGAGGTAGCTCGGGGCCGCCGTCTGGGTCGTCAGGTTCTCCGTGCCGCCGACCTGGCTGTCACAGGCGCTAGGCAGATACCGCCACGGATTGGTTTCCTGCCAACCGGCTTGGGCGAAGTCCGTGAAGTGTTTCATCACCTGCAGGCCCACGTTATCGACCTCGAAGTAACCGGACCAGGGGTGATTGGCCGTGATCAATTCCTTATGGCTATAGTTTACGCCCGGGTAATACGCCGCGACCGCCGGCTGAAAGATATAAAACGTTCGCCGCGACTTGACGTAGCTCTTAATCAGGCGATTGGCCACGTCCAAACCACTCTGCTGCCCACCGATCCCGTCGTCGGAACTGGCCCGCACGCGGTATTTGCCAAAGGTCATCGGCGCAATGCCCTCGCTGTACCAGACCTCGCGTTTTTGATTATCGGCTAGTCGTTTGTATTGATTATGGGGGCCATCATCGGTATTGTAGTGATAGCCGACCGCCGCCACCCGTTGGAGCAGGTCGGGATCGTTGAGCATGGCATCGCCAAAGTCCGTTTCATAGTTCTGATCGGCCGCAATGATCTTAATGCGCTGGTACTGCGCCACCGGAAAGCCGGTGGGAAAATCCGTATCCGTTCGCAACCGGTCGGCGAACCATTTAATCCACCGGTACATCGGGTGTTTGGTCTCGTTACGGTCCGGATCAACGTAGTCAAAGAGGTACCCGAACTGCTGATAGGCGGCGACAATGGTCTGCTTGTAGAGTTGATACATCGGTTCATAGGCGTCGGTACTGACGAGATGATCGGGATCGTCACTCTTCACGGCTTGCCACAACGGCCGCAGGTACCCGGGTTCGCCCCACCGTAAAAGACTGGTCTTCAACTGCGGATTCAGTCGCTTGGCATCCGCAATCAGCTGGTAACCCGCGCCCCGTAAGACGTTAGCGGGCTCATCGGCGGCACGTTTCGTTGCCGGTTCCGTGCCGGACGAGGTGTTGGCATCGTCCCCCAACTCCAGTTTAACCATGGTCATCAGCGGATGCTGCCCACCGAATAGGATTTGTAGGATCTGGTGATAACTCGCCGGCTGTTCCGCTTTATAGTCCAGCAACAATCGCGAGGAATTATTACAACTCAGATATCCAAACCCCTTGAATGTATTGGCGTCCTGGGCCGTGGTATCCAAAAGATCCCCATTGATTTTTACTTGTGTCGTATTCATAAGTTTTGTCACGCTCCAATCGCAATTTTAAAAGTGAAGAAAGTCAAAAACTTCAATCTCAGGCACTATTTTTTCTGAACTTTACGGCTATAATAATTATATGGAATGGAATACATAGCCTATAAATAAATCTAATTAAGGGAGGATTGTCCGATGACAACCATCAAGGACGTGGCCAAAAGCGCCGGCGTATCGGCCTCAACCGTTTCACGAATTCTAAATTACGATACCACCCTGGCCGTCAGCGAAGAAACCCGTCGCAAGGTCCTAGAGGTCGCCGAGAAGTTACAGTACAAGAAGAAACCTAAGAAGGCCAAGCAGTCCGGCGCCAAGATCGCCGTGATTCAATGGCACTCCGATAAAGAAGAGCTCAACGATCTCTACTACTATCAGATCCAATACGGCATCGAGACGCGCGCGCTAAGTGGCGGCGTGTCCGTGGACACCATCTCGTTTAACAATATCGACCACATCGACCTGACGGACTACGCCGGGATCATCGCCGTGGGAAAATACGATGAATCGGAAATCCACCATCTCGCCGACTACCACAAACCACTTGTTTTCATTGGCGAGAACTATCTGCTCTACGGTTTCGACAGCGTACAGAGTGACTTCTTAACCCCCATTAACTGGATCATTAACCACTACCTGGACGAAGGCATCAAGGATATCGGGTTGATTGCCGGTCAGGAAGAAACGTTGACCGAACACAACGCCGTGTACGATCCCCGCGCCACCACCTACCGGACCCGCATGCGCCGCGAAGGCTTGTTTAATCCCGACTACCTCTTTACCGGCAGTTATGGGCCCGACTCCGGCTACCTCCTGATGGAACGGGCCATTACCGAGCTACGAGACGACCTGCCCCACGCCTTCATTATCGGGAGTGACTCCATGGCTATCGGGGCCCTCAAAGCGCTGAAGCAACACGACATTCAGGTTCCTGACCGCGTCAACATCATCAGCTTCAACGACGTCGCCATCGCCAAATACGCCTATCCGGCGCTGACCACGGTCCACGTTTACACGGAAATCATGGGCGAACGGGCCTTCGATCTCCTACAGGAACAAATCAAGGAACCCAACAAGATTCCCGAATCCGTGGTGATTAGCACCCGCATCATCCAGCGCGACAGCAGTCTGTAGGGCCTTTAACCAATCGTCAACTAAAAACCGCAGTAAAACCAGGACTTATCGGGCCTGGCTTTACTGCGGTTTTAACTGTTCACTTGATCCGCCCACAGGCTCAAGCCGAAAATTAATTAGAAGCCTCACCGACTCAAGAACAGCAAATACTGGCCGCCTTACCGTTCGCCAAATTTGGTCTGGAACGCGGTGGGCAGGACGGAAAAAGCCAAAGGACTGTCTTTTTCCTCGCTTTGAGCCGAAAAACCACGTCTCAAAGTCGCCAGTTTCCAAGCAAAACCACTTGGAAACTCCCACGGCTGAGACCAAATTTGACTCACTCACGGCTACGCGAGATACGACCGATTAACATGGATGAACACTACCATTTTGGGGATGTTCCCGCACATCTAATGAATTTTAATCACCGTAACCGGAGGCAGCCAGAGATGTAGGCAGCCGTGACAGCGGTGTTAGCTGATTTTCAGCTTACAGCGCGGGACGTGTTTGAAGACTGGCGATCTTGGTCAGGCTTCAAACCGAGCCGGAGGACCGCTTCTCAGGCCGCAGGCGGTCCCCACAGCGCCGGAATCTCTGGCTGACGCAGGTGGGCATTAACGTTAAGGTTACTGGTCAGCGAATCATGATCTAAAGTCCTAATTCTTAAAGTTCGGGTCGATTCCCAGCCAGCGTTTGCGCAAGTAGAAGGCGGCCGCTTTGGGTTGGCGGTCGCGGGTAAACAGGCCCTTCTTGTTGCCGTTGACCCGCATGTTGCCCTCAACCGTTTGGAAATCGGCTAAGTTCCAAGGCTGTTCGCCGCGAATGAAGTCGTAGGAGTCGAAGACCCGGTTGAACATCTGAAGCAGTTCGATCTGGTATTCCTCACTCCACATCACGGAAGGCAACTTGTGTAAGCCCGGCTGCGTGTCGGCCCCATACTCGGAGAAGACCACCGGCTTGTCGATGTCCGAAGCCGCCCATTTGTCGAGTTCTTCGCGCAGGCCGGCCTCGCCATCGGAAATCTCGTAGCCCCACTTGTGATACCAGCCGGGGTAACGGTTCAACAGGTAGAAGTCTGGGAATTGCTTGCAGTAGGACGTATCGAAAGTGTCATCTTCGTTGAGCGTAAAGGTCCGTGGCCGTTGCTCGGGGTCCAAGGCCTTGGTGTCCGCAAAGAGCTGTTCAAAGTACGGGACGGCAGACTTGCTGGACGTATCCGGTTCGTTTAATAAGCTCCAGGCCAACACGCTCGGATGGTTCTTGTCACGATGAATCATATCCGTAATCTGGTCGAGATGCTTCTTGTAGAGCTCCGTCGTCCAATCGCCATCAAAGAACGACTGATCCAGGCCGCCCAGGAAGCTAGCGGCGGCCATCTTAAAGCCCACGGCCGGCACCTCATCGATGATCAGGAAGCCTTCGCGGTCGGCGAAACGATAAACCTCTTCATCGTAGGGATAATGGGACGTTCTAAAGGAATTGGCGCCCATCCACTTCATCAACTCAAAGTCCCGTTTCTCAACGTTCAGGTCGAAGGCCCGACCGGCATAAATGCTATCTTCGTGCCGTCCAAACCCTTTCAGGTAAACGGGTTCGCCGTTGACCAAGATTTGATGGCCGGAGATGGCAATCGTCCGCAGACCAATTTCATCGCTATACTCATCGATCAGCTGGTCGTTCGCGGTCAGTTGAATCGTTAAGGTATACAGGTGGGCATCACGCACTTTCCACAACAACGGTTGCTGAACGACTAGGTCGCCCGCACGGCCATTGCCGGTCGCCACAACCTGGCCCGTTTCATCCCGCAACGTGACACTGACGCTGGCGGCAGATTGGCTGGTTGCCACGGTGTAGTGGACCGTGGCCACGTCATCCTTTAACGTGGTGACCGCCGTGTAGTCAACGATATGGTTCTGTGGCGTGGCAATCAGGTGGACACTGCGGTTCAACCCGGAGTAATTGTAAAAGTCAAAGAAGGGTTTAGCCATCTTCTTGCCGTTCTTCAGGACCGCCGTGTCGCCAGCTGGGAGCGCATCGCGATGCAGTTCGTTGTTCATCTTGACCGCAACGGTATTGACCTCATCGAACTTCACCGCACTGGTAATATCGGCCAAGAACGGCAGGAAGCCGCCCTCATGCTGGCGAATCTCCTGACCATTGACGTAAATGGTGGCTCGGTGCGTCGCCGCGCCAAAGCGTAAGCCAATCAGTTGGCCCCGCAGATAGCCGGGCACAAAGACTTGCTTGGCATACCAGAAGTCTCCGGTGAATTCACGGGCATCCTTGTCCGTGAAGAAGTCGTTGAAACTAGCGGGAACCGGCATTTTAATCGGATCGGGCAACTGGATTGGCCAGTCTTGGGCAACGCCCTGACTATCGCGGTCAAATTCAAAATTCCAAAGACCATCCAGTTTCTGATCAAACCGGCATTTATTCGTAATTGGGTACAGTAACTCTTTCTCCATAGCGTCTGATTCCTCCAAACTTTTCTTTAAAATTCGTCTAGCGTGACCTTGGTCGTCTGACCGTTCAGGGTAATTTCCACGCGATTCCCCACCAGGGCTACCGTTGGAACGACAATTTGGCCGGCGGCGTCTAGGCTTTCCAATTCGCGATCACCCAAGTATAAGGAGACCAGCGTATGTTTGCCGGGCTTTAAGATCCCGGTCTGTAAGGGAATCTTGGTCTTCGGGAAGTAAATATTGGTGTTGGGTTCCGGGACGGACAGCTCGACTTTCAAATCATCCGACAAGCCCACCAAGCCGGTAATCCCCACGCGCGTCCGATAGAAGACGGCATTCTTCGTCTGCACGTCAACTTCGTGTTCTTGCGGATCGCCACTGTCGGGACCGGCGAAGCTGCCCTCGGCGATGTGCAGGGTCCGGTTGGTCTCAATCTGGTGGACGCGCACGTGCCAAGGCATCGCGGGAATCACGTAGTTTTTAATCTCCACGTCGGCCCACGGTTGCCAGTCGGAATAAACGTAATCATCGTGAATCTGGTAATCGGCGTACTTGAAGGCCGTCCGCCAGAAGTTATCCGATTCGGAGACCGCCAGCGTGTTGTCAAAGGCCCCCTGCTTCAACAGGACCGACCCCTTAGGCGTACTGAAGCCAAAGGAAGACGAATAGACGTATTTTTCGTATTTCGCCGCACCGGCCGCGTGTTCGTGCGAGTGTTGTCCCGCCGTAAACGACTGAACCTCTTGCCCCGTCTTGCTGTGGGCCACCAACATACGCGGCTCCGGCTGTTTCTTCAAAGGCACAAACTTAAAGTCCTCACTCTCCGGCGTGGTCCAGAACGGATCGTCATCGGGCAGCGCGTAAAAGATAAAGGTCTTCAAGGCCCAATAAGCCGAGGCCGGACCATTGTAGCCCTCCGCAAAGACCATGTTGGGATAAGCGTAGCCGATCGGAATCAAGCCGTCCGTGGTGAAAATGTTCTGCTGGAACCACCAGCGTAAGTTGTTGAGGAGCAGGTGCTTGATGTCCCCTAATTCATAACCATCCGGCAAGTCGATGTGGGCGTAGGCCGCCACCGCCCAGAAGGCCGCCTGGGCAAACCGATAGTCCAGGCTCCGACCATAGGGTAAGGCCGCCCCGTCGGCCGCAAACCAGTTGGCATAGCTGGGGACAAAGGCCTTAGCGCGTTCCCGCAGTAAGGTCGCCTCGTCGCCCTGCCAATCGGTCAGGCCAACCGTTAATAAGGTGAAGAACTGGTAGGCAAACGGGATGTAATTATCAATCTGATTCTGATACCCGTCGTAGGACCAGCCGTGATCGAGGTAGTGGGTGTTGGTGATCGCGTAGTCATCGGCCACCAGCTGGGCATGATCGGCATACCCGGTGTCGGTGATAAACTTGTTAACCATCGCCCTGAAGAAGAGCCAGTTGGTCTTGGGTACGACCTTGCCATTGACCTGATTCATCCAGTCAATGATCTGTTTTTGCTGGGTCGTCGACAAGCTGTCCCAGAAGTTAGGCTTGGTCTCGTAGAGAAAGGCCGTCAGCGCGCCCATTTCAACGAAAAGTTGATCGTAATCGCCGAGGTCACCGCCCCAGTAGCTGTCGGACTGTGGATCGACCCCTGCCAAGATTCCCTGGGTGACCAACTCAAACCATTCTGGATAGCCCTTAACATTTTCGGCATTGCCGAAGAAGGGTCCCAGTCCCCAGAGCAGGCGCATGAAGCCTTCGATTTCCGTCTTATCTTGGAGATAAACTGCCCCACTGTCGCTCATGCGGAACCGACCCTTTTGTTTCTGTTGACTCAAGACGTCCATGGCTGGGCTTAAAATATCGAGTAGCGCCGCCTTGACATCCGCCTTACTTCTGAGCGGATTAGCCTTGATCTGTTCGTTAAATAATTGCCGTTTCACGTAAAGTCCTCCTTTACATCCCTTGTTAAAAAGGCTCTACGCCGTGACTGACATAGAGTCTTTTCATCATGACACGTGACACAAAATCTACCGTACACGCTTAATCATGGCGATGGCGATCCCACCGATTAATTCCATGACGATGGCGAAGATGAAGATGGCGCCATAACCGAAAGCCGCAACGATGGCGGAAGCCACCATGGCCCCCAACATCTGGCCCAGCGTGTTGGCCAAGTTAATGAGCCCCAAGTCCTTACCAGCCGTATCGGATGATGGCAAAACGTCCATGTTCAACGCCCCATCGACGGAGTTGTACAACCCATTACCGAAGGCAGCGATGACGGCGTAAACGAACATTGCCCATGGCTTCTGCACGAACAGTGGGAACAAGGCCGCAAACCCTAAGGCAAAGGTCGCAATCACAACAGGCGCCTTAACCCGGTTCAGCTTATCGGCTAATGGTCCCCCAATCAGGGCAAAGATGACCCCAATGATTAACATAATGGAAGAGAAAATTGAAATGGATTTTCCGGCTTCACTGGTTCCCTGACCGATGTAATCGGTGAACAGGAAGAGCAAGAAGGTCGTGACAATCGTTGAGCCAACCACCATGAAGAACTTACCGGTCAGTGCCAGGTAAAAGTCCCGTGCATCGTGGGTTGGGAAGAAGAAGTACTTCTTTAAGGTGTCCTTATTCAAGGCCACTTTAGGCTCGTCCAAATTCCCCTTTTCTTTAATCAGGAGCAAATGAATGATGGCCAAGACCACGGTACTGCCGGCCATGAAGTAAATCCCCATCTTAACGTTACCCAAGAATTGCGCAGCTAACAGCGCGAATCCTTGTTGGGCAATGGTAAACCCAACGCCATAGAAGGTTGAAACCGTTCCCCGCCATTTCGGGGCAACCCGGTCCGATATTTGCGGATATATCGCCGCCGCAATCGCGTTTTCGGCCGCGGCCGCGATAATCCAAATAAAGATGATGGCGACAACGGATTTGACGTTGGCAATCACAATCAATGAAAGGGCAACGGCAATGGTCCCAATCACAATGTACGGCTTCCGTTTCCCAAACCGCGTCCGAGTCACATCAGAAAATGCCCCGAATAACAGGTTGGCAACGGCCCCGGTAATGGAAGCGACTGTGGCTAAAATCCCAACGGCCCAAACCTTATGTACGGGATCGAGTTGGGCGAATAATTGCGGAATTAAAACACTTCGGGTAGACCCAATGGGACCGTACCAGCATAATGGCGCTAAAAACATGGCGGAAGAAACCATCCAAGGCAGTTTCGGTTGTTCCTCGTCCTTAACTTTGGCGTTGGTAACGACCCCGACACCAGCCTGGACGGCGTCTTTATCCGTCTGATCCTTTTTCGACATTACTTCTCACTCCTAAGTATGTATGGATTTTGTAAGGGCTTTCTTTTTGACGTAATTTTTTGTTCTCGGCTTGGTTGCGACCGAGAACAACAGTAAATCTTTCGAAATTACCTTTAATAAAACCGCTTACAAATGGATTATAACGCAGTTTTTTTGTAAAGTATAGACTTATTTTAGTAAAACACAGTGACTTTTCGCACTATTTTACTAAATTCATTGCTGTTCGGCCGCCGTGCCAACCGGTTTGGCACGACTAAAAAACGGGTGCCGCTACGCACCCGTCTTTCCACTATCGCTTTGTTTCATTTGACTAAAGGTTGAAAGATAGAAAACAGCTAGGATTCCTAGTGTGACAAGGATAACAATCATTATAATATGATAATCGCGTGCTGGCCGCCTTGCCGTTCGCCAAATTTGGTCTGGATCGCGGTGAGAAGAATCGGAAAAAGCCAAAGTGCTGTCTTTTCCCTCGCTTTGAGCCGTCAGCCCGCTGTCGTCTTGTCATCAACATAGCCGAAACGTGCGCCAACAGGCAACTGGCTCCGCTTAACACTGATAGACAAATAATCCAAAGGCGGGATTATCCGCCTATCAGCGTTAATGCTCGCCAGTTAACCGCCTGTTGGCACACTCTTGTCAACGGCTGAGACCAAACTTGAATCACTCACAGCTACATGAGGTGTATCCAATTAACATGTAGTAAACGCGGTCATTTCAGCGATGTCACCGCACGTTTAGTAGTTTACAACCATCGTAACCGGAGGCAGCTAGAGATGGAGGTAGCCGTGACAGCGGTGTTAGCTGTGCAACAGCTTACAGCGCGGGACGTGTTTGGAGACTGACGGGTTTTGTCAGGCTTCAAACCGAGCCGGAAGACCGCTTCTCAGGCCGCAGGCGGTCCCCACAGCGCCGGAATCTCTGGCAGCCGCAGGTGCGTTAATCTCTAGTTTAATGGCGATAAACCTTGCCAGCTGGGAACTGGCGTTTGTTCGTGAACTTTCAATCTTTAGTCATTTGATTCCATCGTAGAATTGGCTGCTTAAACTTGGTCAATCAACATTGCTTTCAATGATTTTTCCACTAGTACCAACGTGGTCGATGACCGTAGCAAGCCAATGCTAGTCCACACGCTTCTTCTGTAAGGCCATCTTTAACCACCCAATCACAGCGGGTAATAGCGAAACCACGATAATCCCCAGCACAACCGCCGAGAAGTGGTCCTTCACGAAGGCAATATTTCCGAAGAAGTAGCCGCCCCCGCAACACAGAGTCACCCACGTGATGGCCGCGCTCACGTTGTACGTCAAAAATCGCCGATAGCTAAACTGCGAACCGGCGGCGACAAACGGGACAAACGTCCGAATAATGGGCAGAAACCGGCCCAGAAAAATCGCAATGGGGCCGTGCTTACGAAAGAACCGTGCCGACTGGTCCAGCCGTTCCTGATTGATCAACTTGCCAAACCAGGACCGGCGATTCAGCGCCACACCAGCCCGGCGCCCCAAGTAGAAGTTAAGCGAGTCGCCGCCAATCGCCGCGACCAAAAACAGGGGTACGAATAACCAAATGTGCAGTCCATACGCCGGATTAGCCGCTAGGGCCGCCGCGGCAAACAACAGTGAATCACCGGGAAGAAACGGCAAGATGACCGCACCCGTTTCGACAAAAACAATGGCGAACAGGATCAGGTAGGTCGAACTCCCAAATGTATTCACGATGCTGACCAAGTGACTATCAATATGCAACACAAAATCAATGAGATATCCCATGAGGTCCTCCATCAACCGCGCCGAATTGCGGTCGTCTCTTCTTTATTTCCTATAATACTGAAGGGCCCACCCTGCTGGTAGCGGCGAGAAAAAAGAATAATCTGTGAGTTTATCAGAATCCCCATGTCTGGGACAAAACACCCAGACACTGTGTGTCTCCGAACTTAAATTGCCGAAACGTGGGGCTGATTCCATTCTCACATAAAGAAAACTGATGACAACATCCGGTCGTCACCAGTTCATAAGTTAACATATTTCGCTCGACGGTCTAACGATCCTGTCTTGGCCAGTTATCTCAGCTGGCATTCTCGTTGCTTGCTGGTCACTTAAACAAATGCCAGCACCGCAAAGTTAATCACAAACAAGGCCGATACAATCCAAATTAAGCCGTGAACTTCCTTGGCCTTGCCTTCCACCGTCTTGACCAGGCAGTAGAAGATAAATCCAGCGGCAATCCCGTAGGTAATATTATAGGCAAACGCCATGATGAAGGCCGTCATAAAGGCTGGAATCGCCTCGCCAAAATCATGCCACGGAATCTGACTAAAGGAACTCATCATCATGATCCCAACCAGAATCAGTGATGGCGCAATCGCGGCCGTCGGAATGATTGACAACAACGGCGATGCCAATGAGCTCAACAGGAACAGCACGGAAACGACGACGCTGGTCAGTCCCGTTCGACCACCGGCACCGATCCCCGCGGAACTTTCCACGTAGGTCGTCAGGTTTGACGTCCCGAAGATGGACCCGACCCCGGTCGCAATAGAATCTGCGAAGAGCGCCTTATCCAATTTGGACTTAAAGCCGGGTTGGGCTTCCAGTTCCAGCTCGCGTTTACCAGAGAAGATCCCGGTCTGACGGCCAGTCCCAATAAAGGTTCCCAGCGAATCAAATGTATCGGACAGGCTAAACGACAGGATCGTCATCAAGACCAGAATCACGCGATTGTGCTCGGCGAACAGCGAGCCCATCCCCGCCGAGGAGAACGCTGCGAGGAAGGTCGTGCCTAACTGATGAAAGGACGCGCCAATCGAGTAGCCACTGGCCAAGTGAAGATTGGTGACCCCCATCGGAATCCCAATCACGGTCGTCGTCAGAATCCCGATCAACAGGGCGCCGGGGACCTTCCGCACCTTAAAGATGACGGTGATAATCAACCCGATCACGGCCAGAATCAGCGCTGGGGAATTGAAGACGGCCAAGGCGGGTGTAATGCTCCCGTTGGTCACCACTGAGCTAATCCCGTGCTTAAATGTTTCCTGGGTCGCATTGAAGGCCTTCCCGTTCACCGTCAGCAAACTGCTGGCATCACTGGTAAATTGCAAGAAATTACCATTTTTCAATCCCACATAGGCGATAAATGCCCCAATCCCGCCGCTAATCGCGAGTTGCAGGTTGATGGGAATCGCCGAAATCAGCATCTTCCGAATCTTAGTTGCGGTAATGATGATGTTAATAATCCCACAGAAGAAGACCAGTGCTAGGGCCTGTTGCCAGGTGAAGCCCAGCCCCATGACCACGGTATATGTGAAGAAGGCGTTCAACCCCATCCCCGGTGCCAACGCATAGGGCACGTTGGCGAACAGGCCCATCACCAGTGTCCCGGCAACCGAGGCAATGATGGTGGCCAAGAAGACGGCCTGTTGCGGCATCCCGGTTTGGCCCAGAATTTGCGGATTCACAAAGAGAATATACGACATCGCAAAGAAAGTCGTGATGCCGGCGGCCACTTCGGTTCCAACAGTGGTTCCTGATTCCTTAAGCTTAAAGAATTTGTCCACGGTGAGTTCCTCCTAAAATACGAACATTAAAATATCCATAAACGATAATATCGGTCTTTACAGAAAGAACTATACCAGAATTGCCGCATAAAGCCAAGAGAAATATACGATAAACGAACTTAATCGATTTAATCACCAGTGATTGGCCCTGACAACTATCGCGTTATCGTCAGCCCCGCCCACGAAAAAAGGCGTTTGGGACAACACACCCAAACACCTGCGTAACTTCGAACTTATCTGGCTGAAACCCGGGCCAAACGGCAACGGGTTTCGCTCTAATTTTTCAATTTTAAGACGCCTTAGCCATTGACTTTGGCCAACGTCTTCTGAATCTTCTGAGGCGTTTCTTGCCGGCCAATCAGGAGTAGCCGCAAGGTATTCAACACCGCAATCAGCGTCACGCCAACATCGGAGAAGACGGCCCACCACATGGTTGTAATGCCAAAGGCGGCCAACGTGAGAAATAGAATCTTAATTCCCAGGGCAAAGACGATATTCTCCCACACAATCTGCTTCGTTCGTTTGGCAATGTTAATCGTCCGGGGAATTGCCAATGGATCGTCGTTCATCAGCACAATATCCGCCGATTCAATGGCGGCATCGGATCCTAAGGCCCCCATGGCAATACCCACGTCGGCACTGGCCAACACGGGCGTATCGTTGAGGCCATCGCCGACAAAGGCCAACTTTTCCTTAGACTTCAACTGGGCCTTTAACTGACGCATCTCGGCCACCTTATCTTGCGGTAACAGCTCGGCCTTGACCGTATCAATCTTAATCTGATCACCCACGGCTTGACCGACTTGGCGGTTATCCCCCGTCAACATGACGGTCTGACGGATGCCCGCTTCCTTCAAGGCTGCCAGCGCGGGAATCGTTGTCTCTTTAACGGCATCGGCGACCTCAATGGCCCCCTGATACTGATCGGCCAACGCCACGTAAACCATGGTGCCCGCAGCACTCTTGGGGAGCTCCCGCGTGATGCCGGCCTGACGCATGAGCTTGGCATTGCCCACGTACAGCGGCTGACCATCGTGCTGGGACTGTACCCCCAGACCAACCAATTCTTCCGCGGACGATGGGGTATCCGCATCGATGCCCGCTAAAGCCACAATGGACTTGGCAATGGGATGCGGTGACGCAACTTCGGCCGTCGCGGCAAGCCGGATTAAGTCCGCCTCACTGCGGTTAACCGGCGCCACGTTCACCACGGCAAATTCTCCCCGCGTCAACGTCCCGGTCTTATCAAACGCGACCGTCTTCACCTGATTCAGGGCCTCCAGATAATTACTGCCCTTGATTAAGACCCCCGCACGAGAGGCGGCCCCGATCCCGCCAAAGTAACTCAGGGGAACCGAAATCACCAGGGCACACGGACACGAGATCACCAAGAAAATTAACGCCCGGTACAGCCAATCATTGAAGGGTTGCGCAAAGAACAGCGGTGGTACAGCTGCGAGCAGAATGGCCATCCCCACGACCGCTGGCGTATAGACGCGGGCGAACTTCGTAATGAAGTTCTCCGTCTTGGTCTTCTTCGTTGTCGCGTCCTGAACCAATTCCAGAATCTTAGCGACGGTCGAATCCGCGTAAGCTTTCTCCACGCGAAGTTCAATGACGCCATTGCTGACAATGGTTCCGCTCAGGGCTTGATCCCCAGTTCCAACCAACGTCGGCTTGGTTTCACCCGTCAACGCCTTGGTATCGAGGTAGGTCTCGCCACTGGTGATCGTCCCATCGGCTGGAATCTTTTCACCCGGCCGCACGATTAAGGTATCGCCGACCTTCACCTGATCCGGCGCAATCTGTTGGGTATGGCCGTTGACCACGAGATTGGCGTAGTCCGGTCGAATCTTCAGGAGGTCCGTAATTGAGCGCTTGGACTTGTTGACGGCGGAGTCCTGGAAGAACTCTCCAATCCGGTAGAATAACATGACCGCTACCGCCTCGGGATACTGTTGGATGGCGAGTGCCCCGACTGTGGCGACCGTCATTAAGAAGGCCTCACCAAAGAGTTTACCGGTAAACAAATCACGCACCGCTTCAACCAGAATTGGACCGCCGACCAACAGATAGGCAATCAGGTATAGCCCAATTGTAATCGCTTTCAGAAACGGTGAAAAACTGGCGATGAGTAATAGCGTGATGCTCCCTAGAATCAATGCTAAGTCCCGCTTCGTTTCAGCTAACTTTAGATAGTCTCGCATCGTACTCGCCTCCTAAGTCTGAATCATCATCCGTTTATATGAATACTCGCTCATATGTATGGCTTCATCATAACATATCCTGTACAGGTGTCAACTGTCAAAGTGGACAAACTCACCGGCCCCTTTTATGGTAAAATGAGTCCCATGGTGATGAATATGGAAAAACAAAATAATCAGCTCCCGACAGCCGCGGAGATCAAAAAAAGCGTCGACCTCTTCAAGACGTTCGGCGACGCAACCCGTTATCAAATTCTGTCGTTACTGTACCAAAGTAGCCGGACCGTTAGCGAAATCACGGCGGTCATGGACGTCTCCCAATCGGCCATCTCCCATCAGCTCAAGACGTTACGGCAGGCGGGGTTGGTGGTCGGTGAACGCGAGGGTAAGTTTATCAAGTATACCCTCGCCGATGAGCACATCTTCGAGATTTTCGAATTGGTGAAGGAACACATTCACGAATAACGTGTAAAACTGAATCGGTCGAGGCGTGGTTGGGTCGCAAACATTCCCGCCATATTTCGGCGTTCACCTCGGCAGTTCAAATACTAGAATCACGTAAAAAAGTCTGGCTTTTTACGCCAGACCTTTTTGCTACCGTTTTGTCAGCGCGTTCGTTAAATCTAAGTGCCCGCCGTAACTTCACGCGCTTAGGCACTGGTCATTCGGTTGCTTGCAGAGTTTTTGAAGCCACCACTAGTTTTTCCCGGAGCTATTCGCGTCATCGACTCCGAAATTTCTCCGCTCCTCCCCCTCTCAGTTACCTTTGATTCCTCTAAGCGCCAGGGCTGCTTAGTTACGTTGCGCCACATACTTTCTCACCTGAACCCGCGAAGGCAGTAAGCCAATCACCGTCATATACACGGCGCCCACCACCGGCACCAGATTCAAGAGAACCCACCAACCGGAGCGGTTCAGGTCGTGTAACCGTCTAACCTTCACCGAAAGAAGTAAGAGCCAGACTGCCATCAAGATAAGCCGTCCTGTCAATCGTAAGGCCGGCATCTGAACGGTAAGGATCGCTAGCCAGCTATACCCCTTGAATAACGCCAACCGGACTATGACTAGAATACCAATCAGATAGTTCATGCCAACTGGCCACCAAAATTCCTGACGAGTCGCCTCCCCACTAAAGTCAAACAGTGACAACCAAAACTTTTTTAAAGCCATTTTCATATCCACGCGCTCCCTGTAGTCGTAAATTTTTAGTGTTTGCCAAGCAAATTAGATATCTAATTTGCAATGCACGTAGTCTATCGCGTAAAATGCCAGTTGTCAAGAATTTCTAGAAAAGAGGCCATCATGGACCAAACCGATGCACGGAAACTCAACCAATTAATGCGCAGTATTCTAACTGCAGAGCAACAGGTCTACGATCAACGCGCTCGCCAGGCTGACATGACTTTACCGCAAGCCCGAACGCTCGGCTATATCGCACGCCATCCCGGCCTAAATCAACGAGAGATTGCCGACCATTTTCATCGTCGTGGTGCGAGCATGTCCAACATGTTGAAGCTACTAGAACGTGATGGCCTGATTGAAAAGCATGCCCAACAAGGAACTCAAGATCGCTCAAAACGTATTTTTCTGACGCCCGCTGGTAAGTCCAAAGTGAGCATTTTACAGTCAATCTTCGACAATTTGGAAAACCAGTTGACCCAGAACCTCACCGCAACGGAAAGTACGCAACTGATCACATTACTCCAAAAAATTAACCGTCCACAAAATTAACAGGTCCACCACGATTGGAAGTCGCCTTCCGGACGTGGTGGACCTGTTGTTGTTCTAATTCTTGATTAAACCATTAGAATCCGGGAGAACGTCGCAATCACGCGGTCAAACTGATCCGGGGCCAATGCCTGTTTCACGGCGGCCTGCTGGTCCGGCTTCACAATTGCTCGGACCACCTGGCCAAAATACCCGTTAGTCAGTTCCGCAACCGATTTCCCACTACTGAGTAAAAACTCGCGCGTCAACATTGCCGGAATCACCTGCTGATCCTGAAGCACTGCAAGGTGGGGAATCATGGCCTCGTCAAAAAATCCCGCGATCTGACCGTCCCGATAAAAGGCCAGTAACCGTTGATTGTAGGCGTGCCGCACCTGCATAAACTGTCGGTAAAGCTGTGGATAATCCTGCTGTAGGTCTCGTAAAAAAACGGGCGTGGTCGTGCCCAGGTAAGCCACGTTTGCGGTGAAAATTTGCGGAAAGGCCGTCACAAACTCCGCTGTCGTCTCCATCTTCGTGGGTATCGCGATGGCCGCGACGTAATCCAAGTAACGCTGCACCATTGCCGTAATGACGCCATCCTTAGAACCAAAATACTGATATAGCTTGGCCCGACTGACGTTCATGATCTTTGCCAGTTCGTCCACTTTAATGCCCGCAAAGCCGTGGACAATCACCTGCTCTTGCACTGCCATAATCATCGCAACCTTACGCTCTTGCTTATCGACCACACCCGTCAGTCCCTTCGTTTTCCAAATCATACCGTACTTTTATTGCGGATACAAATTATATTGTTTATACTTTTTAGACTTAATTCGTCTATTTTTATTGACTTTTGTGGCTACTCAGCCTATCTTTAAAGCAGTTATTTTGCCTCGTGAAGGGAGAAAAAAGATGTTGTCGATCATCTTCGGCTTTATTGGCTTACTGCTACTAGATTTACTGTCCATCAGTCTGTGTCTCGTTCAGGAGAACGTGGCGCGACCGATAACGACGGCCCCCGTTTCCCCACAACAGACGCCCAATCAACACGCATTTACGGCCTTATCCAAGACCACTTGGTGCCTCGACACCTGCGATGGCCTGTGCCAAAGCGCTTGGTACATCCCGGCTACCGGACCGACGTCACACACGGCCTTGCTATTCCACGATTTTCGGGCGGATAAGCTATCCATGGCCGACTACACCCTGCTCTTTCACCGGCTAGATTATAACGTCGTGCTCATCGACAATCGCGCGACGGGGCAGAGCGCAGGCAAATACACCGGTTACGGCTACCTGGAGCGCATTGATGCCCGTTGCTGGGTTGAAACCACGCTGGCTAAATTAGGCCCGGACACGGAAATTGTGTTATTTGGAACCGCCATGGGTGCCGCCATCGTCGGCATGACCTGTGGCCTGACGCTGCCCCACAATGTAAAGGCCGCCATTATGGATTCCGCCTACACATCGGCCGTCGATGAGCTCCGCTACCGTGTGAATCGCCAATACCACCTACCGGCCTTCACGGTTCACGTCACGTCCAAACTGGTCAAGCTTCAAGCGGGCTACTGTCTCGATCAGGCCAGCCCATTGGCGGCCCTGAAAAACAGCCACCTTCCCACCCTCTTCATCCACGGCGCAGCAGACGAAACGACCCCGGTTGCCATGGCCGATACGCTGTACACCCACTACCAAGGGGCCAAGGAATTCTGCATCATCCCCCGGGCTGGGCATTTACGAAGCTATACCACGGATCGTCAACAGTATGAGACCCGGGTGCGGGGATTCTTGGCGCGACATGTGGCTTAATTGGGCTAACTTCTGAGAGGAAAGCTGGTCTGCCAACGCACGTTTAAATCTTATCAGTATAAAGAAATCAAAAAATCCTGAGCATTTTGCCCAGGATTTTGTCAGTCTTTAACTCTTCACGATATCACTGTTATTCGTCGGTGCTAAACGCCGCTGCCGCACCAGTCCAGTACAGACGGCCAACATAATCAGGCTCAACCCCGCCATATACCACGGCAATATGTGAATTGCTCCGTTGTGTAACCAGCTCATGCCGTACGTCAACACACTCACCACTAGGTAGTAGCCCAAACTGAACCACCCACTGGCACTCCCCATGATGGTCTCGTAGCCGACCAACGCGCGGTTCAATGCGTTGGGGAGGGTTATATTAAGGCCGAGAAAAGTTAGGAAAATCCCGCCAATCATCAGGGACGCTTGCTGCCAATACGCGGCCAGTACCAGTAGACCGCTGGCCGCTGTACTGAAGATTAGCCCCTGTAAGGCGACCTGTTCCGGCGTCCACCGATTCAGCAGGCGATTGACGATTAGAGCCCCCAATAAGCTGGCCCCCGCCAAGACCAACCCTAACCAACCGTATTGGACGGCCGAATAGCCGAAATGGGTGATAAAAATAAACGGGGCCTCGGCATAGTAACTGAATAAAATGCCATTGATTCCACCAATCAATAAGCCGTAGCCCCAAACGACCGGATCACTTACCAGCCGCCGAACCACGTGCCACTGACGTAACCGTGGCGGTCGACTAGTCTGCGTCTCGGGCAAGCGGCTGGCGGCGTATAAGCCGACTGCCACGGCCATCGTCACTAAGGTAGCAAAGACACTGCGATAGCCAAAATAGGTCTGCATGACCCCACCGATTAACGGGCCCAGCGCCGGTGCTAAGGCCATGGCCGCGCTGGTTTTCGCGAAAATCTTAGCACCCGTGATGCCCCGGAAGCTCTCGCGCATAATGGTCTGCGTTACCACCGAACCGGCGCTGGCGCCGAGGGCTTGAATCAGGCGCCAGACCAATAGTCCTGAAAAATTAGTACTCAGTAAGAGGCCAATATTTCCCAA
Source organism: Lactobacillus sp. HBUAS51381 (assembly GCF_012641095.1). GTDB lineage: Bacteria > Bacillota > Bacilli > Lactobacillales > Lactobacillaceae > Levilactobacillus. The sequence continues at coordinate 71,095 of NZ_JAAVSC010000010.1, forward strand.
TAAATACACGACAATGCCGACCAACATGGCCGGTCGACGCCCCCACTTGTCGGCCAGTTGTCCCCACATCAAGACCCCGATGGCAAAGGCAACAAAATACGTGCTCATCGTGAGCTGAACTTGGCTGGCACTCACCCCAAAGGCCCGGCGAAGTTGCGGTAGTACCGGGGTAAAAATTGACTCGCTGATTTGGGGAAATCCCACGAGTGTAATCAACAATCCCAACGAAGGGACTGCATGACGGACGTTTTTCATCATTTTTCTCCTTAGAATTTACTTTGAGGAAAAACGTCCTTGTCCGTTTGCGGGGACACACGCCATTAACGTTTGTAACGTCACGGTTGGTCACCCCTTTCTGTTAAGTTGCGCTTTACATTACGGGAAATCGGTGACGTTGTCAAGCGTCCTTCCGGGATGATTTAGCGGGTATCCGACCATAAATCGCAAAGATTCCGCTCACGACACTGACCCCAATTAATACCACCGTAGACAAGACATAACCAATCGCCGCGCCCGTTCCGGCAGGACTAGCCGGAAACTCACTCGGTGCGGGGACGCCCCGCGCAGTGAGCAGTAATAGGGCATTCAAAATCATGACCAGAAAAACAACCCCGGTTAAGTGCCAACCGTGTTGCCGCCAAGCCGCAAAATCTTGGTAGGTACTCCCTAATTCCCAGACATTGAGCAAGAGCAGTAGAAAGATATAGCCCCAGACGTGCTGAATCCGTAGAATCAGACAACTGTAAAACAAAAATAATAGCGCGATATTGAGATAGTAGGTGACTCGAATCGTTTGCCAGCGGCGTTGTCCCAGCCGTTCCTGTTGCTGATAATGCGCGGCCATCACCAAGTCTTCCTTTAATAAGTTATCCAGTGAAATCTGGTAAAGCTCACCCAACTTCACCAGCGTTAAAATATCCGGATAGCTTCGCCCCGTCTCCCAACTGGAAACCGTCTTACGTGACACGTGTAGTGTCGTGGCCACATCCGTCTGTGTCATCTGCTGATCATGACGGACGGCCTTTAAGTTCTCTGCAAAGTTCATTTTTCCCAACCTCCCCACTTAGCGTACCGAAACGCGACGGATTCAGCAAGCTAAGGTTTGTAGCATCCTTGTCCCACCGGGATCAACGGCCATGCCGACAAAAATATTGACCCAGACCGGTAATATGACGGTGAATTTGTTTGGTTCATTGACACGGGTTCACATTCGGACCTTTTTAAATGAAAAGCGTCAACTCACGCCGCAATTTCTCTAAAATTTTTTCTTAAAATAAAGCATCCTAGGACGATTAATCTTAGGATGCTTTACTTTCTATTTTAATAAATACTGCGCATCCCGTTCGTGATCAAACGAGGTCAGAATCTTCGGGCCGTCCGCCGTGACCACGAGGGTGTGTTCGTACTGACAGCTCAGACTGCCGTCAACGGTCGAGATGGTCCAGCCATCCTCGGCTGGGGCGCTGCATTCCCAACTCCCCACGTTGATCATAGGCTCAATGGTAATCGTCATCCCTGCCTTCAAGCGCGTTCCGTGTCCGGCCGTCCCGTAGTGGGGAACGTCTGGATCTTCATGCATGGTCGGGCCGATGCCGTGGCCAATGTAGTCGCGCACGACGCCATAGCCCAGTTGGGTCTCGGCATAATCCTGGATGGCAAAACCGATATCGCCAATCCGGTTACCCACCACCGCTTGGTCGATACCCAAGTAGAGGGCCTTACGCGTCACGTCCATTAATTTCTGGACCTCCGCTGACGGCTGACCGGCCACAAAGGCGTGGCAAGCATCACTCAAATAGCCGTGATAGTCGATGACGGTGTCCACCTTAATCAAGTCCCCGCGCTTAATCAGCACGTCCTTACTGGGACAGCCGTGACAGATGACGTCGTTGACGCTTACGCAGGTCGAGTATTTATAGCCTTCAAAGTTCAGCTCACCCGGTGTCGCATCGTGGTCAACGATGTATTGGTAAGAAAAGTGGTCAATATCCCAGGTCGTGATCCCGGGTTTGATGTAGTCCGACAGGGCATGGAACAAACCGGCTAAAATATCGCCAGCGGCCTGCATGCCTTGAATTTCGCGTGTTGATTTTAAAGAAATCATGTTGCCTCCTGAGGGTTGTCTACGTTTTAAGCGTTGTTTTCAGTATACCCCATTGTTCGACCGCTTCAACATAAAAAATAATTGGCGGCAATCGGTCAATGGCATCGTTTTCATCGCCCTTTCAGACCTGAATAATCTTATGAAACGTGTTACAATCATTTTTGCTGTGTTCCATTCGGACTTAATTTAAAAAAACGACAAGGAGGTTTCCCCATGGCACTCACGAAACGCGACGTCCGCGACTACTGCATTGGCTTCGCCCTGGTCTTGACGATGGTTAGCATCGCCACTTGGCGCAACGACTACGAAATTATCTTACCCGAGATTGGCGCACTGACGGCGGGCATGTGGATCTACCACAATCCCACCTGGGTCAGTCAACCCATCAAAATCTTTTTAGCGCCCTCCGGTACGGCGGTAATTGGCTTTATCGTCAACCAATTTCCGATTAGTTATCCAGAAAAGGTCGGCATCACCCTGCTTTTCATTTTATTGTTGCTCAATGTGTTACGATCAACGCTGGCGCCGTCCTTTGCCACGGGGCTTCTCCCGATTATCATTAACGCCACACACTGGTCCTTTATCCTCGCAATCTTTGTATTCACGCTAACACTGATGGTGGGCGTCCTCCTGCAGGGTCACTACAAGGGCCAACCCGCGGGGCAACCGTTGCACTACCAGCATATGTTGGGCTTCGTCCTAGCCGCCGCTATCTGGATCGGAGCGGTCTGGATTGCCGGGTATCCGCAAATGGCCGGGATTCCACCGGTTTTGGTCGTCTTCTTTGAAGTTTCACAAAAATCCAGCTACAGCGGAAAACTCGCGATCAAACACATCGTGGCGCTAGGGGGTGCCGCTACCATTGGCGTCCTGATCCACCTGGTCATTGGCTCGTGGCTACTGGCCACCTTGCTCACCCTGCCGTTGGTCTTCCTGCTCTTACAACTATTGCGCATCAAGCTTCCCGCCGCCTACGCCTTCCCCCTATTGGCGCTAGTCTTGCCGGCAAACATGTTCCACACGTTACCGATTGCGGCAATGCTAGCCGCCTGTTTCTTCTTAGGCGCGACCTTTGCCTACCGCAAGCTCGCAGCATTGACGGGATTGGCCTCGGAAAATAATTAAATCAAACATCCGGTGATCATTTCTGAAAAGAGATGATCGCCTTTTCTTTTACACGCTTTTTACGAAAACGACATCATGGATTTACACGACTCCGGTATGCTTAAACCTATCACCTCATCACTGACATACGAAGGAGGAACTAATTATTGGCAAAAAGGTAGAATAGCATAGAAATACGTAGATGAATATGGAAAATGATGACGTGCTATCCATAGAAAGATAATATGGAGGTGGATAGCGTGGCAATGATTAAACCAAATGAAATGGCAAAGCGTCTGGGCGTTACCGTTCGAACCTTGCA
>NZ_JAAVSC010000100.1 GCF_012641095.1 Lactobacillus sp. HBUAS51381
AAAGTATTGATAACACCGGCAGTATAGTTTAAATGGCCAACGTTGACATCAACGGCGGAGCTTTTACCCGTTTGTGGCTTGTTTTCGAGTTCAACTTCAAAAGGTAGTGAAGCCCAATACTGACCATTTTCGCGGTAAATACTGACCACCTTTAGCGTACCGGACAAATTAACATGACGACTGACCCTAATGTCATACCAATCTTTAACACCACGTGGTTTGTCCAGGCGAAGCTTACCGGCAACAATTTTAGCCCGATCGGTTTTAAA
>NZ_JAAVSC010000101.1 GCF_012641095.1 Lactobacillus sp. HBUAS51381
ACGAAAGTCTGATGGAGCAATGCCGCGTGAGTGAAGAAGGGTTTCGGCTCGTAAAACTCTGTTGTTAAAGAAGAACACTCTTGAGAGTAACTGTTCAGGGGTTGACGGTATTTAACCAGAAAGCCACGGCTAACTACGTGCCAGCAGCCGCGGTAATACGTAGGTGGCGAGCGTTGTCCGGATTTATTGGGCGTAAAGCGAGCGCAGGCGGTTTCTTAAGTCTGATGTGAAAGCCTTCGGCTTAACCGGAGAAGTGCATCGGAAACTG
>NZ_JAAVSC010000102.1 GCF_012641095.1 Lactobacillus sp. HBUAS51381
ACGAAAGTCTGATGGAGCAATGCCGCGTGAGTGAAGAAGGGTTTCGGCTCGTAAAACTCTGTTGTTAAAGAAGAACACTCTTGAGAGTAACTGTTCAGGAGTTGACGGTATTTAACCAGAAAGCCACGGCTAACTACGTGCCAGCAGCCGCGGTAATACGTAGGTGGCAAGCGTTGTCCGGATTTATTGGGCGTAAAGCGAGCGCAGGCGGTTTCTTAAGTCTGATGTGAAAGCCTTCGGCTTAACCGGAGAAGTGCATCGGAAACTG
>NZ_JAAVSC010000103.1 GCF_012641095.1 Lactobacillus sp. HBUAS51381
TGCTTCAGTTCACTAAAACCCAGTACATCCAAGGGAATAACGTCTTCTTTAGCTACGACTAAATCCGTCACCACCGCAATGTTAGCCTTACTTTTACTTACATCAATCCCAATAATTGTTCGCATAATCATATACCTATCTTTCTGAAGTCTTCACGTATGTTTTAGTAATCTCGTTTTCAAAACACGGCTTCAAGAGCCCAAATACTTTGATCAAATTAACTAAAACCAGTGAAGCGGCCATTTTTGCGTACGGCCTCAAGGACCC
>NZ_JAAVSC010000104.1 GCF_012641095.1 Lactobacillus sp. HBUAS51381
AACATGACGACTGACCCTAATGTCATACCAATCTTTAACACCACGTGGTTTGTCCAGGCGAAGCTTACCGGCAACAATTTTAGCCCGATCGGTTTTAAAACCTTGACGAGCTGCTTTCTTTGATTTGAAAGCTGGTCGCCCCCAATCTGGTTGGGCTTTGTCGAAAAAGTTCTGCCAGGCCTTTCCTAAATCAGCGATTGCCAATTGCAAGGTTCGGGCCGAGAGCATGTACTGCCAATCAGCTTTATTCGCGACCA
>NZ_JAAVSC010000105.1 GCF_012641095.1 Lactobacillus sp. HBUAS51381
CTTCTTAATTCTTCGGCGACAACCAAATCGTGGTTCTTGATTAGTGCTGTCGAAACAAGATGTAAGAAGTTTTTCCGTCGATTAGCAACTTCCCGTTGGATGGCGGCCACCCTTTGCCGTTGTTTCTGATAATTTTTAGATTTACGCAAAGGACGATGTTCTTTCTTGGCCCGTAATGCGCGTCGAGAGAGTGTACGCTGAGCTTTGGCTAATTTGCCCTTGATTGACCGGTAGAATCTCGGATTAGC
>NZ_JAAVSC010000106.1 GCF_012641095.1 Lactobacillus sp. HBUAS51381
CTACATCAAGCATGGTACCGACAAGATCACGCTCCAAGGCAATGCACAGCATCAGACCAAACATAATGAATATATTTGTTACAACTGTGGTGCCATACTTGATCGTGACGAAAACGCCGTTGCCAATCTATTGGATTTAATCTAAAAATAATTTTAAAGGGCTGGCTATAGTCCTCAAGCTGTCACAGTTAGTCAATGTGGTTACTCCCTAGTGGAGTATCAGAATACCGGCGTTATAACGGCAGTAA
>NZ_JAAVSC010000107.1 GCF_012641095.1 Lactobacillus sp. HBUAS51381
CTACATCAAGCATGGTACCGACAAGATCACGCTCCAAGGCAATGCACAGCATCAGACCAAACATAATGAATATATTTGTTACAACTGTGGTGCCATACTGGATCGTGACGAAAACGCTGTTGCCAATCTATTAGATTTAGTCTGAAACAATTTTAAAGGGCTGGCTATAGTCCTCAAGCTGTCACAGTTAGTCAATGTGGTTACTCCCTAGTGGAGTATCAGAATACCGGCGTTATAACGGCAGTAA
>NZ_JAAVSC010000108.1 GCF_012641095.1 Lactobacillus sp. HBUAS51381
TAGTCGTCAACGACCACCTGCGGCTGCCAGAGATTCCGGCGCTGTGGGGACCGCCTGCGGCCTGAGAAACGGTCCTCCGGCTCGGTTTGAAGCCTGACAAACCCCGTCAGTCTCCAAATACGTCCCGCGCTGTAAGCTGTTGCACAGCTAACACCGCTGTCACGGCCGCCTACATCTCTGGCTGCCTCCGTTTACGATGGTTGAAAACCACTAAGCGTGTGGTAACATCGCTGGAGTGGCA
>NZ_JAAVSC010000109.1 GCF_012641095.1 Lactobacillus sp. HBUAS51381
TAGTCGTCAACGACCACCTGCGGCTGCCAGAGATTCCGGCGCTGTGGGGACCGCCTGCGGCCTGAGAAACGGTCCTCCGGCTCGGTTTGAAGCCTGACACAGACCGTCAGTCTCCAAACACGTCCCGCGCTGTAAGCTGCTACACAGCTAACACCGCTGTCACGGCCGCCTACATCTCTGGCTGCCTCCGTTTACGATGGTTGAAAACCACTAAGCGTGTGGTAACATCGCTGGAGTGGCA
>NZ_JAAVSC010000011.1 GCF_012641095.1 Lactobacillus sp. HBUAS51381
CCTTTTTTATACACTTTTTTTACTCTACACAGTATACAAAAATATCCGTTGCCAGTAATCAATTAAATTGATTACCAACAACAGATATTTTAGAACCGGCAATGACTAGTTTACTGAAATGATAACGTTACATCTTAAGCTTCTGGCGCATTGGAATCCGACGTTGCGGCCGTACTATCGGTAGCCGGTGTTTCATCAGGTGTTGTGCCATCTGATGAGTCATCACTATCATCTTCCTTGTCAACCTTGGCCATCGTCGCCACGGCGGTATCGTCGCCCAAGCGAATCAGGTGAACCCCTAAGGTTGCCCGACCCGTCTCGGAAACATCGCTACCGCTAAAGCGGATCATGACCCCTTTGTTGGTGACCAGCATGATATCCTCGTCGCCATCTAAGGTGGTTAACCCCGCCAACGGCCCGTTCTTTGCGGTCACGTTGACGGTCTTGATGCCCTTACCGCCACGGCCCTTGATTGGGTACTCACTGGCCGGCGTCTGTTTCCCATAACCCTTTTCGGAAATGACAAACACCCGACTGTCCGGCTGGAGAACGCTGGCGCCAATGACATAGTCACGATCCCGCAGACGAATCCCGCGAACCCCGGTTGCCGAGCGGCCCATGGACCGAACGTCCTTGGCCGCAAAGCTCACGGCGTAACCTAAGTGGGTCCCGATGATCATGTTGGCATCGCCATTAATAATGTCGACATCAATCAGTTCATCGTCTTCCTTAAGGTTAATGGCCTTCAGCCCGTTACTCCGGATATTGGCAAATTCATCAACCGGCGTCCGTTTGACCGTTCCTTGAACCGTGGTGAAGAAGAGATCCCGTTCGGCATTCTCTCCCGGATTAGCCACGTTGATCACGGCTTGCACGTGCTCGTTGTTGTTGATGCCCAACAGGTTAATGACCGGAATTCCCTTAGCCGTCCGCCCGTATTCAGGGATTTCATACCCCTTCATGCGGTAGACCTTCCCGGTGTTGGTAAAGAACAGCAACATGTCGTGGGTTGACGTGGCCACTAAGTGTTCGATGAAGTCGTCTTCATGAACGCCCATGCCTTGAACCCCTTTACCGCCCCGGTTTTGCGCCTTAAATTCGGACGTTGGCAACCGCTTGATGTAGCCGTTGTGAGTCAAGGAAACCACGACGTCTTCTTCGGCAATGAGGTCTTCGTCTTCCAGACTCAACACCTCACCGACCATTAATTCGGTCCGCCGCGCGTCACCGAACTTGTTCTGGATTTCCATCAATTCATCGTAGATAATGGCTTGTTGCCGTTCCTTGGAAGCCAAGATTTCCTTGTAATCCTTGATGTTTGCCATCACGTCGTTATATTCTTTTTCGACCTTCTCGCGCTCCAGACCGGTCAACCGAACCAACCGCATGTCCAAAATGGCTTGCGATTGCTTGTCTGACAAGCTGTAGCGGGTCATCAATTCATTTTTCGCCACTTCGGCGGTCTGAGACTGCCGAATGATGGTGATAATGGCATCGATGTGATCGAGGGCAATCCGCAACCCTTCCAGGATGTGGGCCCGCGCTTCGGCTTTCTTCAGTTCAAACTGCGTCCGCCGCCGGATAACTTCCAATTGGAAGTCCAGGTAGTATTGCAGAATGGCCTTTAAGCCCAGAACCTTCGGCGCGCCATTGACGATCGCCAACATGTTGATCCCAAACGAGGTCTGCATGAGCGTCATCTTGTAGAGGTTATTTAAAATGACTTCGGCACTGGCATCCCGACGAACATCGATCACGATCCGCATCCCGGTCCGGTCGGTTTCATCGTTGACATCGGTAATGCCCTCGATCCGCTTATCCCGTGCCAGTTCGGCGATCCGTTCGATCAGCTTAGCCTTGTTGACCATGTACGGAATTTCCGTGGCCACAATGCGTTGCTTGCCATTCTTCTCTTCTTCAATATCAACCTTCGCCCGTAAGGTAATCGTACCCTTCCCGGTCTCGTAAGCCCGGCGAATGGCCGCCTTACCCATGACGATCCCCCCGGTTGGGAAGTCGGGGCCTGGTAAGACCTCCATCAACTCAGCCAGACTGGCATCCGGGTTCTTCATCAAAATGTGCAGGGCACTGATGACTTCCGTCAGGTTGTGCGGCGGAATGTTCGTTGCCATCCCCACGGCGATCCCGGAAGCCCCATTGACTAGCAGGTTCGGGAACCGTGATGGTAGCACGACGGGTTCGCGTTCGGACCCATCATAGTTATCTTGAAAATCGATCGTATCCTTGTTGATATCGCGTAGCATTTCCATCGCGATCTTACTCAACCGCGCTTCGGTATACCGCATGGCAGCGGCCCCGTCACCATCGACGGACCCGAAGTTCCCGTGACCGTCGACTAACATGTAACGGTACGAGAAGTCTTGGGCCATCCGAACCATTGATTCGTACACGGCGGAATCCCCGTGCGGATGGTATTTCCCTAAGACATCCCCGACCATCCGGGCAGATTTCCGGAATGGCTTGTCGGGGGTAATCCCGAGTTCGTGCATATCATACAAAATCCGACGGTGGACGGGTTTCAACCCATCCCGCACGTCTGGTAACGCCCGTTGCACAATCACACTCATCGCGTAGTCCAAGAAGGATGTTCGCATGGTTTGTGAAAGGTCAACGTCGGTAATCCGACCTATATTGTAATCTTGATCAGCCAAATTTTTACCCTCCGTTCTTCACTAAACATCCAACTCGGCGAAGGTGGCATTATCCTCAATAAATTCCCGTCGAGGTGCAACCTTATCCCCCATCAACATGCTAAACACTTGGTCCGCATTGATGGCATCATTAGCGTCGACCCGTAACAGACGCCGGTTCTCTGGCTTCATGGTCGTATCCCACAGTTGTTCGGCATCCATTTCACCAAGCCCCTTGTACCGTTGAATCTGTGGCTTCGGTGCAGGTGGTAATTGGCCTAACAATTCCTTTAATTCGTCATCGGAATCCAGGTAACGCTGCATCTTGCCTTGGCGAACCCGGTACAACGGTGGGCAAGCGATATACACGTAGCCGGCGTCCAACAATGGGCGCATGTAACGGTAAATCAACGTCAACAGCAGCGTCCGAATGTGGGCCCCGTCGACATCGGCATCGGTCATGATGATCAGTTTGTGATAGTTGGCTTTGGACACATCAAAATCAGAGCCAAAACCAGTTCCCATCGCCGTAAACATCGACCGAATTTCTTCGTTCGCCAAGATCCGGTCCATTGAGGCCTTTTCGACGTTCAAAATCTTCCCCCGAATCGGTAGGATCGCCTGAGTCAACCGCGACCGGCCCTGTTTAGCAGACCCACCGGCGGAATCCCCTTCGACGATGAATAATTCGGAAATAGCGGGGTCCTTGGACGTGTTATCGGCCAATTTCCCAGGTAGGTTAGAGATTTCCAACCCACTCTTCTTCCGGGTAACTTCACGGGCCCGCTTAGCCGCAACCCGGGCCTTAGAGGCCAGCGTCCCCTTGTCCACAATCTTACGGGCAATGTCGGGATGTTCCATCAGGTAACGCATGAAGTGATCGGCAAACGTGTGATCCACGGCCGTCCGCGCATCGGAGTTCCCTAACTTGGTCTTGGTTTGACCTTCAAATTGGGGGTTCGGATGCTTCACCGAAACCACGGCCGTCATCCCTTCACGGACATCATCCCCGGTCAGGTTGGCTTCGTTATCCTTCATCAATTTGTTTTGCCGCGCGTAATCGTTCACAACCCGCGTCAACGCCCGTTTGAACCCTTCCTCGTGCGTCCCACCTTCATAGGTGTGAATGTTGTTGGTAAAGGTCAACAGGTTGTTGTGGTAGTCGTCCGTATATTGAAGGGCCACTTCCACGGTAATCCCGTTTTCTGCCCCTTCAACGTAAATTGGAGGTTCGAATAGCGTGGTCTTATTTTCGTTTAAATAGTCAACGTAGTGCCGAATCCCACCTTCGTAGTGGAAATCCTCTTCCGTTGGTTTTTCTGGGCGTTCATCACGAATGGTGATCCGCAAGCCCTTGTTCAGGAAGGCCAGTTCACGAATCCGCGTCGTCAACGTCTTGATATCAAACGTCGTCGTTTCCCGGAAGATATCTGGATCTGGCAGGAAATGGACGATCGTGCCGTGACGATCGGGGTCCAAGCCCTCTTCCATCACGTACATGGGCTTATCGACATGCCCCCGTTTAAAGGTGATGCCGTAGCGCTTGCCGCCCCGAATGACTTGGACTTCCAGATGCGTGGACAACGCGTTAACCACGGACGCCCCGACACCATGGAGACCACCAGAAACCTTGTATCCGCCACCGCCGAACTTACCGCCGGCGTGTAGGATGGTGTAAACCGTTTCTAGGGCAGGCTTCCCCGTCTTCTTCTGGATATCGACTGGAATTCCCCGGCCGTTATCACTGACGGTAATACTGTTGTCCTTTTCAACCGTGACGTGAATGGAATCCGCAAAGCCTGCCAAGGCTTCATCAATTCCGTTATCCACAATTTCCCAAACCAGGTGATGGAGACCTTGGGCACTCGTTGAACCAATGTACATCCCAGGCCGCTTCCGGACCGCTTCCAGGCCTTCTAGAACCTGGATTTGGCTGGCATCGTATTCTCTGGCTTGTTCCGCCTTAGTTTCGTGTTCTTTATCAGCCACTGATTAATCCTCCTTTGTTGCCGGATCGCCACTTGGGGCCGATCCATCGGCCACCACAGTCCCATTGTCCACGTGAAAAATGGTCGGGTCCTTGATCAGCTGGCGGGTGATTCCGCTCAAGCTGGTGGTGGTAATAAACGTCTGTACTTTATCCTGAATAGCCTTCAGCAGGTGCGTCTGCCGGGCATCATCTAGTTCTGAAAGCACGTCATCGAGCAATAAAACTGGGTATTCCCCAGTCTCTTCTTTCATCAGGTCAATCTCGGCGAGCTTCACACTCAGTGCCGTTGTCCGTTGCTGTCCTTGAGACCCAAACGTCTGCACGTTCTTGCCGTTGACGCGAAAATGTAGATCATCGCGGTGTGGACCAACCAACGTGGTACCCCGGTATAATTCCTTAGCCTGATGTTCCTGATAAAGCTGAGTTAACGCCGCACAAATCGACTCCGGGTTCGTCAATTGATCCTCGGGAACCTGGGTCGCGTAGTGAAACGTCAATTCTTCCTTCTGCTGTGAGATCTCGGCATGAATCGCCTGTGCCCAGTGCTCCAGCTTATGTAACATCCGCAGCCGCTGGGCAATGATCTCCGCGCCATACGCGGCCAGTTGGTCGGATAAGACCGACAAAAACAACAGGTCACGATTTTGTTTATGCTGTAAATCCTTGAGGTACCGATTTCGCTGCTTCAATAACGTCCGGTACTGACTCAAGTTGTACAGGTAACGGGGATTCATCTGGCCAAACTCCATGTCCATAAAGCGCCGCCGAACGGTCGGAGCTCCTTTGACAATGGCGAGATCTTCTGGTGCAAACAAAATCACGTTGAGCTGACCGACATATTGTGACAGTCGGGCCTGCTCAAGGTGATTCACTTTGGCGCGCTTACCCTGACGCGAGAACGTTAATTCCAAGGGTACCGTCCCAGCTGCCTTGACCACCCGGCCACTGACCTTCGCCGTTTTGGCCTGCCAGTTTACGAGATCGTGATCATTTGCGGTACGGTGACTGCGCGTCAACGCAAGCACGTAGATTGCCTCTAATAGATTGGTCTTGCCCTGCGCATTTTCTCCCAATAAAACGTTAATCCCGGGTCCTAACTCGAGACTGGCACTGGGATAATTCCGAAAATGCTGCAGCCGCAACTCTTGCAAATACATTATTCACCCTGCTTTGAGCGTATAAAAAATAATCCTGTATCAGGTACTTCCACCGTATCACCAGGATACAGCTTGCGGCCCCGCCGGTTGTCCGGCTCGTCGTTGATATTAACGGTGTTTTCCCGTAAATACCACTTGGCTTGACCGCCAGTACTGATAATGGATTCTTCCTTGAGTAACTGGCCTAAAGTAATGTAGGGCGTCTCAATGAAAACTTCTTTTTTCACAATTTCACCCCTTAATTTTATTCTCTTCTATTATACCGCTTTTGGGCGAAAAGTACAGTTTAACTGCTTGATTTTTGCGTTCTCAGGCAATCTGAGGCTTTCTTGATATTTTTGGGTAAAAGTCGGTAAATCTGCTCTAATCTAAAAATAGCGGCCTTATATCGATTTTTTTGTTTTTTCAACCTTTTTTTCAGTCATTTTTGAAACGTCATGAAAATCACTAAAAATATGCGCACGCAATTAGCTGATTTCACGTGAAAAATGGGTTGTTCTAGGGACTATTTTCAAGAAAGCGCGATTTTAGCCGAAATGGTCTTGCGCGATTAAGCGAATTTGGGAGATTACTGCGCCGTTTGGGGCGGTTATTTTTTGATCGTCACTTGGCCGAAACGTGCGGAACCGGGTAGATCCCTGCGCTTAACCTCATTAAGCCCAAAATCTAAATCCGGGATTGGCTCGCTGCCATTACTTAAATTCGTTCTTTGATTTTATCTAGCCGAAACGTGCGGAACCAGGCAGATCCCTGCGCTTAACCCCATTAAGCCCAAAATCTAAATCCGGGATTTTTGACTTAATGACGTTAATGCTCAGGATCTAAGCGCCTGGTTCCGCACTCTTTAACCAAAAAAACGCCACCTCATTTCTGAGGTGACGCTGTGTTAGTTTACTTTAGAACGTCCGAACTGGTGTAATCAGTTGGATGAAGTTGCTGGTGTCTTCCGTTGGGACCAACGTAAATGGTCGCAAGGCGGACGTGAAGGCCACGCGGATCGTGGTTTGACCAAACGACCGGAGCGCATCCTTCATGTAATCTGGGTTGAAGGAAATCTCGAGGTCATCCCCCGTGAGTTCCTTCGGTGCCAAGTCTTCTTCGACATTCCCAACATCCGGGGAATTACTGAAGATCGTGACCTGATTGTCGGCTGGCGTCAAGGTCAGCTTAACCACGTTGTTCCGCGATTCGTGGGACAACAGCGATGCCCGCTCCACGGCTGCCAACAATTCTGGCGCTTCGAATTCTACCGTCGTTGAGGCTTCCTTAGGAATCAACCGCGACGTATCCGGGTAGTTTCCTTCGAGTAGCCGGGAATAAAACGAGGTGTCACCCAATAAGAACAACACTTGGTTTTCGGAGAATTGCATCTTCACGTCGCTGTCGTCATCGCCGATCATCCGGGACAATTCGGTCAGACTCTTCCCCGGAATAATGACATCAAACGCTGCGTCGGTTGGCGTTGGCAATTCAATCTGCCGTTGAGACAACCGGTGACTGTCCGTGGCAACCGCCAGGAATTGATTGTCGGCCAAGACGAAATGCACCCCGGTTAGGATGGGCCGACTTTCCTGATTGGACACGGCAATGACCGTTTGACTAATCAGTTCCTTGAAGACGGCGCCGGACAAGACCATGGAATCGCCGGCATCGACCTCTGGTAAATGCGGATAGTTATTGGCATCTTGGCCGTTGATGTTAAAGGCCGCCGATCCTGACGTGATCTCCGTTTGGAACCCATCCTTAACCGTGACGGTCATGGTTTGTTCGGGCAAGCGCTTGACGATTTCGCTGAAGAAACGGGCCGTTAGGACAATGGCGCCGGGTTCATCAATGGTTAACCCAATGTCAGGGTCGTCTGCACGAATGAGTGATTCAATCGAAATGTCGGCGTTAGACCCGGTGAGTAAGAGGCCCGCATCACTGGCAACGATCTTGATCCCGGTCAAAATGGGAATTGTAGTCTTAGATGAAATGGCGCGAGACACATTGTTGAGCTCCTTAACGAAGGCCGCCCGGTTAATGGAAAATTTCATAAGTTGAGACACTCCTTTTTAGTGGTGCGTAGTTTACTTAATTAAAAGAGAAAAACAGTAGCCGTAGTAGAGCGGTGTATTCTGTGGATAACTTTGAAGAACCGCTTGTGTTACTAGGTTTTCCACTTGTGGATAACTTGTGGAAAACTTTAGGCCTTTTCAGTTTTTATCCACACGCTCTGTTCGCGATACCTCTATCATACCGCAAGTGGTCACTAAAAAACCGTCACGAGTCTGCTAACTTGGGTGCCGACTCGGACGGTTTCATCCTAGCGCCGTAATTCGTCTTTTAAATTATCAATGTCTTTTTGAAGCTCGGCATCCGTCTTGAGTGAATCTTGGATCTTGTCGTACGCGTGGATGACCGTGGTGTGATCCTTACCGCCAAACTCGTTACCGATTCGGGGCAGCGAGGCTTCCGTTAATTCTCGCGACAGGTACATGGCAATCTGTCGGGGCATGACAATCGCTTGCTTGCGTTTCTTCCCCTTGAGATCCTTGAGGGAGACGTGGAAGTAATTGGCCACGCGATCCTGAATGACGGGAATCGTCACGGCATCGGTAGCGTTAGCCAAGTTCAAACTCTTCAAGGCTTCGGCCGCCAGATCGGTGGTAATCGGTTGATGCATCAACTGATGGTAGGCTTGAACCCGCGCCAAGGCGCCCTCTAACTCGCGCACGTTGGAGTCAATCTGACCCGCGATGTAGCTGAGTGTGTCGTCGGGGATGTCAATCTGGTCGGCATCGGCCTTGTTCCGTAAGATGGCAATCCGCGTTTCCAAATCTGGTGGCGTAATATCTACGGATAACCCCCAGGCAAACCGCGAAACTAAGCGGTCTTGGAGCTTGGGAATCTCGTTGGGTAAGCGATCAGAAGTTAACACAATCTGCTTCTCATCGTCGTAAAGTGCATTAAATGTATGGAAGAACTCTTCTTGGGTTCCTTCCTTATTAGCGAAGAACTGAATATCATCGACCAGTAGCAGATCAACGTTACGGTACTCCTGTCTGAACTGCTCCTGCGTCCGGGTTTGAATCGCATTAATAAAGTCATTCGTGAAGGCTTCGCTCGTGACATATTTAACCTTGGTGTCTGGCCGATCTTCAAGCATTTTGTTGCCGATCGCGTGCATCAAGTGGGTCTTACCAAGGCCCACGCCACCGTAGAAGAACAACGGATTGTACATCACGCCGGGTTCTTCGGAGACCACCAAGGCCGCTGCATGGGCCATTTGGTTGCCTTTTCCGATGACAAATGTGTCAAAAGTGTAGCGGGAATTCAAAGCCGTTTCCTTCATAAAAGTGGGCGTCGGTTCAGCGGTCTCGGTGGCCGTCGCTGATGTGGCGGTCTTAGCCTTACGCGTCGCCTGTTGCTGGCGTTCACTTTCGATGATTAAAACGGGTTGAATATCTTCGTGAGCGGCTTGGTATGCGTATTCTACCAATTGCTGGTCCAGATGTTGATGGGTCCAGTAATCACGATGCAGGGGTGACGGAAGTTCCAACGTCAATTGACTGCCCTCTAAGGCAATCGGCTTGGCCGTTTCGATCCAAGTCGTGTAGGTCGTTGGTGTGTTATTTTCTTTAAATAACGCCTTGATATCAGTCCATAAAGTTGACATATCTGGCACTGATGAATCCCCCTATTATTTTTTAAAGTGTCATTTTCCAAATGGGCGCACGAGGCCCAAACGAAAACGTAAGTCCAGTGTAGCATGAAGAAAAAAAGTTTTCCACAGGGCATTTGAGACTGTGGAAAATTGTTTCACAGGAAGTGAATTGAGTTATCCACAGGCAAGTCAAAAGCTGTGGATAGTTTTGGCTGGCTTGAGTTATACACAGAGGACACAGTGCTATAAAAAGCATAGCGACAAGTGTTTCACAAGTTATCCACAGAATTCACTGAACCTAATATTTAGAAATAAACAGGCTGTGGAACAGTGGATAACCTGGTGGGAAAGTCCGGAAAAACTTTTTTTAAAATCGAGAGTTATCCACAGCCTAAGTGCATGAAACAAATTTCGCCGGGGACAACTTTTTCTTGGAAATTCAAAGTTCCTATTTCCATTCTGCGGAATTTATGCTAATATGTTCAGGAAATGCATTTAGTATTTGTCTGGCTTCACCAGATAAAAAATAGTCATAGTTAAGAGAGGAGATTTTACGATGAAGCGCACTTTCCAACCAAAGAAACGTCACCGTTCACGTGTCCACGGCTTCCGCAAGCGTATGAGCACTAGCAATGGCCGTCAAGTATTAGCACGTCGCCGTCAAAAGGGACGTAAAGTATTGTCTGCATAGGCCGCTGATGGTTCAGTGGTCTTTTTATTTTATCTGCGAGTTGACTGGAACTCTAATCGCTCGCGGACTGTTCAATAAATCGTTGAGAATTTTGGAGATGCACCATGCGAAAATCTTACCGCATTAAGAAAGAAGCGGAATTTCAGCAGGTCTTTGAAACCAGAAATTCAGTCGCTAACCGGCAATTTGTGGTGTATTCAATGGAAAAACCTGATCAATTACATTTTCGAGTTGGCATTTCGGTCGGCAAAAAGATTGGTAACGCGGTCCACCGTAACTGGGTGAAGCGCCGGATTCGGCAGAGTCTACTCGAGCTAAAGCCGCATCTTAAGCAAGATGTGGACTTTCTCGTGATTGCTCGGCCCCGGGCAGACGGCATTTCCATGACCGATGCGAAGAGCAGCCTGATTCATGTTTTGAAGCTGGCAAAACTGCTAGATTCCAACTATAGCGAGGAATAAAAGTGAAAAAGTACAAACGTACCCTACTTATGCTAGGTATTGTGAGCTTGGTCTTTATCCTTTCCGCTTGTAGCAACGCGCCAATTACGGATAAGAGTACCGGGATTTGGGACGGCTGGATCGTTCTGAACTTCTCCCGGGCCATTATCGGGTTGGCCCACATGTTCGGCGGAAGCTACGGTGTCGGGATTATCATCTTCACCATCATTGTGCGGATTATCTTACTGCCACTGATGATCTTCCAGACCCGCAGCATGCGGAAGACGCAAGACCTGCAGCCACAATTAAAGGCTTTACAAAAGAAGTACTCCTCAAAAGATCGCGAAACGATGCAAAAAATGCAGGCCGAACAGCAAAAGCTGTATTCGGAAGCGGGGGTTCACCCCATGTTGGGTTGCCTACCTGCAGTGGTTCAGTTGCCAATCATCTGGGCCTTGTATCAAGCCATCTGGCGGACGGCCGTGTTACGGTCCGGTAGTTTCTTGTGGCTCCAATTAGGTCACAAGGACCCGTACTTCATCCTACCAATCTTGGCCGCTGTCGCCACGATGATTAGTTCGTGGTTAAGCACCAAGTCGATGCCAGAATCGAACTCGATGAGCACCATGATGGTTGTCGGGATGCCCGTGGTGGTCTTCTTCACGGCCCTGAACGTGCCATCGTCTCTGTCCTTATACTGGACGATCTCATACGTGTTCCAAGTGGGTCAAACCTTGTTGATTCAAAATCCGTGGAAGATCCAAGCGGAACGCGATGCCAAGGACAAGGAAAAGAAAGATCACGATCGGGCGGTTCAAAAGGCCATCCGGCGTGCAAAGCAAAGCAAACGCAAGTAACAGAACGCTTAAATGCATTTTATCGATCCGCAGCCGAGGTGGTTGCGGGTCTTTTTTGTATAAGAGCGTGTAGCAAGCTGCCTAGATTCTGAGCATTAGGGAAATAAGACGTTTCTGTTCGGCTGTGCCGGACAGGAGCGGCTTATTTGTCTAAGCGGAGGAATCTGGCTTGCGAAACGCGTTTCGGAGGCCGCAAATCTCCGAAGTCTAATGGCGAGAGCAAATCCAACGCTCCAAGCTAACCTAGTCACTAACAACTGTGCCGGATAGGAGTCACTTAGCTTTTAGCTTTCTAAGCGCAGGGACCTGCCGGGGCGAACGCGTTTCGGAGGCCGCAAGTCTCCAAAGTCTAACGGCGGGAGCAAAATTAGCGCGCTAAACTAAAGCTACCAACAACCAATTCCCTTGACCCAATGAGTTTTATGTTATGCAGCATCACCTCCTAAAGGCCGCCCTATACTTACTACTAATGTTATTTTAACGGGATTAGTTGCGCGCTTTCCAAGAGCTTAGTCAATCCTTAAGTATTGCGGTCTACCGCGCATGTTTTTTTCGGCGGAGGCCTCAATCAACCGCATGACATCTGGAAAATCTGTAATTTTCAAACGGATTACGGAGCGCGTCGTAGCCGTTATGGTATACTAAATTTTAGCGAAAAAGACATGGAGGAATGGACGATGACAATCTACACGGGGAAAACGGAAGAAGCGGCGATTGCGGCAGGATTGGCCGCGTTAAATAGTCGTCGCGATCAAGTCGTTACCAAAGTGGTCGCCACTCCACGGAAGGGGTTCTTGGGACTCGGTCGGCGGGAGGCCATGGTTGACGTGGTCTTGAAGACGGTGGTCGAGGACACCACGGCCCCAGCACCGGCAAAGTCGCCGGCCCCGAAGTCGGTTGCGCCAGCAAAGGCCCAAGTCGCTCCGAAACCGGCAACGCCAGCGCCAGCGCCTACGGCCGAACCCACGGTGACACCACAGGAGCGCCGTAAGCGACGTGAGGCGGCGGTCAATGCCGTGCAGGATTACTTGGCAACCATTGTCGAACAACTGGGCATAGACGCCACGATAGACGCCGAGGCGGGGGGCCATCGCCAAGTCCGCTTGGTTTTTACCACCGATAAGGAAGGCCTCCTGATTGGCAAGCACGGGCGAACCATCAATGCGCTACAGAGTCTGGGCCAGCTGTTCTTGAACCATCATGGGGCCGCGCACGTGGAGCTGGAGTTGGACGTGGCGAACTACCGGGAACGGCGAGCGGCCACGTTGACGCGTTTGGCGGAGAGCACAGCGCGTGAGGTGGTGGCCACGGGGAAGCCGATTTATTTGGACCCGATGCCCTCGTTTGAACGCAAGCAGATTCACGCGGTCTTGGCCAAGAACCGGTACGTGACGACCTATTCGGCGGGGAAGGAACCGCACCGCGCCGTTGTGATCGAACCGGCATAAGTTTCGTTTGACAAACGGCCGATTACCCCTTATAGTGAAGACAATCATTCTTATCAAGTTTACGATAAAGTAGTGAAAGTACTTTATCCACGCACAGTTAGGTGGCGTGGAGTAGGTGCTTTTTTTTATGGCGTTAAATGATACGCCCGGGCTGAAGAACGGAAAAGTTCGGCAACGGTTAGCGGAACTTGGTAGGAACCATCGACAGAATAGAATTTCAAAAGGAGGATGGCTCATGGCAGTCACCACAACAGAATTTGATACGATTGCAGCAATTTCGACCCCGCCTGGTGAGGGGGGCATTTCCATTATTCGGTTGAGCGGTGAAGAGGTCTTCGCCGTTGCGGGTAAGTTGTTTAAGGGTGCGGACCTGACGCAGGTTGCGAGCCATACGATTCACTACGGCCACATCATCGACCCCGAAACCAACGAAGAAGTCGACGAGGTCATGGTCACCGTGATGCGGGCGCCAAAGACCTATACCAAAGAAGATATCGTGGAGATCAATTGCCACGGCGGGATCGTGGCGACGAACCGGATCTTACAGCTGTGCCTGAGTTATGGCGCGCGGTTGGCGGAACCCGGCGAGTATACCAAGCGGGCCTTCTTGAATGGCCGAATTGACTTGACGCAGGCCGAATCCGTGATGGATCTGATCAGAGCGAAGACGGATAAGTCCATGAAGGTCGCTTTAGACCAGTTGGACGGTGATTTGTCGAAATTGATTCGGCATCTGCGCCAAGATATCCTCGACGCCTTGGCCCAAGTGGAAGTCAACATCGACTATCCCGAATACGATGACGTGGAGACCATGACCACGAAGATGCTGCTGGAGAAGGCCCAAGAGGTCAAGAAGCAGATTCAGGCCTTACTGGCCACCGCCAAGCAGGGGAAGGTCCTGCGAGAAGGCCTAGCCACGGCGATCGTTGGCCGGCCCAACGTCGGGAAGAGTAGCCTGTTGAATCATTTGTTACACGAAGACAAGGCGATCGTGACCGACGTTGCCGGGACCACCCGTGATGTGATTGAGGAATACGTCAACGTCAAGGGTGTGCCGCTGAAATTAATCGACACGGCCGGTATTCGCGACACCACGGATAAGGTTGAAAAGATCGGGGTCGAACGCTCGCGCAAGGCCATCAACACCGCCGATTTGGTCATGTTGGTGCTCAACGCCAGCGAACCCCTGACCGCCGAGGATGAACAGCTCCTGACGGCGACCGCCGACACGCAACGCATCCTGATCTTAAACAAGACGGATTTGCCACAAAAGCTGGATATGGCGGCGCTCAAACGGGCCGCCGGCGACAGTCCGATCATCGAGACATCCATCCTGCAGAGCGCGGGTTTGGACAAGCTGGAGGAGACGATTGCCCACCTGTTCTTTGACGAGGGCATTGAATCCAGCCAGAACACGGTGATGGTCACCAACGCCCGCCACATTGGGTTACTTCATCAAGCCAGTGCGGCCCTAGACGATGTGATGCACGGGATTGCTGCGGGGATGCCCGTGGATCTGGTACAGATCGACATGACCCGTGCTTGGGATTTACTGGGTGAAATTACCGGCGACAGCTATCAAGATGAGCTGCTCGACCAGTTATTTAGCCAATTCTGTTTAGGCAAATAAGCGAAAATTTAAACCATTAAGAGACCGCTTGACCGCCGCTGAACCGACGATCGGGCATGGAGGGAAAGAACCATGACTGAAGTAATTGAATATCCGGGACAGGACTACGACGTCATCGTCGTCGGTGCCGGTCATGCCGGTAGCGAGGCCGCTCTGGCCGCCGCGCGAATGGGCAACAAGACCTTATTAATGACGATCAACCTAGACATGGTGGCCTTTATGCCATGTAACCCATCCGTCGGGGGCCCGGCCAAGGGTATCGTGGTCCGCGAAATTGACGCCTTGGGTGGCGAAATGGGCCGCAACATCGACAAGACCTATGTACAGATGCGGATGCTCAACACGGGTAAGGGCCCGGCCGTCCGCGCCTTGCGCGCCCAGGCGGATAAGCACGCCTATCACGCCGAAATGAAGCACACGATCGAACGCGAACCTAACCTGACCCTGCGTCAGGGAATCGTGGATGATTTAATCGTCGAAGATGGCGTCTGCAAGGGTGTGATCACCAATACTGGGGCCCGTTACCAGGCTAAGGCCGTCGTGATTGCGGCCGGTACTGCGGCGCGGGGCAAGATTATTATTGGGGAATTGATGTATTCATCCGGTCCCAACAACTCCCAACCGGCCAACAAGCTGACGGCGAACCTGCCGAAATACGGGTTCAGTCTGGAACGTTTCAAGACCGGGACGCCACCACGAGTTGACGGCAACACGATTCACTACGATGAGACCGAAGAGCAGCCGGGGGACAAAGAACCCAACCATTTCAGTTTCACCACACCGGATAGCGCCTATTTGGATTTGAAGAACCAGTTGTCTTGCTGGTTGACCTACACCAACCAGAAGACCCACGAGATCATCAAGGCCAACTTGGATCGCGCGCCGATGTTCACGGGGGTTATCGAGGGTGTCGGTCCCCGGTACTGCCCATCCATCGAGGACAAGATTGTGCGGTTTGCGGACAAGCCACGGCACCAACTCTTCTTGGAACCAGAAGGCCGGAACACGGACGAATGGTACGTTCAAGGCCTGTCAACGTCCATGCCGGAAGAGGTGCAACAGAAGATTCTCCACTCCATCAAGGGGTTAGAGGATGCCCAGATGATGCGTCCCGGTTACGCCATCGAATACGATGTCGTGTCGCCTTACCAGTTGCGGCCGACCTTGGAAACCAAGCCGTTGAAGAACCTGTTCACGGCGGGGCAAACCAACGGGACGTCCGGTTACGAAGAGGCCGCGGGCCAAGGCTTGCTGGCCGGTATTAACGCCGGGTTGCGTGCCCTGGGGAAGCCTGGCTTCACGTTGAAGCGTTCCGATGCCTACATCGGCGTCATGGTCGATGATCTGGTCACCAAGGGAACGAACGAACCTTACCGGCTATTGACGAGTCGGGCCGAATACCGGCTGATTCTGCGTCACGACAACGCCGACCTGCGTTTGACGGCTAAGGGCCACGAACTGGGCCTGATCAGCGACGACCGGTACCAAGCCTTCTTGGACAAGAAAGCGGCCTTAAAAGCTGAAATCGACCGGTTGAACAGCATCCGGATCAAGCCCAACGACAGCATCAACGCCTTTATCGAAAGCCATGGCGACAAGCCGCTCCAAGATGGCGTGTTGGCGGCAGTCTTCTTACGGCGGCCATACGTCGATTACCAGACGTTGTTGGACTTCATTCCAGCACCAGCCCAACCGTTGGACCGGCACATTGTCGAAGAAATTGAGATTTCGCTGAAGTATGCCGGCTACATTAAGAAGGCCGAAGACAACGTCGCGAAGTTGAAGCGGATGGAAGCCAAGGCGATTCCAGCAAACATCGATTATGATGCCATTGATGGTCTCGCAACGGAGGCCCACCAGAAGCTCAAGAAGATCCAACCCGAAACCTTGGCTCAGGCAAGTCGGATCAGTGGGGTTAACCCGGCTGATATTGCGATTCTGAGTGTGTACATTGAACAGGGGAAGATCGCGAAAGTGAAGTAAAAATTGCAAAGTAAAGGACGATCCCGACTGTGGTGATCGTCCTTTTTTATTATCATAAAATTAGTTATTAATAACTAATAAGATATTAATAACAGGCTATATGAAATCTTTACACGTTTTTTGCGAAAACGACACGTTGGTTGGGTATTCTAAATGAAGTAGCCCCTTAGCCAAAATGGGTTAGGCGTCAGGTAGGTGAAAAGTCAGTTCCTCGGCCGTGTAAGGCGGTGTTTGCCGAGCTTCGGCAAAACTCCGCGCGTCGGCCGGAATGTGACATTGGCGGGCCACGGTGATGGCGAACTCACGAAAGGCAAACCCGATGGCCGTGGTGAGTTCGCCATCGACAACGACGGGTTGGCGTCGGAGATTTTGTTTGGGGATGAAAGGATACTGACTGTAAAACTCCTCAAAGATCCCCGCCGTGAATTGGTGGTGATCCAACAGGCCAGCTTGTGCTAACAGGATGGGGGCACTTGAAATCGCCGCCAGTTTCATCGCGGGAAGCTGTTTCTGCGCGCGCTGGAGAAACTCACAGTGGCGATGATCAGCCAGGGGAATCCGGAAGTCATCAATGCCGGGTAAGAGGAGCAGTTGCGCGTTACTCAGATCGGTGTCCGCCAAGGTTTGATCGGGGAGGACGTGAAAGTGGTCTTCACTTTCAACCGGCGTCCGATCCACCGCGATGGTCACGAGCGGATGGGACTCTTCGGCAAAGGCAAAGAGACTGGTGAGACACGTGATTTCAAAGGGTGAAAACCCGGGGTACAGGAGCACGTAAATGGTATTTCTGATCATGGAACGGAACCTCCTACTGTGAGTCAACGAAAGGGCAGGAATGCCTAGGAATCACGGCCAACCTTCGGTAAAATTGAACACTGGGGAATTAAATCTCGAGTAGGGAGTTTTACGTTATGAAAATCGGTCTGTTGAGTCTCGGTATCATCCTGGTGTTGGTGAGTCATGGCTTGCATCACCACACGCTACGACAGCTACAACAAGCAACAACGGTGCGTCATACGCGGAGTCGCACCGTGTACCATGGTTTCTTGTACTTAGGATTGATGTATGTCGCCGTCGGCCTGTGGCGTCCAGCGTGGTTGGACGCCCGGGTGATTGGTCTGCTTCTGCTGGTTGATGTGTTGGCTACGGGGATGAGTTACTATCAGCATCACCAGCGCACCTATCCGGCGGCAACGCGAGCACTTTGGCAACGACAGGCATGGTATTTAGTGGGTAGCCAGATCATTCTGGCCGCCGTGTTACTGGGGACGCTGACGCAATTGCCAGCATAATTAAATGGTCATTCGGAGAACCCGTGGACGCTGAACAAGCAACGTGCGCGGGATTTTTTATCAGGGGGAAAGTTCAAATGAAACGTTATTCACCGGCAGCGGCGCAGCAGGCGTTGCTCCAGATCTTAGATGAAGTGAATCACCAGCAAGAAACGATTGTGGTGACGCCGACAGATGGTAATGACGCCAATTCGGCTATTATTGTCGCCAAGTATGAATGGGAGGCTTTGAAAGCCGCGCTAGAAGCGGCACAACAGCCCACGCGTAAGGCGCTTGAGATGGATCTGAATAAGATTGAATGGGGCTAGTAAAAAAGCCGCGTCACCAAACGGCTAATGTGGCTTAGTATTTTCCACTACCCATGATAAAGGCGCGGGCGATTGAAGAGATTAAGAAAACGATTTGAATCGTGAAATCAATCCGATTTAATGGATTGCTATCGGATGTACTCTCAAAGACATTAAAGTGCAGCATCGCGGTGATCAGCGAGCTAAAACAGAGAAAGGCAACGATTTGGGGGTCTTGAAGAGTAAGCATGGCAACTAACAGAACCAATGTCAGAATCGGAACGAAAACCTTAGCTGGGGTGGTTGGAAAGCGTGTGTCGGTCATGGTCTTCACCTCGTTTCGTTAAATGAGAATATGAGATTTTAATTATAACTTGTACCCATCATACCAGAAATTCTGGTTAAAGGGGTAAATTAATGCCTTAAAAGTAAAATAAGCCACCAAACGGTTCTAAAAATCACCCGTTAGCGCTAGTCCAACTAACGTTAACGGGCGATTCGTGTTTATTTTGAATCTTTTAAGATTATGCAGCAACTGCTAGGCCAGCAACAGATTTTCCAGCGTAGCGAACGAATCCGCCTCGTGCGTCGGATGGTAGTCCGCCGAACCCGTAGCGTGCCGGGGATTGAACCAGATGCTGTCGAGATGGGCATTGGTCGCGCCGAGAACGTCGGAGTGGAGGCTATCGCCGATCATGACGGTGTTGGCCGCGGACATGGTCGGGTACTGCGCGAAGATGGGCGCGAAGAAGCGCTTATCTGGCTTGTCGAAGCCGACATCCTCGGAGATGAAGACACTGTCAAAGTAGGCGGTTAACCGTGAACCGCGCAGACGATTCAGTTGAATGGACTTGGTACCATTGGTGCCCGCGATGACCGTCACCCCGGCGCGTTGTAGGTTGGTGAGAAAGGTCGTGGCGCCGGGCAACGTATAGTAGTTGTGATCCAGCATGGCCTTGTATTGCTTTTCCAGGGCCAAACCATCGACTGTGACCCCGAGGGCGCCGAAAGCCTGGGTGAAGCGGCGGTCCAACAGTGGCTTGCGGTCGGCGCCCAATTCAATCTGATGCCAGATACGCTGATTAATCTGCACGTAGGTGGCTAAGCCGCGTTGAATGTCGGTGACGCCGTTTTCCTGCAGGAGCTGGGTGACCCCTTCATTTTCACCACGGGTAAAATCAAGGAGGGTATCGTCTAAATCAATAATGGCAAATTTTTTCATGGGCGCGCACCTTTCGAAATGAGTTTTCCTGAGTTTAGCAAATTTTCGTCTAAAATTCCAATTCATTTAAAAAGTCGCGCCACTCACGAGGAGGGACACAACTAAGAGCATCATCTATTTTTTAGTGAGTCGCGCGAGCTGACTGGCACACCAGCCGAAGATGATCCCGACGAGTGCGGGAACGGCCCAACTAAAGCCTTGAGCGGCCAGGGGAAGCTGATTGTTCAACGCGAGAATGGCGCGACTCCAACCGGCCTGTTGCAAGTGCGTCGGTAGGGCGGCCACGGCCGAAAAAATGGCCGGTATTAGCGTGAATAGCATCGCTAGGCCGAATAACCAGCGACTGGTGCCCAACAGCGGTGAGAGCACCGCCAGCACGATCAGGACGATGGCTAGCGGGTATAGGAACATCAGCACCGGCGTGGAGTAGTTGATTAATTTGGTCAGCCCAACGTTAGCGAATAGACACGGCAGTACGCTGGCAAAGATAATCAGCCCCGGATAAGATAGTCGGGGAAACATGGCATGAAAGGTGTCGCCAAAGGCCGAGATTAAGCCAATCGCCGTCTTCAAACAGGCAATGATGACGATTAGGGCCAGCAAAAGATTTCCGAAGACACCGAAATACTGATTGGCAATCTGCGCCAGCGTAATCCCGCCATTCTCTGCGGCCGCAAATTTGCCCAGACTCATGGTGCCCATCAAGGCCAATAGGGTGTAGATGAGCCCCATGAGGACGACGCTGATGGTGCCGGCCTTGATCACGTCCTTGGCAATCTGTCCGGGTTCGGTCACGCCTAGCGCCCGGATACTGTCGATGACGACAATGCCAAAGGCCAATGAGGCCAGGGCGTCCAACGTGTTGTACCCCTCCGTAAAGCCAGTGGCTAGCGGACTCGCGGCATAGGCGCCGCGTGCGGCAAAGTGAAAGCCACCCATGGGTTTAACGAAGGTAGCGAGGATCAATAGTCCCAACAGAATCAAGAAGATTGGCGTGAGCCATTTGCCAATATAGGTCATCAGCTTACCGGGATTGCGGGCGAGCCACCAAGCGAGCACAAAGAACAGGATGGAGAAGCTCGCCAAGACCAGGCCTTGGTGCGGCCGACTGACGAATGGCGCCAGGCCAATCTGGTAGGACGTTGTGGCCAAGCGGGGCAGGGCAAAGAAGGGGCCCACGGTCAGATATAACAGGACCGTAAAGGCGTAGGCGAACGGCCGGTTGACGGTCGTCGCGAGATCGAAGACGCCCTCGCTACGGGTGAGCCCAATGCCCGTTACCCCCAATAGGGGCAGGCCAATCCCGGTGAGGAGTAGGCCAATGATGGCCGGGCCAACGTTATGCCCCGCTTGTTGCCCCAGAAAAACGGGAAAGATCAGGTTACCGGCACCAAAGAAGAGCCCAAAGAGCATCATGCCGATAAAGAGAAGTTCCCGCCAAGATAATCGAGTTTTCAAAATCATCGCAACTTTCTATATGTAAGTGCGGTCCGTGCAGACCATAGGTAAGCATAGCAAAAAAAGGCGCCCAAGGAAACGGGCACCTCTTACAAATTTATTTATCAGCGACGGTGAACCGGGTCTGATGATGCTGGGGCTGTTCAATCTCATCGAGAATGGCCACGGCCATGGTTCCGGCAGACGTGCCGGATTGTTGCTGTGCGTTGACCAATAGGTCGTCGTCACCCATCAGATAAGGCGTCGCTTCGCCCGGGTGGAAATTCGCGGCTGGTGAAACGCCGACCCAGTTGACGTTGTCCACGTCGCGCAGGAAGTTAAGTTCCTTTAATTGGTTTTGGGGAACGCTGAGGAAGCTGGCGGCGTTGGGGTCCTTGGCAATGTCATGCACGAACAGATGATGATCGTCGCCGGTTTGCAAGCTCCCCGCCCCGAGAATGAAGACCAAGCGTGGCGTGGTGGTTGTGCGTAACTTGGCCACTAGGTTCGCCGCGAGATCCACGTGTTGAAAGGCCAAGCTGGGCGCGGTGGCAAAGGCATCGATGACCACGTCGGCCGCGCCCAATTCATCGGTGGTCAGGGCGAAGGCGTCCTGCACCTTGGTGGTGAGCTGGGGATGGGCCGGCAACTTGGCCAGTTTATCCGCCGAACGGGCCAGGGCCGTCACCGTGTGACCGCGCCGTAAAGCTTCTGCAACCAGAGCTGATCCGGCCATGCCGGTTGCCCCAATAATTGTAATTTTCATAAAGGAACCTCCCATATTTTGCTGGGATCAGTATACCGGTTTTCGAGTTGCCCGCCAACAATTAAGCCTCATCGCGGTTGTAGGTGTGGTAGAGTAGGAGAAAACGTCAAGGGGGCAATGAAATGAAAAATGTGGTTCAGGGACAGTTGGTGCACTTAACGGAAATGCGGGACGGGGATGCCGAGTGGCTCCAGGATACGCAATGGGAGCCAGGGTTATTGCGAAACCTATCGGCCGACGCGCTCCATCCGTGGACGGCCGCCGAGTACGCGGAATTGGCCGCGGATCCCGACAGCGACGAGCACTTCTTCTTCATGGTGCGGGCCAACGCCGACGACGGCCTGCTGGGATGGGTGATTTTAGACGAAATTCAATTCAAAAACCGGCGAGCGGAGTTGGGCATTGCGTTACCCGTGGCCAGTGATCGGGGTCAGGGCTACGGGGTGGACACCCTCAATACAATTCTGTCGTTTGCCTTCAACGAATTGGGACTCCACAAGGTGACGTTGGATGTGAATGCCAACAATCAGGCGGCGCTCCGGGCGTATAACGCGGTCGGTTTCGTACGCGAAGGGATTAACCGAGAGGCCGTTTATCAGGATGGTCAGTGGCTCGATCTCTATCAGTTTGGCATCTTAGCACAGGAGTGGTGGGCTGTTTCACGTGGAACAATTCCAGACGAAAACACCACCACCGACTAAAGTGTCGACAGCGGTGTTTCACATGAAACATTTAGCCCGCGGGCCACGGTGAATCCGTGTTGACGTGCGCGTTGAGTCCGGCTTGCTCGTGACGGCGTTCCTTGCGTTGGGCCGTCCGTCGCTCGTAGCCGGCACACAGATAGCGTTGTTCGTCCGTAACCGGTGTGACGTTGGGCAGCGGCGCCGTGACGGACTTGTCGTCAATCACGTAGGTAATGAAGCAGGTGAAGCCGACGAAGCGTTCGCCCGTCGTCAGGTTTTCACCAATGATTTTGACGAAGACCTCCAGCGAACGCGTGCCAGTCCCGCTGACGTAGGCTTCCAAGATCATGGAGTCATCGAGGTGAAAGGGCCGCAGGAAGCTCACGTGATCAAACGAAGCGGTGACCACGGTCTTGTGTGTGAGCCGAACCGCTGCCACGGAAGCACTATCGTCGACGAGCGAGAGAATTTTACCCCCAAAAACGGTTTGGTGTTCATTTAAATCCGGTTGAAAGACCCGATGTGTCGTCACGATTAAGGTGGCGTTGCAGGGAACGGGTGTGGGTTGAGTGGTCATAGGCATCCTCCATTCATGAACCGCTATCTCTCATTCTACCAGACTCCCCTAATTAGGTTACAGGATTGTTAACTTTTCGCTATATCTTGATAGATTCATGGAGTGAAACCGCGCTGCTTTGCTATACTGAATCTAAATTAAGCAGAAGGGGTGATCGTGTGAATTATCGTGGGGAACCGTTGGACTTGATTCCAACCTTGGACTTGGCGCAAACCTATCCAGTATTAGAATGCACGTTGAGCCTGAGCTATCCCGTGGATGTCGAGCGGTTACAAACGGCCGTTAAGACGACCCAAACCGTGGTGCCACAAATTTTAAGTCGCTACAACCTCCGTTGGAATCGGTTTGAAGATCAGCCCGATGGTGACCAGCAAGTTATTGAAGAATACGATGCCAGTCGTGATCCCGGTCGAGGAAAACTGGATGTGCTTCAAGGCCCACAGCTAAAGATTCAAGTCATTCACCACACGGATTACGACCAGTTGCGGTTGATCATGAGTCGCTTGTTGACGGATGGCGAGGGCTTTAAACACTATCTATATCTGTTGGCGGCCGCTTATGATGGTCAGGATTTGACGGATTTTGTCAATGAGCGGAGTGTCCGGCGGATTCTGAACTTTTTGCGCCATCCGCACCGGCCACTGCCGCAGAGTAGCGATACCCCGGCGGCCGAAAGCTTTCCCCAGTTGGCGGGTAACGTCCATCACCATAAGGGTGAAGCCCTGATCCCACGCGTTGAAAGCCAGCAATTGCAGCGGTTAGCGCGGCAACAGGGCGTGACGATGAACGTGGTACTCCTGTCGGCGTATGCGCTTGCGCTGTTTTCCTTGACGGGGGAACGCCGGCTGGTCATTCCCTATCAGGTCGACCTGCGGCTACACGGACCGGTGGCCGCGACCAACGTGGTTCAGGTCGCCAACCTGACGAGTCAGATGCCGGTCACCATTACGGTCGAAGAGGGCGACACGCTCCAAAATGTCGTCGCGCGGACGCAGGCCACAATGACGCGGCTGCACGAGAGCTTAGCGTACCTGCCACCCCTGGTGGAAATAAACCGGATGAGTCGGGCCCTGCCGCCGGAGTTAGTGCGCCGCTTGGCAGGAAAACACCGCGAGTCGGCGGCGATCTCCTTTGCCAGCTTTGGCCACGTCGATCAGACGCGCCTGAACTTTGGTAACATTCCGGTAACCCAGATTTACTTTGCGGGCACCTATCGTACCATGCCGAACTTTCAACTGACGGTAAGCGCCTATCATGATGCGTGGACGTTGGCCTTTCGCATGCTGGGATCGGAACCGGATTATCAGCTAGGCATTAAAATTCTAAAGAATGTCGTCACCCAGCTCAATCAGTGGGGGCATGGCAACTAAAAAGACCGGCGATGTCCGGTCTTTTTGATTCTCTGACGATTTAAGCGCTTGTTCTATGGTAAGAGGGCAACGAGCGCGTGGTTGTGGGCGACATTTAGACGGTAAAAAAACGCTGCGGACGTCCTCCCCAGCGTTTCGATGATTTCACTTAATTGGTTTTAGCCGACTTCCCTTGGTAACGAACCAGCCCCAACGCTCCGGCATTGCAGACAAATAACATCATCGCCATCGCAGCGTAGGATTGGCCAGTCAGACCGACTAATGGTGAGGCCAGGCCCCCACAGGCATTCTGCGCCAAACCGATGACGGCAGAAGCCCCGCCGGCATTCTTGCTGGCCTGATCCATGATGATGGTTACCGTCAACGTCAGTAGCGCGCCGATCAGAATGACCATCGCCAGCACGAGGCCACTGACGACCCACACGTTAGCGGGGAAGAACAGGCTCGCTAGCAACGCGAGGCTGACCCCCACGGCGATCGTTAGCAGGCTTGTCACCTGTTGGCGATTGGAGTAGCGGCGGGACAACTGGCCGGGTAGATTACTGCCGACCACAATCCCCAGACCGTTAAAGGCGTAGAGGAGACTGAAGGTCTGCGGCGCCATGCCAAAGCCCGTTTGAAAGACGAAGGTGGAGGCGGAAATGTAACTGAACAGACCGCCGTAGACCAGGCCCGTGGCCAAGATCAGCGGCCAGAAAGCGGGTTGCACGACCAGTCGACCCATGGCTCCCAAGGAACTGTGAAAGCCACCTGTTTGCCGTTCGGCGACGGGCAGAGATTCGGGCAAGCCCACAGCAACCGCTAGCGCAATGGCTAAGCCAATAATGGCCAACAGGATGAAGATGGCTTCCCAGTCAACGTAGTGGATCATAAAGCCCCCGATAATCGGCGCAATAATGGGAAAGACGCCGTTGACCGTATTGAGTAGCGCATAGAAGCGGGTTAATTTCTTCCCCGAGAACAGGTCGCGCGCCACGGCTCGGGCCATGACTTGACCGGTGGCACCGGCGAGTCCTTGAATAAAGCGCAGGATGATTAATAAGGTAATGGAATGAATAAAGGCCATGGCAAGGGAGACCAAGCCAAAGATAATAAAGCCCACAATCAAAGGCTTTCGTCGGCCATATTGGTCCGATAGGGGACCCGCAATCAGTTGGCCCAGCGCCAGCCCAATCAAACAGGCCGTGATACTGAGTTGCATGAGGGAGGCGCTGGTCGCGAATTGCGTGCGCATCTGCGGTAAGGCTGGCAGATAGAGGTCAATGGCCAATGGGCCGGTCGCACTGACGGTTCCCAACAGGAGGGTCAGCCAGATTTGCCGGCGCCGAGTAAGAGTAGCATTCAAAAGCAGTCAGCCCTTTCGGTGTAATTATTAATTTCGCAATAACCAGTGAAGACGACGCCGGGCCGCCACTCTACTGCAGAATGGCGGCCCAGGTCATTATGTACGGTAAAAGCGTATTGCTCCATTATTGCTGGAAATAGGAGATTTTGCAAGTCGTAACGTGACAGCTAGCTTGCAGTTTGATTTCAAACACGTAAATTTTTGGTAAAGCGTGGGATCGGCAGAACGTAAATGTTATGATTAAAACTGACGCTGCCGGCCAAAATAAATGTGCGAACGGCGGCGGGTGGTGTATGATAATAACATAATTAGTGATTCCGAAAATAAGGAGTGCCAACATGAAGAATCTAAAGGAAATTTTGAGTTGGATTGTGCCGATCGTGATTGGTCTGGCCATTGCCTTAGCGCTCAAGCAGTTTGTGTTCACACGAGTGCGGGTCGATGGGCCATCCATGGAGCCCAATCTGAATAATAATGAAAAAGTCTTTGCCTGGAAGATGTCGAAGGTTAAGCATCTCAGCGTCATCGTGTTCGATGCGCATGGTGAAGACCCGGCGGCTAAGCCCAACACCAATTACGTCAAGCGGGTCATTGGCTTGCCCGGCGACACGGTGAAGAGTAAGAACGGGTACATTTACGTCAATAACAAACGGATTAACCAGAGCTTCATCAGCCAGAGCGAACGGACTTCCGGGACCGGGAACTGGACGTTGGCCAGCCTGCAACGCCAAAATGACTGGCAGGGCGGTAATAACGGCAAGATTGCCACGGTTGTGCCGAAGGGCAAGTACTTCGTGTTGGGTGACCACCGGAGTGTTTCCAACGATAGCCGCTACTGGGGCTTCGTGGATAAGGACAAGATTGTCGGCGTCGTGAAGGTGCCATTCTGGGCCTCCAGCAAGACGAAACGGGTTAATATCAATTCGTTGGCTTATTAAAGATAAAAATAAAGCGTTGCGGATCTCACCAATAGCCATTGGCGGGATGCGTAACGTTTTTTGAATTGGGCGCCAATTAATTTTTAGTAGCCGCTTACATTTTGGAAGGATAGGCGTATTGTAGAACGTATATAGCGTTGGCCAACACCCAACGTCACGAGATCTGAATCGGGAGATGGTACTTATTAAGAATACGTTGAAGGAACGCTGGATTGCCTTAATCTTGGGGTTAGTCATCAACGCGTTTGGCAGCGGGTTGACGGTGGCCGCCAATATGGGGGCTAGTCCTTGGATGGCGTCGGAGGTTAACTTGAGCGAGTGGTTGACGGTGGCGATTGGCTGGCCGGTGTTCGTCGTCAGTTGCTTAGCGGCAGTTGCCAATCAGTTTCTGTTGCGGCATTGGGATGGCCGCCGCTTCTTTGGCGAAATTGGGTTCATGTTTTTCGTCAGCTTCTTCGTGAATTTCTTTACGCAGATGTTTTATCGGATGGGAATTCTGCGACTGTCGGTCGTGACACGCGGCTTCCTGGCCGTGGCTGGTGTCACGATATTTTGTATCGCGATTTCCCTTTATCAGCGGGCCAATCTGGTCATGCATCCCAACGATGATACGACTAATATTCTCCGGTTCATGTACTGTCACGGCAACGTTTTACATGCGCAGCTTCTGAATTTCATACCGCCGGTGACGATTATCGTGGTCAGTTGGGTCGTGACGCATCAGCTATTTGCGATTAATTTAGGCACGGTTTTTGCTTTACTCTTCACGGGGACCATCATTAACTTGACCGACCGCTTCATCTGGCCCGGTCTCAAGCATAACTTTGCCGTTAAATCAACCAAGGAGGCGCTTAACCATTAAAAATACAATGACTCAGCGGTGGATCGCTTTGTTTCTGGGACTGGTGGTCAACGCCTTTGGTAACGGGCTTTCGGTAGCTTCCAACATGGGGACGAGCCCCTGGACGGCTTCCGAGGTAAATCTCAGTCATTGGTTGGGCACCAGTGTGGGATTGGCGATCTTTGTGGTGAGCTGTCTGGCCGCAATCGCGAATCAACTGTTGCTGCGCCACTGGGATTTCCCCCGGTTGTTGGGCGAGGTTGGCTTTGTCCTATTCTTTAGTTACTTCGTTGATATTTTCTCGACGACCTTCACCAGGATGGGCATCATGCGCTTGTCGGCGGTCGTTCGGCTACTGTTAGCCATTACGGGAATCGTCATCTTTTGTGCGGCCATTTCGATGTATCAACGCGCCAATTTGGTCATGCATCCCAACGACGACACCACCAATATTCTGCGGTTTCTGTATTGCCACGACAACGTCATCGTGGCCCAGCTGCTCACATTTACCCCACCGGTCATCATCATTCTGGTCTGCTGGATCAATACGCACCAGCTGTATGCCGTGAACTGGGGAACCTTGTTTACGTTACTCTTCAATGGAACGTTGATTGGGCTAGCCGATCGTCTGGTCTGGCCCGGATTGCATCACAATTTTCGGGCGAAACCGGCGCGGTAAGTGGCTTGACTTTTATGAGATTTTAGAATATGCTTGCGCACGTAGTTTACGGAGAAGGAGGCGGCTCATGGCCACCACGGGAAATGATTCAGACATTGTTAAATGGCTCTCGATTGCCAATCGGTATACCAGAATTGCCCTGGATCGGCGGCTGCAACCCTACCGCTTGAACGCCAGCATGTACTATTATATCTTGCGGCTCCATGAGCATCCGCGCCTCACTCAGGATAAGCTGATTAGCCTGACCTATTTAAATCCCAGTAACGTCACGCGGGCCATTAATCAGTTGGTGAATCTCGGCTACGTGCGGAAGCGCCAATCGAAGTCGGATCGGCGGGTCTACGAGCTATCCCTGACGAAACGGGGCGAACGGCTCTACCCGGAAATTGTCAAGTTGCGGCAGGAAGTGGCCGACAATTTATTCGCCGACATTACGGGTGACCACGATGAATTGGTCGACCAGATTCGCCAGTTGGCGTTAACGGCCGTGGCGAACGAAACGCCCAGTGAGGGCGACTAAGTTAACATGAAGTGAGTATGGTGGCTGCCGGTTGGTGGCCATTTTTATTTGATGTGTTGTAAGCGCTAACGAATAAGTGTTGACTTTTAATGAGTGAGGTCGTATGATGTGGTTGTAAATGAGTGAGCGCACACTCACAAGTAGAACGTGTGAGGAGGAATTAATGATGGTAGCCAATACGATTGAGGTGCGAGACGTTGCCAAGAAATTTGGCGATAATCCCGTTTTGAAACAGATTAGTCTACAACTGCCGGTGGGCCAGATTATGGGCTTGATTGGCCCCTCGGGAGCCGGGAAGACCACGCTAGTTAAGTCCATCTTGGGGATGGAAAAAGTCGATGCCGGCACGACCACGGTTCTGGGTACGGCGATGCCCAACCGCAAGATCATGCAGCGGATTGGGTATATGGCCCAGAGCGATGCCCTGTATGAGAACTTGACGGCGCGCGAGAATATTCGGTTCTTCGCCGAATTGATGAGTGTCCCGAAGTCCCAATTGTCCACCGCTATCGACCACGTGGCCCAGGTGGTGAACCTGACGGACGCCTTGGATCGCCGGGTATCGGCCTATTCCGGGGGGATGAAGCGGCGGCTGTCGCTGGCGATTGCCTTGGTTCAGGACCCGGAATTGCTGATCTTGGATGAACCCACGGTTGGGATTGACCCGGAATTACGGCAACAGATTTGGGCGGAACTGTACCAGCTCAAGGCGCAGGGCAAGTCGGTGTTGGTGACGACCCACGTCATGGACGAAGCTGAGCGTTGTGATTACCTGATGTTGATTCGTGAGGGCATTGCGTTGGCCCAGGGGACACCGCAACAGTTGGAACAGGAATATGACGTTAAAACGATTGAACAAGTCTTTTTGAAAGCGGGGCGGCTACAAGATGAGAGTCATAGCGATCTTTAAACGGGTTTTAAGAGAGATGTTACGGGATAAGCGGACGCTGGCTTTGATGTTTATCGCGCCGCTATTTATCCTGACGTTGATGTTTTTCCTCTTCAATACCAGTTCGGATACGGTGGCGAAGATTGGGGTTAGCAACGTGGACACGACGGTGGTTAAAGCCATCAAGAACAAGCACGTCAAGCTCACCCACTACAGCGCGCAGGCCACGGCTAAGGCCAAGGTTCGCGAGGACAACTTAGCCGCCTTTATTAAACAAAAAAATGGCAAGCTGACGGTGACCTACCAGAACAGCCAGCCGAGCGACTCGGCCCTAGTTCGGCAGGCGTTACAGGGCGGTTTGACCAAGATTAAGGTCCAGGCTTTAGCGGCGGCAACGCAGGCCCAGAAAAAGGCGTTACAACAACAGGCCAAGGTGCTTAAGACCTTAGTGGCCCAGCAACAAAAGATGGCGGCTGCGCAGGGCGCGACCGGCGCCGGTGCCACGCAGACTGCCCCAGTTCAGTCCCAGCAAACCAAGCTCAAGGCGCCCACCAACTACAGCGTGACGAGCCACTATCTCTATGGGAGTTCGGATTCGACCTTCTTTGATACGTTCCTGCCGATTCTGTTAGGGTTCTTTGTCTTCTTCTTCGTGTTCCTGATTTCCGGGATTTCATTGCTGAACGAACGGACCACGGGGACGCTGACCCGATTACTGGCCACGCCAATTCGTCGCGGTGAGATTATTACCGGGTACCTGATGGGCTACGGCCTCTTCGCTTTGATCCAAACGGTGATTACCGTGACGTTTGCGCTGACGGTCTTCCAGATCCACATGATTGGCAGTGTCTGGTTGATTCTACTGATTAACTTCCTCTTGGCGTTGGTGGCCCTATCCATGGGGATCTTTGTCTCAACGTTTGCCAACTCCGAGTTCCAAATGATGCAATTTATTCCAATTCTGGTGATTCCCCAAGTCTTCTTCTCCGGCTTGATTCCGGTGGATCAGATGGCCAACTGGCTACAGTGGATTGCCCACATCTTCCCACTCTATTACGGTGGTAATGCCCTGATGAACGTGGCGACCCGGGGCGTTGGCTTCGATGGTATCGCACTAGAACTGGGCATCTTAGCTCTATTTGCGATTCTCTTCACGATTTTAAATGTCGTCGGCATGAAACGTTATCGGAGGGTCTAACATGGCAGAAGAAATGAATATTCAAGAAGCCTTTAAGGCCGTCATGGCGGCGAATGGCGATATTCCGCCTAAACAGCAGCAGGTCCTCGCCGCCAGTCTAGAGCTCTTTGCCCAACAGGGATTTGCCAACACGACAACCAAGCAGATTGCCGAGAAGGCCGGTGTTGCGGAGGGTACGGTTTATCGCCGCTATAAGACCAAGGATGAATTGTTGGCCGCCGTGCTGGCGCCATTTGTCACGCAGGTCTTGCCTAGGCTGATCACGGAATTTGCCGAAGGGGTAGTTGGGAAACCCTACCTGACGCGACACGAAATGATCCAGTCGATTGCTGAGGATCGGCTCGCGTTTATTCAAAAAAATGGCCCGATTTTGCGGATCTTGATTCGCGAGGTTTCGGTAAGAAAAGACTTGAGAAGTCAATTTATACAGCACGCTGGCCCGCTACTTGAGGACAATTTGTTTCCAGTCCTAGACCGGCTAAAGGCCCGCGGGGAGCTGGTTGACTGGCCTAATTCGCGGATTGCCCAGTTCATGATTGGGACTATGTTAACGGAATTGGTACGCAGTCTGTTGGTTCCTGAAGAAATTGCCACGGCAATTCCGACGATTATTAAATTTTTAGAAAAGGGATTGGCGCCGGATTAAGTCTGGTGAGTTAGTCTCGTGAAGCTCTGCGACCCTGTAAGGGGACGTCGGGCTTTTTTTAGATCGGACTTAGTCATCGCGTTGCTTAACTTGCCGGCGGGGATCGATGTCAAAGGCCTGCTGGGCCACCCGCAGAAACGCCATCATTTCCGGTGTGTTGGCCTTACTCGTGCGGTGGGCCATGATGAGCTGGTAGGTCAAGAGGTTGCTGGTTATGGGGATGACTCGGGCTGTGGTGTGGTCGGGCGTGGGCAGGATAGTCCAGCCACCGCCTTGTTCGACCAACCGTTGAATAGTCGTCAGGCTATTGAGCGTGAGTGCCGGTTGTAAGAAGAGCTGGTGGGTTGCCATGAAGTCGCGGATAATCTCGCCCAGAACCATCTGTAGGTCACAACCGATGAAGGGCTGCGTCAGAAGCGGGGTTAGCTGTTGGGCCGTCTCGATGCGCGGCAGTGAAAAGGCACTGGTTTGAGGAAGCAAGACGCTAAAGGCTTGGTCACGCATGATGCGGTAGAAGAAGTCCCGGTGATGGGGGGATTTGGGCCCAATGTAAACGTCGCTCTGGTTGTCGGTGACGGCGCGTTCGGCCGCTGCGGAGGGCATCTCATGAATATCCAGGTGATATTGGGGATACTGCTGAAGAAAGTGACTTCCCAGCTTGGGGAGGATCTGTGTGGCCATGCTTTCGGAAAGGGCGATGGAAATGTGACCGGATTTAGATTGTGCAAGCTCGCGCATAGTTTGATCGAGGTCCGTCAGCTGACGGTGGATCTTTTCTAGCCCCATTAGATATTGGGTACCGGCGTAGGTCAGTCGGGTGGGCTTGGCGGTGCGGTCAATCAGCTGGATGCCGAGTTGCTGTTCGGCTTCCTTAACCGTCCGACTAATATAGGGTTGAGAGACGAATAGGTGTTGAGCAGCCGCCGTGATGCTGCCCAGATCGCGGATTGCCGATAGGATTTCGGCGAGTCGATTGGTGCTGGATGCCATAGGAATCACCTCACTCTTAGTATAACCATTTCGTTCTGAAAACGTTATCAGAAAAGTATTCGACTTTGTGATTTATCGAACTATACTAAAGATAGATCAGATAGAGCCCGTCGAAGTAACGACGGACAACTAGAAAGGTGCGTTAGAAATGGCTGAAGATTATCAATTTTTACACCCCTATACCTTTGCGAACGGGGTTACCGTCAAGAACCGCGTGGTTATTCCGCCAATGACCGAGGCGTCGGCCTTTGAAGAGGGCTCGATTACCCGAGATGAGCTTCGGTACTTCCGGATTCACAGTGGCGGTGCGGGCTTGTTCATTTCACCGGTGGCCAACGTTTCGGCCCGTGGCAAGGGCTTTGAGGGCGAGCTGTCCATCACGGACGATCGTTTTCTTCCCGGATTGACCCAGATGGCCAATGCCATGCAGCAGAACGGGACCAAGGCAATTTTGCAGATTTTTCATGCCGGCAGAATGTCCAATTCCCACGTTTTGCGGGGGGAACGGACGGTGAGTGCCAGTGCGGTCGCTGCCGAGCGACCCCACGCCGAAACACCACAGGAGCTGACCGCAGACGAGATTGAACAGATCATCACCGATTTTGGCGAAGCAACCCGTCGCGCCATTCAGGCAGGCTTCGACGGGATCGAGTTGCACGGGGCCAATACCTACCTGTTACAGCAATTCTTCTCCCCGCACTCCAATCGCCGGACCGATCAGTGGGGCGGCGACGTCCACGACCGGATGCGCTTCGCGTTGGCCGTGATCGCCCGGTGCCACGCCGTCATTGACCAGTATGCCGACCGCCCATTTATCCTGGGTTACCGACTCTCGCCGGAAGAAATTGAAACGCCGGGCATTCGGTTGGCAGATACGTTGGCGTTCATCGACGTGCTGTGCGGCCAGCCGATTGACTACCTGCACATTTCGATGGGATATGCTTGGCGGACCTCGTTGAACGACGACAGCGACAAGGAACCGTTAATCTTGAAGATTAAGCGACAAGTTGCCGGACGCTTACCCTTGATTGCCGTGGGGTCGGTTGAAAAACCAGCGGACGCCGAAAAGGTGATGGCCGCGGGGATCGACTTCGTAGCGTTAGGGCGTGAATTGTTGCGCGACCCCAAGTGGGTCCAGAAGGTCGAAACGCATGATGAAGCCGGGATTCGGTACACCATTTCCGAACAGGACTTGGACGAACTGGGAATCACGCCGGCCATGTGGCACTTCCTGACGGTGCGGTTGAAATCCGCCATGCACATTTCCAATCAGCCGGATTACGATAAAGATCAGTTTGATCACAAACTAGCGCCGCACGAAGGGGCCTAGGCGCGTAAGGGAACAGCGCGTCTGGGACAAAACGCCCAGACGCTTAGTGTCTCCGAACTTAAATTGCCGAAACGTGGGCCAAAAGGCAGCTGGTTCCGCTTAGAACAGATAACCAAACAATCCAAGTCCGGGATGATTCGGCTATCCGTCTTAATGCTCACCAGCTAATCGCCTTTTGACCCACTCTTTTTTGTCAGAAATTGACGAGAAAAATTGCACCGCCTCACCGAAAGGGTTAGAATAAATTTAAATTAAAATATGAGATTTTAATGAGATTATTCATTCGAGGAAGAAAGAGGCGTCTTTTATGTCAGAAACACAACCTGAACATCAATTAACCGCAGCCGAGACGGCGGCCTTACATGCCGATCTTCAGCGGCAACCCGCCCACGACGTTGTGAGTCGCGCAGTGATTAAGAATGGGGTATTAGCCGCAGCCGAAGATTCCCAAGCCGCCGTGCGGTTGAACCGCACCTTCTCCGTGGAATTGGATACGGGGAAAGTCTCCAACCAGAAGCATTCCGGGCGGTGCTGGTTGTTCTCAACGTTGAATACCATTCGACACCAATTTGCCGCCAAGTATAACGTTAAGGATTTTGAACTGTCACAGAGTTATCTTTTCTTCTGGGATAAGGTCGAACGGGCCAACATTTTCTATGACAATATTTTACGAACGGCGGATAAGCCACTCGATGACCGGGAAGTCGCCTTTTACCTGAGTCGTCCCGGCGACGATGGTGGTCAGTGGGCGATGGGCGCCGCGCTGGTCCAAAAGTACGGGGTCGTTCCGGCCAGTGCGATGCCAGAATCCTTTAACACCAATGATACAACGGGATTTGCGGCCACGTTGGATTTGAAATTACGCAAGGATGCGTTGGCACTACGTCAGTTAGTCGCAACGGGGGCTAGTGAGGAACAGATCGCCACAACCCGGGCGCAAGCGTTGAAGGAAGTTTACCGAATGGCGGCTTATTCCTTTGGTGAGCCACCCGCAACGTTTGATTTGGAATACAAGGATGATCAGCACCAGTATCACCGCGATGCCGGCCTGACGCCCCAAGGCTTTTTTGAGAAATACTTCGATATTGACTTGGACGACTACGTGGTCATCTCCAATTCACCGGATAAGCCATTTGACCGGCTCTACAGTTTGCCGAGTCAGGACAATATCGTGGGTGGGAAGCACATTACCTTCTTAAACCTACCGATGGCGGAACTCAAGCGGACCGCGATTGCCCAGCTGCAAAGCGGTGAGGCCGTCTGGTTTGGTAACGATGTCCTTCAGCAGATGAGCCGGGAACGGGGCTTCCTGGACAGTCAGTTGTACAAGACCGCCGAATTATTTGGCGTCGATCTGAGCCTGACAAAGGCCCAACGCTTAGCGACGGGCGAAGCCGAGGTTTCCCACGCCATGACGCTGACCGGGGTTGATCTGGTTGCCGACGACCCAATCCGTTGGAAGGTTGAGAACAGTTGGGGCGAAAAGAATGGTGCGAAGGGCTACTTTGTGATGACCGACGACTGGATGGACGACTTCGTCTACGAAGTGGTCGTGCACAAACGGTTC
Source organism: Lactobacillus sp. HBUAS51381 (assembly GCF_012641095.1). Classification (GTDB taxonomy): domain Bacteria; phylum Bacillota; class Bacilli; order Lactobacillales; family Lactobacillaceae; genus Levilactobacillus. The sequence goes on from NZ_JAAVSC010000011.1 coordinate 35,071, forward strand.
TTAACAGCCGATCAACGGGCCGTACTGGCGACGCAGCCACAGGAATTACCCGCTTGGGATTCCTTACAATAGAAGTGCAATAACGATCAAAAAAGGCGTGGTGCCGGCAAGGGCCACGTCTTTTGAGTGGAATGAACAAAAAACCGCCCCTGGTTAGGAGGCGGTAGCCGTTACGTGGTTAGGGCAACGGGAAGTCATCGTTAATGACAAAATCGGTTGGTTAAAACGATTTTCGAGTTACTGTCATCTTAAAACGAAAATGTGAAGAAATTATGAAGACTATTTAACTGGTTCGAATATTAATCATAAGTCATTGATTAACAGTGCTGAAATAGCGGCTGTTTCAGTGCTTGGATTACTATTTACTAATCGTTAGGATGGGATAAGTGAGAAATTAACGGTGAAAATACCGCTAAATAATCAAATTTTATATGTAAATTATAGTTAACATAATATTACGATAATTGATTAAAATTAAAAAATCGTCACCTTTTTTGGCAACGATTTGAGCTATTTTAACGATTAATGATGGAACGGGCCGTGGAGATGTTCGGCAAGGGGCCGTGGTTGACCATCGTGATGACTCGGCCGGAAACGGTTAATTTGTAACTGCTTCGTTCGTTCGCGTTCGATTTGCAATTGTTTCTTGAGCTGGCGGTTCTTCCAGAATCCATGGGCGACAACGGTGATCGGAATAATCTCAAGCATTACCGTTGCTGGAATCAGCCAAGGATTCTCGTCAATTAAGTCTGTAAAACGGTGAATATCTTCCTGATTGATCGGGTTGGCAATGGCCGGTAGACATTTATCTTTTAACATCAGAATCACGCTCCTTTAGGCCCTATCATAACCCAAAGTGCGCGCGCTGTCAGCCGTTGTGTTTCACGTGAAACACCCTACCGATGACGCCAGTGGCTGATAAGGTGGAGGATGCCTAACACGGCGGCGACCCCCAGAATGGCCGTTTCAAGCATCGCAATACCACTGACATGGCGGAACTGCTGGTAGAGTAAGACGCCACCGATGACGATTAAGCCACCAAGTAGTGGAAGAAAGTTTTTCATAGGGCGGACCTCCAACTTAAAAAACGAGACCATTTCTGGCCTCGTTTCAGATTACATGACTACCAAAGCTTAATTGCCAACTTTAACCAGGACGGCTTGCGTGACGTCGTTATCGATGTCGCGGGCAATGTGATAACCGGCGACCTTCAACTTGGTGGCCTTGTTGGTCCCGGTTAAGGTCTTCTTAACCGTGAATTTCTGGGTCATTGGAATATCGGATAACTTTCCCTTAAAGTTGATGACGGTGTTGTCACCCTTGGTCTTAAAGGTGGCCTTCAAGACGCCCGACTTGTTCAAGGCGTTTGCTTTTTTTGCAGCGGCGTAAGTCTTGTAGAACTTGTTGACGTTGTAGACCGTCGCCTGCCCGTTCTTGTTGAACCGGTAAGCCTCCATGCCGGAGTTACTCTTGGCGTTGACGGCGCCGGTGACGTACCAAAGCTTCTTTGAGTTGGTCAAAGTCGACTTAACGTCAGCTTTCTTTGTCGTTTTGTTTTTAAAACTTGCTTGTTGCGTATTCCCCGATTTGCTACTCTTGTTGCTGCAGCCGGCTAAGCCGATGGTCAAGATGGCCAAAAGGCTAAAGACGGCAGTCAGTGTCCGGGTCTTCTTCATAATCCAATCACCTCATCAAAAATGATAACAGTTTTAGAGTCCGCGTACAACTTGCGCGCTCCCCATCCTTCACCCAGTATAGCATGCCAGCCGCGGCAAGATTCGCTTGCGGGCGTTAAAAAAGCGTTAAGATCCGGTAACAGAGACGAGGAAGGTCAAAAAGTTAAAGACAAACACATGTTCTTTTGGTAAAATAAAAATCAGAGGATTGACGGAATTGAGAGGGGAGTTTGATTATGAGTAAACGGCACTATCGTCGTGGTCGCCGGGGGAGTCGTGTATCCATTTATGCGGCGATTCTATTGATTGCGATTGGCGCTGTCGGCAGTTTAGGCAGTCAGGGTAATTCAACGGCCCGGCATTTGACCACGGCCGTCAATAAGGTGGTCGGAACCTCAACGTCCGACCGGTCGACCAGCAGTTCAACAGCTAGCGCACCCAAGCAATCGGTCGCAACCAAGGCGTTGGCGCAACAGAAATATACGGGAACCCAGATTGTGGCGGTCAATCACAATCGGCCAACCTTTACGACGGCCCAGCTGTCGACGAAGAAGGGTGGTTGGGCCACGTATGGGACCTTGGACAATCACAATCGGGTGACCACGGCCAATGCGTTGTTAAGTAAGAAATTAATGCCCACCGCCAAGCGCGAGCCGCTCTACGTGAACCCGACTGGGTGGAAGAATAAGCCGTATACGGTCAACGGCAAACGGGGCTATCTCTACAATCGGAGTCACCTGATTGGCTACCAGTTAACGGGTCAGAATAATAACTTGAAGAATCTGATGACCGGAACGCGGTCGTTGAATGATCCAGGCATGACGGCGTACGAGAATCCGGTGGCCAGCTATCTTAAGACGCACCCCAACGATTACGTCCGCTACCAGGTTGAGCCTGTTTTCCGGGGGAATGAACTCGTGGCGCGTGGCGTGCACATGCAGGCGAAGTCCGTCGGCAGTTCAGGCGTTTCCTACAACGTCTATATCTTCAACATTCAGGCCGGCGTTAAAATTAATTACAGTACGGGAACCAGTCAGTATGGGAATCCGGCTGCTTCATTTTAGGCATATACATAAAGGGCGTCTCCTCGCAAGCTGTTTGCGGAGGACGTCCTTTTTAGGGTGATGGCAGTCAACGACGGTTCATGTAGCGATAGATGAGAAATAAGATGAGACCAACAATCAGAATGGTCCCAATCATGGGGTTTTCGCGGAAAATCCAGTGGAAGATACGGACGGAATGCATGCCGTGTAAGCCACCAAGCAAAGAAGAAAACTGAGTAAACATAGCTGGCCTCCAAATGATTTATAGTAAGTATCAGGAAAAATTAAAAAAAAGTAAAGACATTTGAACGAATTGGGGTATGATAAAAAAGACAGAGAGTAGAGGAGGGTTTCCCGTGAGCGTGAACTACATGCTTATCTTTGAAATTGTCGTGGTCATTAACGCGGCTTTGGCCTTGGTGACGGTGTTTCGAGAAAAGCGCGATATTGCAGCGACCTGGGCCTGGATGTTGGTGCTGGTCTTGCTTCCGGTGGTGGGCTTTATTGCTTACGCCTTTATTGGCCGGAAGTTGCCGAAGGGCCGAATGTTCCGGTTACAACATCAAGTAGCCGTCCAGCTGAATGAGCGATTGACCCAACAACGTGAGCAGTTGGGCACCGAGATCATGCCCGCCGACAAGATTAGCCATTCGGTCATCAACATGGTTAATATGTTTATGGAAACGGATCAGGCCTTCCTGGCGCGGCAGAACCGCGTTAAGATCTTTACGGACGGCCATGACCTGTTCCACACCATGTTGGAAGACATCGAACGGGCCCATTCCAGTATTCATATTGAATTTTACACCTTTTATAACGATAAGATTGGAAATGAGATTCTGAACTTGCTGGTTAAGAAGGCGGCCGCGGGCGTCGAAGTTCGCGTGATTTACGATCCCTGGGGGTCGATGGGTACTTGGAAACGGTTCTTCAAGCCGCTGATGGACGTTGGCGGCCACGTTGAACCGTTCCTGGGGACGCGGTCGGCCGTCATTGACTTTCGGCTGAACTTCCGGGATCACCGGAAGATCGTGACGATTGACGGTCAAGTGGGGTATGTGGGTGGCTTTAACATTGGCGACCAGTACCTCGGTCGGAAGGAAAAGTTCGGCTATTGGCGTGACACGCATTTGAGAATTGTCGGCTCCGGGGTCTTTTCCTTACAGGCCCGGTTCATGTTGGACTGGAATGCCACGGATAAGGATCATCCCTTTAATGATCGCAAGATTGATACGCGCTACTTCCCACTCAGTAAGGTGAAGGGCAATACCAGCCTGCAGATTGTTTCCAGTGGGCCGGATTCCGACCTACAACAAATCAAAATGGGCTATATGCGCCTGATTCAAACGGCGGAGAAGACCCTGTGGATTCAAACGCCCTATCTTATTCCCGACGATAGTGTGTTGGACTCCCTGCGGATTGCGGCCATGGCCGGAATTGACGTGCGGATTATGATTCCCGATAAGCCGGATCACGCCTTTGTTTACCGGGCCACGCAGTACTATGCGCGGCAGTTGGCGGATGACGGCGTGAAGATTTATTACTACCATAATGGATTTATCCATGCCAAGACGATCGTGGTCGATGGCCGGATTGCGTCGGTCGGATCGGCGAACATGGACTATCGGAGCTTCAAACTAAACTTCGAAATTAACGCCTTCATCTATGACGAGGGCATCGCGTGCCAATTGGAAAATATCTTCGAAAAGGATATGGCGCACAGCGAGTTGATTACACCGGAGATGTTTGATGACCAGTCGTTGTATTTGAAATTTAAGCAGACGGCTTCACGGCTGTTATCACCAATTTTATAATAGGCGAATGCCACGCGATTTAAACGAAAATTTGTTTAAGTTGCGTGGCATTTTATTATTCTAGGTGGAACTAATCCTCGTAAACATAATCTCCTATTTTTGAGATTTGGCGTCGGGGTATTTTCATTGTGAATCATTGCCGACTGCTGTATGCTGGAAATAACAAACTGACTAAAACGGGAACATTCCGAAAATGAGAATGCCGGTGTGATAGGGATTGTTTAGTGTATTCCCCACAGGTGTGGGGGTGATCCTCTGGCCATCGGAAACATGAATCTGACGGGCTAGTATTCCCCACAGGTGTGGGGGTGATCCCGACCGCCTGTTGGCCGATATCCACAAAGACACGTATTCCCCACAGGTGTGGGGGTGATCCTCGACCGTTTGTTGCACATCTTCAATTGATGTGGTATTCCCCACAGGTGTGGGGGTGATCCTGTGGGTAAACACCGTTGAGCTGCTAGGGATCCGTATTCCCCACAGGTGTGGGGGTGATCCTTCCACGAATCCCGCCGTTCAGCTCGCCAATCGGTATTCCCCACAGGTGTGGGGGTGATCCTTGTTAGGGCTAGCCAATGGATGGGAGGTTGAAAGTATTCCCCACAGGTGTGGGGGTGATCCTACGAATCGGCATCATTGAAAATAGAATCGGTTGTATTCCCCACAGGTGTGGGGGTGATCCTCCCAGTTGTTGACGGCTTTCGGATCGCCGTTAGTATTCCCCACAGGTGTGGGGGTGATCCCGCTAACCCAGACCATGTATTTGTAGTTGAAACGTATTCCCCACAGGTGTGGGGGTGATCCTGGTACTCGAAAGGTATCCAGCGACGAACTTTCAGTATTCCCCACAGGTGTGGGGGTGATCCCTGGCCCACCACCGCCGGAGCCATTGATTAAGCGTATTCCCCACAGGTGTGGGGGTGATCCCGCGTGGCGTCACGGTTACAGCACGACAACAATGTATTCCCCACAGGTGTGGGGGTGATCCTGGTACTCGAAAGGTATCCAGCGACGAACTTTCAGTATTCCCCACAGGTGTGGGGGTGATCCCGAAAATTTCGCAAAAGTGGCGTTTTTTTGCAGGTATTCCCCACAGGTGTGGGGGTGATCCCGGACGCAAGCGTTACCGGGTGGCTGTGGTATAGTATTCCCCACAGGTGTGGGGGTGATCCTTAACGGTAAAACTACGGCCCGCGGTGATCGAGGTATTCCCCACAGGTGTGGGGGTGATCCTCTGTTGGCCCATATGGCGAACAATTTGATGAAGTATTCCCCACAGGTGTGGGGGTGATCCTACGGATTTGACCGGTAGCGAGATCAAGGGGCTGTATTCCCCACAGGTGTGGGGGTGATCCCCTCGCTGATCAGCTTCACTACATCGCCACTACGTATTCCCCACAGGTGTGGGGGTGATCCTCTCTTTCCCGTCCGCGCCAATCACTACCGGTTGTATTCCCCACAGGTGTGGGGGTGATCCTTCTTCGGGCCGTCTCGCCACCACCCACACCCGGTATTCCCCACAGGTGTGGGGGTGATCCCGGGAAGCCGGTTAGCGCAACCATTAGCTACAGGTATTCCCCACAAACGTAGGGGCAAAACAAACCTAAAAAGACAGATAAGCTATCATAATAAGTTGGTCATTACATAGATCGCCGATGTTGGTTGTTTATTTTTACCAACTCAGCGATTATAATAATAGTTAAAATATGAAGCGGTTACACGAAGACAGCAGATCGACGATGTGAGGAGGTTTTAGCATGAAACGCTTTGTGTCGTTGCCGGTCGTGGATTCTAGTCTATATTTATTTGGGGGTCACATGCGAACCGTTCCCGGTGGCTGGCAATTTTTTGAACAAAAACATCAAGCATTTGAGCTGATGGTCGTCATTGATGGTCGGCAAACGACAGAGATTAAAAATCTCACGACGTATGACTATGGTGCCGGTGAAGCCATCATCATTTCGCCCGGGACAGTGCATACAAATCAAAACAGTAGCGCAGAGCAGGATATGACTTATATTTGTTTCCATTTTAACATTGAGAATTTGGCCTTGAAGTCGGAAATTATTGGGAAGATCGCGAACACGGTCATTACGGCCGACCAGCCAATTGCGAAGTCCGCGGTCCGTACGGCCAGACAAATGGTTGCCTATAGTGCCAATCAGAAGTTGAGTAAGGAACAGGTTAATTTGAAGATCCAGATCGCGGTATTGGAGTTTTTCTATGATCTAACGGAGGATCTGCAGGACTATGATACGCGGCACGGCGCCCGTTACACAGAGAGCGAGGCTAAGACGAGCCGGCAGATTGCCACGCTCATTAAGGATCGGATCGAGCGGGATGAGGTGATGACGTTTACCTTTGGTGACGTGTGCCAGCAGATTGGGATTAGCAGTGGTTATGGCCATCGTACATTCAAGAAGGTTTATGGCGTCACGCCACTGCACTACATTGAAAGTCAGAAATACAACAAGGCTAAGATGCTACTGGGGTCGCCCGAATATTCAATTGAGGATGTTGCGGATCTGATGGGGGCCAGCAGTGTGTCTAACTTTAGTAAGCAATTTAAAAAGTGGTCGGGCACGACACCCAGTAAGTACCAGCGCCAAATGAAGCAAAAGCGGCGCGTCCGAACGGTTAAGGAAGGCGGCTACTTTGAGTAGTTTAACGTGCACAAAGCGACAGGTTAGCTCGGTAAAAGGTTAATTTACCGGGTTTTTTGTTTTGTTTATCAGGTCACAAAATGACTAAAATTAGTCACGAAATAAGATAGCCATTGGGGCTGAAAGCGATTACAATGCAGTTGTAGTTAGCTAACGAAACAAAACAGCAAGTTAGCGTTTGGCCATGCTAAGCTTGTTGCTTTTACGCCGAAGAAGGGTGTAAAAGACGAGTTAATTTAAGAACCAGTTAGCGCTGGTTGGCAAATTAACCTAGTTGTTCGATACTTCTGTTGAGATTCAGCAATTTTTTTATCTACCTTGGTTGGTTGTTTCTACCAACCAGATGACATATTCAAGCGGACGTCTTGGTAAGCTCACTTGATTTACCAAGCACGTTACAAACTGTTCCTTTTGAAAGGAGTTTTTGCATATGGCCTCAAATAGTCAGGCTGATGCCGTAAAGACTCAAGACAATGCCAATGACGAGTTCGCCAAGCTTTCTTGGCGTGAGCGAATTAGTTATGGTGCCGGGGATTTAGCCCAAAACTTAATCTTTGGTACGATTGGGTCGATGTTACTTTTCTACTTAACCACTGTTTACGGAATTTCCGCCGCAGTTGGTGCGACAATTTTCTTAGTTGTTCGTTGGGTCAACGTGTTCTGGGATCCGTGGGTTGGTGCCTTTGTTGATAAGCACAACTTCAAGTCCGGGAAATACCGGCCTTACCTGGTTTACTGTGGGATTCCAATGACGATCTTCGCCGCCATGCTCTTCTTGCCAATCGATGCCGTTCGGGGCAGCGTGATGTATGCCTTCATCACTTACTTGGCAACGGCTTTGATCTACTCCTTCGTTAACATCCCTTATGGGGCACTGAACGCCTCACTGACGCGGGACAACGATGAAGTTTCAACGTTAACGACTGTCCGGATGACGGAAGCTAACATTGGGAACTTATTGGTTTACACGTTCTTGCCATTATTTGTTCAAATGGCTTCTCCTAACCCACAATCAAAAGATATTGGGTTCTTCGGAATTCACATGAACTTAGGGGATTACACCTCACCAAAGGCTGGGAAGGCTTACTTCTTAGTCATGGGGATTTACATGATCATTGGTTTCATTATGTTGATGTTCACCTACTTCGGGATCAAGGAACGGGTCTTACCGACTGAAAAGGAATCCGCTGCCGTTAAGTACTCCGATCTGTGGTACGAATTCAAGCAAAACAAGCCACTGCAAGTGTTAGGTTCCTTCTTCCTGATTGGCTTTACCTTCATGTTCTTCGGGAACACCGTATGGCCATTCTACATGCAATACAACATTGGTCACTCCGAATGGATGGCTTCCATTAACTTGGTTGGTTCTATTCCTGGTATCTTCTTGGTATTCTTATGGCCAATTATCCGTAAGAAGATCGGGAAGCGTCAATTCTTCTACGCTTTCTTAACCCTGTTCATTATTGGGACGTTGGTTCTGTGGGTATGGGCAATGCCTTCCTTCAAGAACGCAACGGCTCTGGGTTACATTGGTCGTTTCTTACAACAATGGGGGATCACTGCTGCTACTGGTTACATGTGGTCATTGGTTCCAGAAGTTGTTTCTTACGGCGAATACAAGTCCAAGAAGCGGGTTGCCGGGATCATCAACGCCATCATGGGACTGTTCTTCAAGATTGGGCTGGCTCTTGGTGGGATCATCCCTGGTTACATCAACGCCTTCTTCAAGTTTGATGGGACGAAGACGACGCAAAGTGCTGGTGCCTTGATGGGTATCCAATGGTCAATGATCTGGTTACCAATCGTCTTGGCTCTGGTTGCGATGTGGGTCATGAGTAAGTACACCTTGTCTGACGCTGACGTTAAGAAGATGAACGAGGAACTTAACGCTGAACGGAAGGCACATGAGGTTTAGGCAACTTAATCGTAGTTAACTAATTTTGTTAAGGAAAGGAAGATTCTTTTATGAAGATTCAAAACCCCGTTTTACCTGGTTTTAACGCGGATCCTAGCATGATTCGGGTTGACGACACTTATTACATTGCGAACTCAACGTTTGAATGGTTCCCAGGTGTTCGTCTGCACGAATCCAAGGACATGGTTCACTGGAACTTGTTACCATCACCACTGTCAACGACTAAGCTGTTGGACATGGTAGGTAACCCTGCTTCTGGCGGGATTTGGGCACCAGATTTGAGCTACGCTGATGGTAAATTCTGGCTGATCTACACCGATGTTAAGATTACGGACGGTCCTTTCAAGGATATGACCAACTATCTGACCACGGCAACGGACATTCGCGGCCCATGGACTGACCCAATCAGAGTTAACGGTGTTGGGTTCGATGCTTCCTTATTCCATGATGATGACGGTCGCAAGTACCTGGTTCAACAAACCTGGGATCACCGTGAATATCACCACCCATTCGACGGGATCACCTTAACTGAATTTGATACCTCAACAATGCAACTCAAGCCAGAAACAGCACGGAACCTTTACAATGGGACCGACGTTAAACTGGTTGAAGGGCCACATCTGTACAAGATTAATGGCTACTACTACCTGTTTGCTGCTCAAGGTGGGACCGTCTTTACCCACCAAGAAGTCGTTGCTCGTTCTAAGACACTAGACAAGTTATCCTTCGAAAGTGAACCAGATGGCCCATTCATCACCAACATGGACACACCAGACTTCTACTTACAAAAGCAAGGTCACGGTGCCTTGGTTAACACACCAGGTGGCGAATGGTACTACGCATCATTGGTTTCGCGTCCTTGGAACCACAAGAACGAATCTGCTTATGACCCACGTGGTTGGAGCACGCTTGGCCGTGAAACGTCAATTCAAAAGGTTGAATGGGACGATGCTGGTTGGCCACGGGTTGTTGGCGGTCATGGTGGTCAAGTTGAGGTTGAAGCGCCTAAAGACGCAATCTTGACGAAGGCACCAGCGGATCACTCACAACACGATGAATTCGACAAGCCAGAACTTGATTTGAACTGGAACACCTTACGGCAACCATTTACCAAGAAATTGGGGACGGTTGGCAACGGCGAATTGAAGTTGGTTGGGAACCAATCCTTATCCAGCACCTTCGATGTTTCCTACGTGGCTCGTCGTTGGCAAGCCTTCAACTTCGATGCAGAAACGAAGGTTAAGTTCGATCCATTCACGTATCAACAAATGGCCGGCTTGGCTAACTTCTACAATGACAAGCACTACTCTTCCATCTTCATTACTTGGGATGAAAAGAAGGGCCACGTCATCGAAGTTGCCCAAAACGACAACAACAATTACACGTCTTACTTGAAAGACGATGCCATTGCGATTCCTGAAGGGACCGACTACGTTTGGTTCCGGACGAAGGTTCGTAAGCAATCTTACACTTACGAATACTCATTTGATGGCAAGAAGTGGGAAACGGTTCCGGTTGAATTGGATGCCGCAATTCTCTCTGACGACTACGTCTTACAAACTTCCGGTGGTTTCTTCACCGGGGCCTTCGTTGGACTGTATGCGGTTGATTACGCGGGCTACGGTCAAACCGCAACCTTCGATCACTTCGATTACAAGGAATTGCCAGACGATGTCGCTGCAGAAAACAAGTTAGTTTCTGAAGACTAATTGATTGGCAGCACCTACCAATGGGTGTATGATGACGGCGCTGAGAGTAAGAGGCGCTGAACTGGATTGAGGCTGCTTCGGTGGTCGGTTCTCCGACACTTAGTCTGGCGCTAGCAACAGAAAAAAGTATGGAATATGTGGTGAAAGTCTCATCGAGAAATCGGTGAGGCTTTTTCTGTGAATTTGGTTGGGGGTAACGTTGACTTTACAGAAGTTACGAACGGAAAGCGAGGATGTTGGTTCGCTTTCGTTTTACCCAATTAGTCGTTCTTCATTCGGATGAATGTGACGTTAAAATAATTCCGAGTCGTTTATTTAGGCAAACGGCGGTTCCATCTGATACGCTGAATGAAGCTGATGCAATCGATGGCAGTTGGCAAAAATCCTCCGCAACCCACTTGGCGTGAGGTGCAGAGGATTCGCAAGATTATTTGGTAAAGTCAATCTTGAGACTCAGTAAGAAGACAATAATGCCGCCGACAATCATGCTGGCCAATTCACCGATGCCGATGGATAACCAGTTGGCCCAGAAAGTTGGCCAGAAAGCCGTTTGCGCCACGATGGCAATCTCCCAAGCAATCATACACATGAAGAAGACGGCGACCACCGTGTTCAGGATCATTTGGGCAATTCGGTTATGGACCACCCGACTCAGACCATACATGACCAGAAGGGCCAGCAGGGTTTGGAGCGTCCCAGTCGCAATATCCAAAATGCCCAGTGGTGACGCGATAACGTTGGCAATAAAGACCCCTAGAGTGACGGCAGCGATGTAACGTTTGTTAAAGCTGACGAGATGGTTAAACATCTCGGAGAGCCGTACCTGCACGACACCAAAGCTAAAGGCCGCCAAGACCGTCGTCACAACGACGTAGAGTGCAGCAACTAGGGCCGCCAGCACCATACCACGGGTGCCATCGATACCTAGAAAACTTTTCTTAGAATTCACGAGAAATTCCTTCCTTTGCTAATAATTCGATTTTTGACACTGACGTAAGATTACCGCATTTTGCGGCGTTTGGCAAAAGCTGTTTCACATGAAACATTACAATGCCGTATCGTTTGGCGAGAATGATTGACACGGTGCGTTGGGCTTTGTAAATTGGAAGCATAGCGGTTCACTCGTGAGCCATTAATTTCGAAATTTACTGGAGGGTCTCATCATGAAAATCGCAAACCACCGGTGGCCGTTGTGGGTGCTATACACCGCAGCGTTCACGGTGATTGCGGCGTTTAGCTTTGGGATATTTTTGATGGCTAATCGCACGTTGATTTGGAATATGGATGGTGTGACCCAGCACTATCCGTTAATGTTGGAATTTCATCGGCTGTTAGCGAAGGCGGGATTAGCCGGGGTAACGGGGTGGTCCTGGACGTTTGGGTTGGGGGCCGATAAACTCACGACCTTGGCCTATTACGTCCTGGGCGATCCCTTCGCCTATTTGCTGGCCTTACTACCAACCCACCTCATGGAAGCTGGGTATGGGTGGTTCATTATTCTCCGGCTGTATGCCGCTGGGTTAGCCTTTTTACTTTTGGCGCGGTGTTATTCATTTAAGCCGCTTAGTCAGGTGCTTGGTGCGCTAACTTACGCCTTTACTGGCTATTCACTCATGATTGGCGTTCACCATCCGTTCTTCATTCTGCCGATGATTTGGTTGCCACTGTTATTCTGGGCAATTGATCGGGTGTTGCGCGGTAAGGGGTGGGCAACATTAGGCACGTTGACCGGGTTGGCCGTTCTCAGTAATTTTTACTTTGCGTACATATTGGGACTGGGCAGCTTAATTTATGTGGGGCTGCACACTTTGTATTTGCGAGAACGGGGGGAAGCACTTGGCCATATTGGCCGCCGATTGGGGCGCTTGTTGCTGGCCGCTGTGGCCGGGCTCCTACTAGCGGGAATTCTGTTGGTCCCTTCTCTCTTGATGATGTTAAATTCGACGCGAACAGGAACGATATTTGCCAACGGCTTGTGGCTGTATCCGCTCAGTTACTACCTCAAGTTGGGCAATGCCGTATTGACCACGGGCAACGCGTTGAGCTATTGGGCCGTTCTGGGAATGACTAGCTTTTCTTTTCTAGGTTGTCTCTACACGTTGGTCCATTGGAAACGGTATCGGCCGTTAGCCGGCACCTTGGTCTTGATTGCGATTGGTCTAGCTTTTCCGGCCGTTGCGGCGTTCTTCAACGTCTTGTCGACGCCTTCCAATCGCTGGCTATTGTTGGCCGCGGTTCCGTTTGGCTTGGCGACCATGGTCTTACTGGATCACGTGACTGCCCTGACACAGGCGGACCGCTGGTGGTTAACCGGTGGGACGGCCGGACTCTTGGCGATTGTCTATCTCAGCAATGGGTTCGTCTTCAGTAATCCAGCGCGTAATTTGATCACTTATGGCTTACTTCTGGCGATGACGCTGGTCTTAGTGAGCGGTGGCCAGCAGCCAGCACGGGTGACCGTAACCCTAGTGAGTGCTTTACTGGGACTAAATCTCATTAACAACGCTTGGGGATATTACAATCCTAATGCGAGCCAACAAGCCACGCAGCAACTACGTCAGGGCGATGCCAGCCGATATATACGGGACTACTATGACGGTGCCGATCAGTCGGTTCGCCGGGAGAAGGCCTTTTCGCGGGTCAACACAACGCCAAACTTTAACGTTTTTCGGACCGTCGGGAATAATATGACCATGGCACACGACTTGCACGGTGTGATGTCGTACTTTTCGGTTCAAAATGGGGCGGTCGGGCAGTTTAATCGCGATATTCAGAACTCGGCGTATGCCATGAACTCTCCGGTTGGTCAAGGAGATAATCGGTCCACGCTGAACCATTTGCTGGGCGTCAAGACAATCTTTGCGCGTGAGGATCAAGTCGCGAATCATGCGGCATTGCCGTATGGCTATCACGCCGAGAAGACGGTCTATCCGGAACAAGCGGTTTATGGGTTATCTAACGGTGAAGGAACCCAAAAGTTGACCACCTCATTGGCTTTCCCACTGGTTTATACCCAGCCACAGGCCTTGACGATGAAACAGTGGCGTCGCCTATCTAGCGTTGCACGCGAGCGTAGTTTAACGCAAGCGGCCGTGACGTCCGATAAGGTGTCAGGGGTTCAACCGGCGAAGGTACAGTCGCCGGCAAAGGAGCTGGATTACACGGTAACGGCCGACACGGTCCCGGTACTGGATAGCCCCAATAAAGTGGTCCAATACCGCTTGCAACAGGCACTAGCGGGTCAGAAGAAGGGGTTAAACGAGAAGCAACTGGATCTTTACGGGAATTCCATAAAAGAGCCAGACCTAACCGTTGATGATCAGGGCCTAATCAGTCAGAAAATGGTTCAAAAGTACGCGCAGCAGGTGCAACTAGACCGGAACCGAACGGCGTTGGATCGGGTATTGACTGCCAACCAACAGGTGCTTCAAGACACCATGACGGCCAACCAACACGGACTACGACAGATGACGAGCGATGTCCAAGGGCATCAGATTAAGTACACACTAACCCTCAAACGGCCGAAGCAGGCCCAGGGGACGGAGCTTTATTTGGCACTAGATGGCATCAGTGCCCAGCGTCTAACAACGGCCGATCAGTTGAAGGATCAGGACAATACCAGCATTTTGGGTAATACGCCGCGATCGGCCCTCACCAAGCTTAATGATTGGCGGACGGCCGTGCGCAGTCCCGATATGGGTGACTACTGGATCAAGGTCAAGACGCGTGATGCGACGAATAGTTTTTCTCAGTTTGGGATTGATAATCTTTCGGATTATGAACCGAAGCATCGGATGCTGCTGAATCTGGGGTATACCAAGCAGCGGCGGCAAACGATTGATATTACGTTCAATGCGACCCGCCAGATTAATTTCAAAGCCGTTAAACTGGTGGCGATGCCGTATGGTCCGGCATATGATCGACAGGTCCATGCCGTTCAGCGGCGTGGCCTGAAGAATGCGACGGTCAGTGCGAATCGCGTGACGGGAAATCTCACGACCAAACAGACTAGCGTCATGACCACGTCCATTCCGTATTCCAGTGGATGGCGACTCAAAGTTGATGGTCGGTCGGTTGCCACGCAGCGGGTAAACGATGGCTTTGTCGGGGCCCAACTAGCCGCCGGGGTCCATCACATTCAACTTACCTATCAGACACCGGGATTCGTTCTGGGAAGCTGGCTGTCGGTTGCGGGACTGGTGATCCTGGTTGGTGCCGGTAGTTGGCATTGGTGGCACCATCCCCGCCGGCGTCATTAATTACGGACGTATAACCCGGGAAATTTTGACCAACGTGAGCGTTAACCCGGGTTATTTTACAAATGGTAAAGGGACGTCAACCGTCTGGGAATTCACGCTTCAGGAATTTAATAGCGACGGCACAACGGGTCTGAGACTTTGCGGTCTCAGACCCGTTTGTGTTCACGATTAAAGCTGATGGTAAGCCCGGGCAACGGTCTGGGAAAAGTCGGCTAATTTCGTGGGCCCCAGTACGGGGTGATGTGCGCGGTAATCGGCATAAAAGTCAGAATCGCGTTCGTAGGCGAGCATCTTAACGTATTGCGTGGTAAAGGTCTGTGGTAGCCCACTCGCCAAAAGATTGCGAGTCATGGTGGCATCGTCAATCTGAATGGCTCGCAGATCGGGAAGATTTAACGCCCGGCCCAAGAGAGCCGCGATCTCCTGGTAACTGCGTTCATCGCTGGCAATGTATTGGTGCGTGACCCCGGGACGAGGCGTGGTTAACGCCTGCGCCGCAATGGGGACAATATCGATGGGCGCGACCCACGAGCCGCGTTTCGTCACACTATTGTTGGTATAAATGGCGTGATCCCGTTTAATGCTGGGCAGGCTCCCCAGCAGGTTGTAGAACATTCCAGTTGGGCGTAGGAAGGTCAGCGTGGCGGTGGATGCAAGCGCGTGGGTTAAGACATCCTCGATAATGTGATAGATGTAGAGCGCGCCGACTTCGGGACCGAGATTGGCGCCAACGCTACTAAGGTTGACTACGTGTTGGACGCCAGCAGTCAGCACAGCCTGCGCGTAGATCGTGGCTTGACGGTGGCCCGCCGCGAAGATGTCTTGGTCGTCGTTAGTGTTTGTAATCATCAGGTAAACGGCGTCGGCACCGGTAAATGTCGTCGTGAGAAAGGCTTCATCGCTGATCCGTCCAATGGCTGGGGTGGCTCCGAGCGCACGAATCTCCTTGGCGCGCGCCGCCGAATGACTAATGACGGTGACCCTGTGGCCCGCCGCGAGTAATTGTTGTGCAAGTGGCCGACTGATGTGGCCCAGTGAACCGGTAAGTACGATTTTCATAGGAAAGTCTTCTTTCATAAAATATAAGTCTATCTTTTATTCGAATTTATTATAAGAGATAGACTTATCCTTTGTCAACTGATAAACTTGAAATAAGCGATTAAAAGGGGGATGCAAGGTGAAACTTAAAGATGAACACAAGCGCGATCGGCTCTTACAGGCGGCGATTCATGTCTTAGCGACCGCGGGACTGGCGGGCTTTTCGACGACTAAAGTTGCCAAAAGTGCAGGGATTCCCCAGTCGAACCTCTATATTTATTTTGAAAATAAACAGGATCTCCTGTTGGCGGTGCTTCAAGCGGCCGTCCACGCAGAAAGTGTGGCCGCGACGGCCGAGTTAACGGACACCATGTCGATTGTGGCTCAATTGACGACCAGCATTCGGGGACTCTATGACTTCGCGCTGGCCCAGCCGGAAATGGTGACGGTGATTCAGTTGCTGTTAGATGATGGTCAGATGAAGCGACAGTTAGCCCTAAAACAGGATGATCTGGCCAATCAGCGGATTCAGCAACTCTTGCGAGATGGAGTGACGCAACAGGTTTTACGACCGGTAGCGTTGAACTTTCATCGCTACTTTTTGACACGACCGGTTTTTCATTTCGCACAGGGCGTTCGGTCCGGATATTATGAAGCGACATCGGACTTAACCACCCTGACGACAATGATTATGGGAGCCGTGCTGCAGCCGGCCGTTTACCAAGACTGGTTAACGGCAAATTAAAAACGCGTTGACGACCGCGCCTCACAGTCGAGGTGGTCGTCAACGCGTTTAGTTTAAATATTAGTTAATCGGCATTTAGAATCCACAAGAAGAGGATGAAGACGACGGCCAGGCCGTACATCATCGGACCAACTTCCTTGCCACGCTTGGCGGCAATCATGGTCAGTGGGTAGGTGATGAAGCCCAGTGCGATCCCATCCGAGATGCTGTAAGTCAGGGGCATCCCCAAAACGATCAGGAAGGCCGGTGCCGCAACTTCGAATTTTTCCCAGTGAATGTTCTTTAAGGACTGTGCCATGAGGACCCCGACGATGATCAGCGCGGGGGCGGTCACTTGGTTGGTGACAACGGCCAGCAATGGTGAGAAGAAGGCCCCCAGAATGAACAGAATGGCGGTGACGATGGCGGTAAAGCCGGAGCGACCACCCACGGCGATCCCCGCGGAGGATTCAACGAAGGCCCCCATTGGCGAGGTCCCTAACAAGGAACCGGCGACCATAGTCGTTGAATCGGCCATCAGAGCCTTGCCAATACGCGGAATCTTGTTGTTCTTGACCAGGCCGGCCTGTTCGGCTAACCCAACCAGAGTCCCGGTGGTGTCAAAGAAGGTGACCAGTAAGAAGGTCAAAACAACGACGATTAGCTGTAAGGAGTTGATACTGCCAACGTGCGTTAGGCCGACCATAAACGTGGAGCTGATGCTGGGAATCCCAGCCACAATGTGTGCGGGCATGGGAATCAATCCGGTAATCAAACCTAAAATGGAGTTGGCCACCATCCCGATAAAGATGGCGCCGGGCACCTTGGCGCTCATCAGGATTAGCGTGACCAGTAACCCAAAGATGGTTAACCAGGTACTCCCGACCTGCAAGGAACCGAGGGTGACGACCGTTGATTTGTCGGCAGTCACCAGGCCACCTTGACTCAGGCCAATAAAGGCAATGAACAAGCCAATCCCGGCGCTAATAGCCATCTTCAGGTCGCGAGGAATGGCGTCAACCACCTTTTCGCGCAGCTTGAAGGCCGTCAGAATCATGAATAGAATTGAGGCCACGAAGACGCCGGCCAAGGCCGTTTGCCACGGAACCTTCATCCCAATGACCACGGAATAGGCGAAGAAGGCGTTGATCCCGAGACTGGCAGAAATGGCGATAGGATAGTTGGCCAGAATCCCCATGAGGGCACACCCAAGGGCGGAGGCAAAAGCTGTGGCGGTGAAGACCGCCCCCTGACTGATGCCGGAAGCGCCTAAGACCTGGGGATTCACGAACAGGATGTAGGCCATCGAAACGAAGGTCGTAATCCCGGCTAAAATTTCTGTTTTATAATTGGTTCCTAATTCCTCAAACTGAAAAAACTTGGCAATTCTCTGCATCTTATGCGCTCCCTTAAAACATAGTAAACCCGAACGTTAATACATATCGTTCGGGTTTCTCTCTTTAATCACTACTAAAAGAGCTTAACATCATTTTAAGATGAATGCAATCCCGAATTAGAAATAAATTTATAAAAATAAAGTTCGTAAATTAAAAAGCGACGGCCGGAAAGCCGTCACTTCACATTACGTTGGTAAATAGAGTCTAATCCGGATCGGCCAGTGACTTACCGTTAGCCGTGACTTTAAACGCGGCGAAGGCAGCGTCAATGGTTTGGTAGTCGCTGGCACTGAGGGTCACGTCTAGGGCCTGAGCATTGGCCGTAACCTGTGCGGCCCGTTTAGCCCCGGGGATCACGACGCTGATCAATGGATTTTGCATGTACCACGCCAAGATGGTTTGCGCCACGGTCGCTTGGTGGGCTGCCGCTATCGGTTTAACTTTTGCAATGGCCTTGAGGGCCTGACCGTAGCGGGGTTCCTGGAAGTCACTGATTTGGCTGCGAATGTCATCGGCCGGGAAGGTGACGTCCTGATCGTATTTCCCGGTTAACAGGCCGGAAGCCAAGGGAAAATAAGGAACAAAGCTAATCTGGTGATCTCGCAGATAGGGCATCAAATCGGCCTCGTGGTCGCGGTGTAACAGGCTAAATTCGTCTTCAACTACATCGACATAGCCGTCCGCATTGGCCGCTTTAACCTGTGCCAGGCTAAAGTTTGAGACCCCAATGGCGCGAATCTTTCCCTGTTCACGTAGTCGTTGTAAGGCGCCAACGGCCTCGGCCTTAGGTGTTTGTTTATCCGGAAAATGAATGTAGTAGATATCGAGATAATCGGTATTGAGCCGTTGGAGGCTGGCGTCAACCTGCTGGGTCAGAAACGCGGGATCATTGTTGATGACCTGCTCGCCGGTCGAAAAGTCTTGGGCCCCCTTGGTCGCCAAGGCAAAGCTGTGGCGATCGAAGTTGTGCATGGCTTGTCCCACCAATTCCTCGGAGTGCCCCAGACCGTAGACGAAGGCCGTGTCCAACAGCCGAATACCGTGGTTCAGTCCAGCTGTGACCAGATTCAAGCCGTCTTCGTCCTTTAAATTAGGGAAGAGGTTGTACCCACCCACGGCATTCGTCCCCAGGCCAAGTGGGGTGGTTTCGACGTCAGTCTTGCCAATTTTTACGTTCGTATGTGTCATTACGTTACCTCCTAAAATAATCAGCATCTGGGATACAATTACAAGTCCAGTATACTGGATTTTGGCACGTATTGGACCCTTAAAGTTTGGGACAGGCTATCAGTTGCGGCAAGTTTTCTGATACACTGGGAGGTAAAGCTAAAAGGAGCGAAATAGACATGACAACTTATGTAGTTATTGGGGCGAATTCGCTGGGACAAAGCGTTGCCCAGCGTCTGGTGGATCAGGCAGCAGGACCGGTGCGGTTGTTGCATGCATCGGCTGAGCAGGTACCCGAAAAGTTAGCCGCTCAGGTCATGGAACTGACCGGCGACTTGGCACAGGAGACGACCTATCAGGCGGCGCTACAGGATCGACCGGTTGTTTTTTCGGCGTTGACCGGGATGGATGTTGATCTGGCCTTCGAGGCGCTGTTTGACGCCCAATACCACCAACAGCTGGCGTTAACGCGTTTTGTGATGTTGAGTACCGCTGGTGTCGATCACGAGGTGACGGGAGACTTAGCCTATCCGGGGATCACTGACGTTAAGGAATACTTGAACCAGCAGCGGTATGCGGCTAAGTTGGTCGATGAAGCGGAATTTCCGTACACAATTCTTCGGCCAGTGACGTTGACGGCGACACCAGCGACGGCGCCCCAGATTATTGCCGAGGGGGCGGCGGTTCCCGCCGGTCGTGTTTCACGTGAAACAGTCGCAACGGTGGTCGTAGATCTCTTAATCAATGGCGGCTATGATTACCAATCCCTAGCGATTTGCTAAATCTTTCGCAAATATTGCCGTTTGGCCCTAAAATTGTGCCAGTTTTCAGCAATTGTTTGTTAGAATAGGGACAGTGGGGTGAAGGCATTGGCATTAAATATAGACGATCAGCAATTACAAGCGATTCGAGGGCGAATGGATGAAGCGAACCAGCGCGCCCACTTCGTTATTTTTCAATCCATTGAGAAACGAACGGGAAAGGTTCTGCGATTGATTACGGACATCGACAGTTTTCGGGCAATTCAGGAACAGCATGCCGATGATTCCGATATGGCGATCATTCAAGACATCGTCCCCATCTCTGATGCACTCGCGCGATGGGCGATTGCGGAAAATATGGCTGCGCAACAATCGAGTAACGAATCCGTATTGGCCGATCTTGAATACTACACCAACGAAGTTTTGAAGGAAAATAAACAAGCCGTTAATCCACCGGATGACGACGAAGATTAAGCGAGCGAATAAAGGTGGTTGGCAGTTTTAAGCGAAACGGGCTGCCTTTGGGCGTAGGTTTTAGCAATTTAATTTCGGAGACACTGAGAGTCTGGGCGTTTTAGTCCGGGCTCTTTTTATTGCCAAATTTGTAAGCCGTTTTGTGGTCAATTTTACGAACCAACTGGTAGAATTAAGATAGTTTCAGGGGAGTCTTATTTTGAGGAGGGATTACGATGCGACAACGAAGATGGTACGGTATTGGACTACTGGTCGCGGTAGTGGCGCTGGTGTTGGGAGCGGGTGCTTTACCGGCGCAGGCGAAGTCTACCAACAAAACGGTGACATTCGGTCAGCTGACAAATAAAAATACCCACCGGTTAGCCGCCATTCGTCAGGCGGCCCGGCAGCAAATTTTAAAGCAGACGCACGCCAAGGGAAGTCGAGTCAACGCGGTCTACAAGGTTAAACTCCCAACACATATGACCAAGAAGGCCACACTGACGCCGCAAGGCTTACGCATGAACCTATTGGCCAATACATTTAAGGTCAAACAAATTACCATCCCCTACACGCAATTAAAGGGGAAGGTGGGCAACCGATACTTACCAAAGGCCAACCGAACGACGGCCATTAAGACGACCAAGATGGTGGCGTTAACCTTCGATGACGGGCCGGATAAGACGCTGACTCCGCGGTTACTGAAGACCCTAAAGAAGTACAAGGTGCACGCCACCTTCTTTGAAACGGGACAAAACGTGAGTCGGTACCCTAAGATTTCGCGGGCCGTCGTGGCCGGGGGCAATGAGATTGGCAATCACTCCTGGAATCACCCCAACTTCAACAGCATTGGGACCGCTAAAACGGTGAGTCAGGTCACCCGGACTAATCGTGCCATCTACCAGGCAACGGGTAGCTTACCCCAATACGTGCGGCCGCCTTACGGCAACATTACCGCGGCTGAGGGTCGAGCGATTGAACAACCTGTTATCCGATGGTCAGTGGATTCGCGTGATTGGGCTTACCTGAACAAGAATAAGGATATCAATGAGGTCATGAAGGATACGCGCGGTGGGGACATTGTGCTGATGCATGATATTCATGCGCAGTCGGTCGCCGCGGTGCCAACGATTATTAAGCGCCTGAAGGCCAAGGGCTATAAGCTCGTCACCGTCAGTCAGCTGCTCAACAGTCAAGCCTTACCGGGGTTGCAGTACTTTGGCGCCCATGATTATCGTACGGTCGGCAAATAACGAAAAAACGATTGGCGCCACGAGTAATCGCAGTGCCAATCGTTTTCTTTAGGCTAAAAATTCCTGAGCAAGTTGCTGGTAAACGTGTTGAACGTGAATAAATTGATCTAAGTCCACAAACTCATTGGTCGCGTGGGCCTCGCTCCACTCACCAGCGCCAAAGACGATGACGGGGAAGTCGTTTGTTGATTTGGTAAATTCAGAAGCGTCGGTGGCGCCGTGAATCACCTGTAGCTGCGTGTCGCGGTCGAATTCGTGATCGGCGATGCGCTTGGTCAGTTGAACCAACGGGGAATCCTGGCGGCTAATGATCGGCTTGAAGCTGTAGTCGACGTGTAGGGTCAGGTGTTGGTCCTTTTGCGTGTTCAGGTGATCGACAATTTCGTTTAAACGTTTGATCACGGCCGCGTTGTCGAACTCCGGAATTGGGCGAATGTTTCCTTGCAGTTCGGCTTTAGCGGGGATGCTATTAACTTGGTCGCCGCCGTTGAAGACCGTGACGCTGTGGACGAGGGGGCCCAGTTCGGGGCTAACCGGTGCGTCGTCAAAGGCGGTCGCTTCGGCCGTGATGTATTTGGCAAGATTTGTGACGGCGTTAATCCCCTTTTCTGGCATGGAACTGTGGACGCCCAGACCCTGTGAATAGACGTGGTAGTTCAGCGAACCATTGTGGGCGTAAACGATATTGCCGGCAGTGGGTTCGCCAATGACCATTGCGCTGAGATCATCGGCTAAGCCTTGTTCGGTCAACATCCGTGAACCCATCGCACCGTTTTCTTCGCCGACCGTACCGATAAATCGGAGACGACCCTTCAGTGGCGTGTGCTGATCGGCGAGGGTAATCAGGGTAATCACCATACCCGCCAGGCCGCTCTTCATGTCGGCACTCCCCCGGCCATAGAGTTTGTTGCCCTCGATATGGGCAGCGAAGGGATCGAATTGCCAGTCGGCGGGATCTCCCGTGGCAACCGTGTCTAAATGCCCGGATAACGAGAAGACCTTATCACTTGTGGCATCGCCAATCTCGGCGACGAGGTTACTCCGCCCGTCGGCATACGGAATTTGTTTGGCGCTAATCCCGTGAGCGGTAAAGAGTTGTTGAATGTAGTCGGCCACTGCGGCTTCGTTTCCGTTGACGGAGTTAATTTGAATTAAATGCTGAAGAATCTGAATTTTTTCACTGTCTTCCATAAAATAGATAACCCGCTTTCTCATCATTTTCTAATCATAACATCAGTGTAGCACGGTCTGTTTAAGTTGGCGACTAATCTGTGGGAAAACCCGCGATACAATAAAATTTATAGCAAACATACGTTCGCTTTTACCGCAATCTATGCTAGAATATAATCAAGCTAGGCAGTTCACGTGGGGTGGCGAAAGAAGCCAAGTCATCAGTTAATGGCAAGCGGGACCAACGCCCCGTGACCCACGATTGCGCAGGCTACTCGCGAGGGTATCAAAGTTCTGGATAGTTGTTCCAGCACTGTTGCGGGTTTAGCCCTTAATTAAACGTTAAGTCAATGATATTAGGAGGTCGGCAGATGAGTCTGCAATTTATTCTAGGGAGTGCGGGACGGGATCATCGTACGCCAATGGTGACGGCTATAGCCCAACAGGTCACAACGCAGCCCACGGACCAATGTTATTACATCGTTCCCAACCATATTAAGTTCGAAACGGAAGTCGATGTCCTCGCGGCGTTGAAGGATCAGATCGCACCGGATCAGGCGTTGTTTGCGCAAACCCGCGTCCAGATCTTTTCCTTTACGCGATTGGCCTGGTTCTTCATGAAAAACGACCCCATCTATCAGGTCCCCCGGATCTCGACAGCCGGGTTAAACATGCTGATTTATCAGATTGTTCAGAGCCACGCCGACGAATTGACGATATTTCGTGGTGAGGTGGATCGGCCGGGGTTTGTCAGCCAGCTAACGGCGCAACTCGCAGAATTAAAGGTTGGCCAGGTGACCGCCGCCGATCTGATGACCGCGATTGAAAAATTATCTACGACGAACGCGGACCTACAAGCGAAGCTCCACGATCTCATGGTGATTTATGAGGCCTTCGAACAGCAGATGTTGGGGAAATACGTGGAAAATACAGACCTGTTGAACCAATTGGCGGACTTTTTAGCCAGCAAGGTAGACCTGAGTCATGCCCATTTTTACTTAGAAGGATTCTCGCAGCTCAGTGCTCAGGAGCGTAAATTAACGGCAGCCCTCATTGAACGTGCGGCCAGCGTGACCGTTGCGTTGAATTTGGATAAGGGCTATCCCCAGGACGTGCCGGACGCGACCAGTCTATTCTTTCAGTCGGGAAAGCTTTACCACCAGTTGTACAGCATTGCCCGAGCGGCTTCGATTCCCGTTCTGACCGATCAGCGCGCCCAAACGCCGCGGGTGGCCACCGATTTAGTCGCGCTGGATGATTTTTGGCAGGCCTCGAATACGATCAGCCCACAACCCCAGCCGGCGACCCACGTGCCAACGGCGATTCAGGTCGTGCAAGCACCGAACCGTTACGCAGAAGTTTCGCGGGTAGCCACGCAGATTCGGCAATTGGTCGCTAGCGGTCAGTATCGGTATCGGGATTTTCTCGTGATGGCGCGGCACTTGGATCATTATCAGACGGTCATCGACCCCATCTTTAAGGCCCAGGAGATTCCGTACTTTGATGACGCGGATGTCCAGATGGCCGATCATCCTTTTGTGGAATTAATCAATGCCTTGTTCGATGTTAATCGGCGAAATTACCGTTACGCCGATGTTTTTCGGGTACTGAAGTCGGAGCTCTTGTTGCCCAAAGATGAATCCGGGCAACCGCTGACACTACCGGCATATCGGCAGGCACTTGCATTGACCGAGAACTTTGTGTTGAAGAACGGCTTCGAGGGCCAGCGGTGGTGGACACAAAAGGACGATTGGGTCTACCTGCGCTTTTCGGCGGGAGACGATGAGGTTCAGACGACGCATAATGATCAGATCTCTCAGCAAATCAATCTGATTCGGCATTTTGTTAAAGACACCTTGCCACCGTTCTTTGCGCGGCTAAAGGCTGCTCAGACGTATACGGATGCGGCGACGATTCTATATCAATTCCTCGACCGGGCGGGAGTGAGTGCCCAACTGATGGCTTGGCGTGATCAAGCCATCGCCGACGGGGACTTGATGCGTGCCGGGCAACCGGAGCAGACGTGGGCGACCTTCTGCCAGATGTTGGATGAATGCCACAGCATTTTAGGCCCTATGCGTTTCAAACAGGCGGACTTTCAGGCCTTGCTCCAGTCGGGTTTTGAAGGGGCTAAGTTTAGTCAGATTCCATCCACTTTGGATCAGGTGACCATTACCGAAAGCGGGATTGTGCAGGCCAACAATCGTAAGGTGACCTTCCTGATGGGAGCAACGGCGGATGACATGCCGGATGATCAGATTCCCACGAGCCTACTGGCCGACAATGATCGTCATGACCTCAGTGAACAGTTACAAGCGGTGGACGAGGATCATTATTTACGCGACGATGCGGCGACGCAATTGGCGGGGGAACCCTACCTCAACTACCTGGCCTTTTTGAGTGGTAGCGAGCGACTAATTTTTAGTTATCCAGCGACGAGCGATGACAATCATAACGGGCTTCAGATATCGCCCTACGTCGAACGGATTCGGCAGCACTTTGGCTTGCCGATTGTGCAGGCCGCAGCCACCCCAACGGCCGAAGATACAGCAATTTTGCCCTTTGTGGGGACGCGACGGACGACGCTGCGTCATCTCGTTCAGGCGAGTCACGATGGTCAGGTGCGCGAAGTGGCGTTATCTCAGCCATGGTTGTATATTTGGCAAACCCTCAGAAAGGATCCCCACTACAGCCGGCTAACCCAGAAGCTAATGGGAAGCTTGGCCTATAAGAATGTCCCCACGAAATTAACCAAGGATACGGTTATTCAGTTGTATGGCCGGAAGATCAGCACGTCGATTTCGAAGCTGGAAGAATACTATGCCAATCCATACGCCTACTTCTTGAAGTATGGGCTACGGCTACAGGAGCGAGAAGTCTTTGATCTCTCACCAGCTAGCACCGGAGAATTTTTCCATGCGACCCTGGAAGACCTGATGAATCAGGTGAAGGCGGAGCATCTAGATTTGGGCGAATTTGACGATCAGCAGTTACGCGAACTCACGGACGATGCGGTCAAACGCGTTCTGGACACGACGGTTAATCCGCAATTTGCGGTCTTAGAACGATCGGCACGAATGCGTTATATTCGCGCGCAACTGATTAAGACCATGCGTCAAATGGCGAAGACGTTACGGGAACAAAGTCGACGGACACATTTACGGCCCAAACAAATGGAATTGAAGTTTGGCCTGGGTGATCCCAACGGGTTGGCGCCGCTGTCGTTTGATCTGGGTGACCAGCACCAGGTAAGGGTTCGTGGTCGGATTGACCGCCTGGATGCACTGCAACTCAAAGACAGTCACAAGGCCTATTTGGGGATTGTGGACTACAAGAGTTCGGAGCATAAATTTAGTTATCAGGACGCCTACTACGGGCAAGCCATGCAGATGCTGACGTACTTAGATGCGGTCAAGAAGAATCTGCCAGAATTACTAACCGACTCACCGGTAGACGTTCAGCAGGCCGAATTGGCGGGAGCAGTTTACCTTCATTTGCAAAATCCGGTTCTACGGGCGGCCGATGTCTTGGACGATGATCCGATGCTGGCGCTACTGAAGGCGGAACAGTACCAAGGACTATTGCTCGATGATCCTGATTTATTGGCGAACCTGGATTCACTGTTCGCATCGCCGGACTATCACGGGAGCTCGTTGTTATTCCGGGGACTGCGCCGGGGGGTGAAGGGCAACTACACCTCATACAGCAAAATGTTGGTCAATCCTACCGAGTTGGATCTGTTACTTCAGCACACGGAAGGGCTCATCAAGAAGGCCGCCACGGAGATCTTTGATGGGAAGGTGGATTTGGCGCCGACACGTGAGCAGAATAAGACGGCACTTCAGTATTCGCCATACAAGTCGATTATGCAATTTGATCCCTTATTGACCGAAAATAATTATCGCGATTTGCCACCGTTGAAGAAGGACGATGTGATGACGCGAATCAAAAACGAGTTAGCAAAGGAGGACCCTCATGAGCGCAAAATTTAGTTTTACTCCCAGTCAAGACCAAGCGATTCACGATTCGGGCCATAATCTATTGGTCTCGGCCTCAGCCGGTTCCGGTAAAACCCGGGTTTTGGTGCAGCGGGTGATTGAGAAGCTCAAGGCGGGGACGGGCATCGATGAAGTGTTGATTGTGACCTTTACCAAGGCGGCCGCTGCCGAGATGCGCGATCGGATTCAGACGGCACTGCGGCAGGAACTGGTCAATAGCCAGGGCAATAGCGAGCAGCAACAATTTTACTTGCGACAACTCAATCAGTTGCCGGTGGCCGATATCAGTACATTGGATGCCTTTTGTTTGCGAATTCTCCAACATTATTACTACGTGATT
Source organism: Lactobacillus sp. HBUAS51381 (assembly GCF_012641095.1). Lineage (GTDB taxonomy): Bacteria > Bacillota > Bacilli > Lactobacillales > Lactobacillaceae > Levilactobacillus. The sequence goes on from NZ_JAAVSC010000011.1 coordinate 62,451, forward strand.
GACGCTGACCCCGTGTTCCGGTTACTGGCCGATGAAACGGAGAATGCGCTATTACGCGATGAGGTGTGGGCGGACGTTCGTGAGGAGCTCTATGCCGCGGGTGAACCGGACCCAGCCGGAGCCGACCTTCTAGAGTCGGGGGAACCCAGTCTATTTGCCCAGTTAACGGAGAACTTTTCCGGTGACCGGGGGGACGATGGCATGGCCGAATTGGTTCAGCGGACCAATACGTTTGCCAACGCCACGGCCGATCCTGAGGCCTGGTTGGACGGCCTGACCACGCCGTATCAGTTGGACAGTGATCACTTAACGGCGACGACGTTTTATCGGGAGCAATTACAGCCTCTGTTCACGGAACAGTTACAGCAGATCAAGGCGGATTTAACCAGCGCCCAGCAGTTGGCCGAGCAAGCCAATTTGACGAAGCAATTCGACCACTTGCAGCCGATCTTAAACGATTTGGACGCCGTACTTGACTGTGTGGACCATGGCAGTTGGAATGCGCTCAGAGCGGCTGTCAGCGACTTTAACTGGGGCCGAATGCCTAGCATCCGTAAGACAAACGAAGACTATCCCGTCTATAATCGGCTAAAGACCACGTATTACGATCCTGCGCGGAAGCAACTGGAGGCGTTGAAAAAAGGCTACCTGATTCAGCCGGAAGACCTGGCGTTAACGACGATTAGGCAGTCTGGAAAGCTCGTCAGTGAACTGGCGCGGGTGGTCAAGATTTTTCGGCAGGCGTATGCCGCTGAGAAGCAACGTCGTCACGTTTTGGACTTTGCCGACGTGGAGCATGCAGCCTTGGATATTTTAACGCGGGATACCGAGCAATCCCGGCAGGTCGCCGCGCAGTTGTGCCAGCAATACGCTGAGATTATGGTTGATGAGTATCAGGACACCAATGGGCTGCAGGAAGCCATCCTCACGGCGATTGCCAAACCGGCCCCTACAGGGAATCTATTTATGGTGGGCGATGTCAAGCAGTCGATTTATCGCTTCCGGCAGGCCGATCCCACGTTATTCATGAACAAGACTGATCGTTACACGGCCGATCCGCAGTCCGGTAAGCTGATTGTTCTGGCCGATAACTTCCGCTCCATGAAAAATGTCGATGATTTTACCAACCTGATTTTTAAGCAACTCATGGATCGCCAGTTGGGTGAGATCGACTACACGGGGGCGGCACAGTTGAAATTCGGTGCCACGTACTACCCCGAGGAGGTAAAGAGCCGGGCCGAACTGTTGGTTTATTTGACGGGGGACGCGGATCAGGCGTCACCCCAAGACGATGAGCCGGACCGGGAGGCCATGAACGAAAAATTTCAGGTGGATAATAAGCATCAGGGAGAAGTCCTGGTTGCCGGGCGGAAGATTCAGGCATTAATTGCGGCAAAGACGCCAATCTATGACCGTGAGGCGCGAAAAGTCCGGCCGATGCAGTATGGCGATATTACCTTGCTGACGCCGACACGGACCAACAACCTGATTATTACCGATGAGCTGCGGCGACTCGGGATTCCCGTGGTGGTCAACGATGCGCAAAGCTACTTTAAGACTACCGAAATTCAGATTATGATGGCGCTCTTGCAGATTATCGATAACCCATATCAAGACATTCCACTCGCAGCCGTTTTGCGGTCGCCGATTGTCGGACTGGACGAAAATCAGCTGGCGGCGCTACGAATTAACCAGCGGACGGGGGACTATTATCAGGCGTTGCTACACTTCCAACACAGCTTCGTTGCGGCCAACGCCAGTGATTTTCAACAGGAACTCTCGGATAAGATTGGGCACTTCTTAGACCAGCTGACGACCTTCCGGAACATTGCCCGACAGAATCAGCTGGTCACGCTGATCTGGCGAATCTATCAGGACACGGGATTCCTAGACTATGTGGGGGGGATGCCGGCTGGTGAGCAACGGCAGGCCAACCTCCATGCGTTGTACGAACGGGCACAGGGCTATGAGCACAGTAGCTTCAAGGGCCTTTTCCAGTTTGTGCGCTTCGTGGAACGTCTTCAGGAACGAGACGACGATTTGGCCGGTGCACCGGTTCAGGCGGCCGAAAATGCCGTGTCGGTGATGACCATTCATGGGAGTAAGGGGCTAGAATTTCCCGTCGTCTTTCTGATGGACGCGTCCCGGCAGTTCAACCGGCAGGATCAACAAGGAAGCTACGTGATGAGTGGCAAGCAGGGTATTGGGATTGATTATCTGGATGCCGATAGCCGAATTAAGGCGCCGAGCCTGCAAAAATTAGTCACGGCACAAGCCATTTCGCGGGCCAGCCTTGCCGAGGAAATGCGGAAACTCTACGTGGCCTTGACGCGGGCGGAATCCCAGATTTACATTGTGGGCTCACACAAGACCCAAGAAGAGGCCTTGAGTGCTTGGCAGCAGGCATTTCAAAGCCCCGACCTGGTCCTCAATGCCACCTTACGAGAAAAGTCGACGGTGGCCAATTATCTGGACTGGATTGGCATGTGTCTGATTCGAGACGCGAAGTTTACGGTGGACGATCAGCCGGCCGGAACGGCTTTGCCGGATTTGGCCGGAGATCCCGTCAACTTTGAGGTCAGTTTTGTGACGAACGCGGACCTGGCAACGGTGACGACCACTCAGGAGGCAACGGCCGATTGGATTAAGGCCAATCAACCGGATACGCCAATCACGCCGCCCGCTGATAGCGACGTCACCACGATTCATCAGATTATGGACTTTCAGTATCCGCATCAAGCGGCCACGCAGACCACGGCCTACCAGTCCGTGTCGGAGGCTAAGCGCTTGTTTGAGGACCCGGATAACGCCGCAATTGGCGACTATCAGCCGGTAGGAAACGGGCAACACGGGAATCGTTTTGTCACGCACGACTTCGCCCGGCCGGCCTTTCTTCAAACCGTGCGGGCGCCGTTACCAACCGAGATTGGGACGGCCACGCATTTGGTTCTCCAACAACTGGATGTGACGGAGCCGCCGACCCTGACGACCATCCAAACCGTGATTGATCGGTTGGTCGCGGACCGGGTGTTAACCGCCGAGGTCGCGCACCAGGTGCAAGCGGACCTGATTCTAAAGTTCTTCGATACGTCGGTTGGCCAACAGATTTTAGCGCACCCAACGCAGCTTCACCGCGAAGTGCCGTTTTCATTGTTGATGCCGGCCAAGAGTCTCTTTCAGGACTTTAAGGAAGCCGATTCACAGGTGCTCGTCCATGGGATTGTGGATGGCTACCTACAAACGGATGCGGGGATTACGCTGTTTGATTATAAGACCGACCACGTGAATGCGCAGGCGGTCGCCCAGAGTACCGCCAAGATTGTGGATCGGTACCGTGGCCAAGTTAATCTGTACGCGACGGCATTGACCCAGATGACCGGGCAGCCAGTTACGGCCCAGTACCTGTATCTGCTAACTACCGGGGAGCTTGTTGCTGTTCCCCAGCAATCACTGAAAATATAAAAAAATGGGGTTCAGCCAACGGTCATGACCGTCGAGTGAACCCCGTTTTTGTCGCTATTGATGAATCAGTAGTAGTGAAATTAAAATAAAAATCAAAACGACCATGACCACCAGCACGCCAATGAGGCGGCGGCTGAAGTGATGATCAAGATGGTAGACGTAGCCCAGCACGCTGGTCAGCACGATTAGGCCAACGACTGCTAGAATAATCAATTTAAGTTTGACGTCAAAGTCCGTGGTTAACATGGCCCGCTTCCTTTACCTGAGTTGTTGTCGTTATTATACCAGAAGGCGCCCTGTGCGGGGTTAATCGCGTTCGATTAGTAAGGCGATACCCATGCCGCCGCCGATGCACATGGCGGCTAGTCCGCGGTGGCTGTCGCTATGGATCAGTTCATGCAGTAAGGTCACGACAATCCGAGTACCGGACGCGCCTAGGGGATGACCGAGAGCAATACTGCCACCATTGACGTTGAGTCGTTCGCTGGGCAACTTGAGGTCACGCGCCACGGCCACCGACTGGGCGGCAAAGGCCTCATTAACCTCGTAGCGGTCGATGTCGTCCACCCGCAAATGGTGTTGGTCGAGGACGTCTTGGATGGCGTAGACCGGCGCATATCCCATAATGTCGGGATCGATGCCGTTTTCATGATAGCCGGTCAGGGTTGCCAAATAGGGGATGTGGGCCGCCTGGGCCGCCGACTTACGCATAAGCACCATGGCGGCGGCACCATCGTTTAGGCCTGCGGCGTTCCCCGCCGTGACGGTACCGTCTTCGCGAAAGGCCGGCGGAAGTGTTGCCAGCTTGGCCAACGACGTGTTGGGGCGGACGGCTTCATCGCGGGTAATCAGGTCATTACCAACGGGGACCGGAACGATTTCATCGTTAAATTGTTCGTGTGCCTGCGCCCGGACGGCCTTTTGCTGAGAGGCCAAGGCAAAGGCATCCTGAGCCTCACGACTGACATTGAAGCGTTCCGCCACGTTTTCGGCTGTGATCCCCATGGGAACGTGGGTGAAGGCGTCGGTTAGGCCATCGCGCGTCAGACTATCGGTTAGCGTCACGTCGCCAAATTTGTGGCCCCACCGCGACTGATGGTTCAGGTAGGGCGCCTGACTCATGCTCTCGGTTCCACCGACCAGAACGGCATCGGCGTCCCCCATGAGGATGGCGCTCTGTCCCAGGCGAATGGCCTTGAGACTCGATCCACACACCTGATTAATGGTCATCGCGGTACTGGTCTCTGGAAGACCGACGTTGAGCTCGATTTGGCGCGCTATGTTTTGTCCCTGACCGGCCTGAAGGACCGTACCAAAGATGGTTTGTTGAATCATGGCGGGATCGAGACCGCTCCGCGTAACGGCGGCCTGGGCGGCAATGCTGCCCAAAGTGACGGCGGAAATCGAGCGGAGCCCACGGCCAAATTTGCCAATCGGGGTCCGCACCGCACTAACAATTACAACTTCTTCTGCCATGTGAATTCTTTCTCCTTTTCCGATAAGTCTCCGAACCTTAAATATAACCGACTTTTACCCGTTTGTCTTGAATTTAGACGCGGTCGTCACGAGATTTCGGCATTTCTTAAAGAAATCGCGTCTGGAACCAACCGCCCAGACGCTTGGTGTCGCCGACGATAAATTGCTAAAACGTGCGCCCAAATCAACTAACTTCGCTTAAAGCTGATGCCCCAACCCTCCTGCAGATTTAATGCGCCTCAGCTAACCGCCTTGTGGCTCACTCACGTCGGATTCACGGGTCCGATTTTCCATTCGGGCAATCATCGCTTATAATGAGGGGGAGAATTTCAAGACAGATAGGGGAATTGTAGTTATGGAAGAAACTGAAGCATCGACCGATCAAATGACACCCGCAGCGTTTTTAGCCTCGGCGTCCTTAGGCCGGTTATCCGCCAACCAACAAAAATACGCCCAGGAGATCTTAACCGACGTGGCCCATGCCCGCCAGACGGTCGATCTGGGAACCGGCACCTGGTCAGCGCAACAACTGATCGGGACCTTGGCCGCACTCCCAACCTTAGTGGATCGGCCGCACGTCTATTATGTGGCAGTGACCCCCGTGCTTACGGCATATTTTAGAGCGCAGGCCGCCCCCCACCTAAAGGACTTGCTTGCGGCCCTCAAGCAGGCCCGGCCGGCGTTGGTCGAAAAGCATACGGAAGCCGATGACGCCCAACAGGCTTACGAGGGTGTGGTGGCCTTGGTAGAAAAATGGCTGACGGCCATGGGGTCCCAGCCAGAGGTTACCAATCTTAGCGAACAGGACCGGCAATACTTTGTGACTATCGTCCACACGACCGCCGAGCTCATGATTACCGGGAAGCATTCGCAGCCCAACGACTGGGACGTTGCGGGGATTTCGTCCATTATGTTCGGGCCGTTTACTCATTTGTTGGATGAACAGGACCGTGTTCCCGCGCTATTTAACCTGGTGCCCTTTGCCCTGACCACGCTCTTCGGCTATCTGGAGACGCAGCATCAGCTGAAGGATGCGGACCAACTGCTGGCCTGGGTCGCTAAGAATCATACGGCCTTGGTCACCATGTATAATCCCAAACTCGAGAGTTTTTACGAGGAGCTAGCCTCTGCCATGCGCCAGGCCAACGTGGACGCCAACGATCGGACGGCGGTGGACGCGTTCACCCAGGACTATTTGAATGCGCATCCAGCCAGGGGCCGATCGCTCTTCACGACGGATCAACAATTGACGAAGAAACGGCCAGCTAGACAGTTGAAATATAGTCAAAAACGGCGGCGTAACCGGCGTAAAAAACGGTAATTAAAGAGACGTACCAGACCCGAGCGGTCCGGTACGTCTCTTTGTTATACAGGTTAAGATTCAAGTTCATCGATGACTTCCTGGGCAACGACGGGGTCGGTTGCGTAGGGCGTATCGACGCCGTTGATCTTTTGGTAAGCATCCTGGCCTTTGCCGGCGAGAATAACGAGATCATTATTCGTCGCGGAAGCAATGGCGTGCTGGATGGCCTCTTCCCGTTGGGGAATCAAGGTGGTGTGCACCTTGGTGTGGTCGATGTAACTATCAATCTCTTGGGCGATGGCGATGGGGTCCTCGTGGCCCGGATCGTCCGTCGTTAGGACCGCGACGTTGGCGTAAGCATTGAGCGCCTTGGCAAAGCCTTCGCGCCGGTCTTCACCCTTATCGCCCGTGCTGCCTAGAACCACCTTGATTTGGTGGTCGGGGAACTGCGCGTGTAAGAAGTGCAGGAGGGCGTTCATGCTGCCCCAGTCGTGGGCGTAGTCAATGTAGACGGTTCCGTGCTGATGGGTGGTCAAGACCTCCATCCGTCCCGGAATAGTCGTGTTGGCCAAGCCAGCTTGCATGTCCGTGACGTGGGCCCCGGCCAATGAACTGGCCAGAATCGCCGCGGTGGCATTACTCTGATTAAAATCACCAGGAACCGAGACGTTGTACGTGGTCGCCAGATCGGCAAACCGGTCCTGGGCGTGGTTCACGGTCAAGCTGAACTCACTATCCGTCAGCGTGGCCGCCTTGCTGGTCAGCGAGACGGTTGCCTCGGGTCGATCGACACCGTATGTGAAGATGTGCTCCGGCGGTGTCGAAACTTTGGCTGCCGCGAAGACCTCGTCGAAATGGTCGGTGTCCGCATCAATGATGCAGTTGTCCGAGTTGATCATCAATTGCTGCTTGCAGAAGAGGTAGTTGGCGAAGTTAGGGTGCTCGTTAATCCCGATGTGGTCGGGTGTAATGTTTAAGAACAGTCCCACGTTGAACTTCAGACCGTAGACCCGATCCAGTAAGTAGGCTTGCGAGGCGACTTCCATGACCAGGACCTTTTGGCCGTTGGTCACGGCCGTCCGCATTTCACGGAAGATATCAAAGGATTCTGCCGTGGTGAGGTGCGCTTTGAACTGATCCTCCGGTTTGGGTCCTAAGATGTGATTGATCGTGGAAAACATGGCGACTTGATGCGGGAAGGTCCGTTCCAGAATATTTCGCGTGAAATACGTGGAAGTCGTCTTCCCCTTCGTCCCGGTGTATCCAATCACGAACAACTCATTTTGGGGAAATCCAAAGTACAATTGCGCCGCCAAGGATAACGCCTTGCGCACGTCGGTCACGAAGATGCCGGGCGTGGCTAGGTGATAGTCCTTTTCAGCGAGATAGCAAATGGCGCCGTTCTCGATGGCCTGATGAAGATAGTCCACGGAAAAGTTGAATCCCTTGCAAACGAAGAGACTGTTGGCACTGGCCTTGCGTGAATCGTAGGCCAGACCATCAAAGGCAATGTCACCGACCAGCGTTGACCCTTGATACAAATTGTGCTCCTGGAGCAGTGCAATCAGTTGATTTACGTTCATGCAATGGCCTCTTTTCAGATTAGTCGTTTGGACGCATCGTTGGGAAGAGCATGACATCGCGGATGGATGCGGAGTCGGTCATTAACATAGTCATCCGGTCAATCCCGATTCCCAGACCACCAGTAGGCGGCATGCCGTATTCCATGGCTTCAATGTAATCGGAATCAATCCCGTGAGCTTCTTCGTTACCAGCTGCCCGTTCGGCATCTTGGGCTTCGAACCGTTGCCGTTGGTCGATAGGGTCGTTTAATTCCGTGAAGGCATTCCCAAATTCATCGCCGTTGATGTACAGTTCGAACCGGTCGGTGAAACGTGGGTCCTTCGGGTTCTTCTTGGCCAGTGGTGAAATTTCAACCGGGTGGCCGTAGATGAACGTCGGGTTGATCAGGTTATCTTGAACCTTTTCTTCGAAGATGGCGTTGATGATGTGGCCAACCTTCCAGTAAGGTTCGCAGTGAATGCCGTTTTCTTCGGCCAACTTCCGTGCGTCTTCATCGGACATTGGTTGCCAGAAGTCAATTCCGGTGGCGTCCTTAACGGCGTCAACCATGTGAATCCGCTTGAAGTCGCTGTCGAGGTCGATATCTTTTCCTTGGTACGTCAACTTGCCGGAACCGTTGACCTTGTTGGCCACGTAACGGAAGATGTTTTCAGTTAAGTCCATCACGTCGGTGTAGTCCGCGTAAGCCGTGTAGACTTCGACCATGTTGAATTCGGGGTTGTGGCGTAAGTCGGTTCCTTCGTTCCGGAAGTCCTTACCCAGTTCGTAAACTTTTTCCATCCCACCGACGATTAACCGCTTCAGGTAAAGTTCCGTGGCGATCCGTAGGTATAATGGAATATCGAAGGCGTTGGAGTGGGTCACGAATGGCCGAGCTTCGGCCCCACCGGCTTCCGTTTGGAGGACGGGGGTGTCGACTTCGAGATAGCCGGCGTTATCAAGGTATTCGCGGATTGCCCGCTTAACCTGGGTAACTTTGACGAACCGATCGAAACTGTCACGGTTGGCGATTAAGTCCAAGTAACGTTGACGGTAGATGGTTTCAGGGTTGGTCAAACCATGATACTTGTCAGGTAATGGCCGGAGTGACTTGGATAAGAATTCGAAGTCGGTGAAGCGTAACGTTAAGGCACCAGTATTGGTCTTAATGACGTAACCCTTGGCACCGATAAAGTCACCTAAGTCTAACGTTTTGTAGAGGGCGTACTTGTCTTCGCCCAGTTCATCTTGACGGGCGTAACCTTGGATGACACCCGTTCTGTCGAGCAAGTCGATGAAGCCAGCCTTGCCGCTACCACGCTTACCGGTAATCCGACCCGCAACAGCAACATAATGTTTGTCTTCCATCAGCTCTTCTTTATCGTACTTATCGTATTTTTCAGTGAGCGACTGGCTGTCGTCAGTTCTATCGAAGCGGTGACCGAAAGGCGCGATGCCCTGTTCTTGTAGTTTGTTCATTTTTTCCCGACGAACCTGCATCTGATCGTTCAGATCGGTCGGTGCGGCATTATTATTTTTGCTGTTACCCATGTTGTGTCCTCCTATTAAGTATTGATTCTAAAGTTCTATGAATCCAGACCTCCCTTAAATTTAGTTGATTTTTGGTCAATAAGCAAGTCTAATCGCCCGTTAAATAAGGAAAAAAGCGAAACGGAAAACGGAGAAACGGCCAACAATGACAATGAAAACGGTTTAATACAAATTGTTTAATTATTCGGGCTGTGGGTGGTTTCGGACTACGGGGGAAACATGATAGACTGATGGTTACGATGAGGAGGGATAATGATGTGGAAGATGGTTCGTTCATTATGGCCGTTATTGGTGCTGGGGTTGTTGGTGAATACCGCCTACAGCGTGATGTGGCCGTTGACGACGATTTATCTTCATAATAATTTAGGCCTCAGCCTGGTGATGAGCGGCTTGATTCTGGCGGTGTACTCCGGATTTAACGTATTAGGTGGCTATCTCGGTGGGGTGCTGACGGACCGCTTGCCGGTGAAACGCGTGGGCTTAGCGTTATTACTGGGGCTGGTTGTCGATGCACTGGCGGGGTTAATTTGGAATGGCCGCGTGGCCTACCCGATTGTGCTGGTGGTGTTTGGCTTACTAACGGGGGGCATGCTCACGCTGATTACGGCCATGGCCGCGCATCTGAGTCGGGGGAGTGGCCGCCTGTTTAACGTGCTCTATATCTTCATTAATTTAGGGCTGGTCGTCGGGACGGCTAGTATTGGCATTTTGTTCCACCACAGCCTACAACCGATTTTCTTACTATTAGTGGTGTGCTATGGCTTGGCCACGGCCCTATGGCTAAAATACGCCGACCGCCTTGTCCAACCCGTTAGAGGAACGGGGGCCACGGTGGCTGTCACCACGACACCGGCGAAACCCGCCGTGCTGGGAACCGTCCAGATTGCCGTGATCTTACTGAGCCTGACGTTGATGTGGCTAACGTATGCGCAGTGGATGAGCAACGTCTCCGTCTATATTCAGGATCAAGGTTTACCGATTCGGCTGTACAGTCACTTGTGGGTGTACAACGGGGTGCTCCTAATTGTCGTGCAATCACTGATGACTAAAGTCAGTCGTACCAAGACCTTATCGGTACAAATCACCCTGGGATTGGTGGCGATTGGCGGCTCGTTTCTTCTATTAAGTAGTGCAACGGGGGTAACCGTCCTCTTTTTGGCGATGACCCTGCTGACTTTGGGCGAAGCCATCTACGTTCCAGGCGTTCCTGCCTTGATTAATGCGTATACGGTGGGAAACGAAGGTAAGTATCAGGGACTGGTCAATGCCTTTTCGTCTCTGGGAAAGGCGGTGGGTCCCGTGCTGGGCGGACTGATTATTGGGTCGTCGCAAGCTTTTTCACGATTATTTTTGTTGTGTGGGACTGTCAATGTGGGGATTGTGGTCATTTTATTGGTCATTGTCCGGCCGGCCTTGCAAAAAGCCAACGAACCATCATAGCATTTGTGTCGCGGAACACACGGTCTATCCGTACCAAGGGAGACCCATCTACAAGGGTTATTCGTCTTTGAAAAAAGACAAGATTTATTAGTGATTTTCATTGACGGCGGGTGTCTGGCTTGGTATAGTTATATTCGTTGTCATACGAACAGCTTAGCTAGACCAATTTAAAACATTGAAATTACTTGTTGACAGAGATGTTGATAAAATGGTATAGTAATTAAGTTGTCGCGTTTGAGACGATGAATCAACGAGAAACGTTGTTAAATCAAACTTCTTGTTGACATCACATCGGCAACATGATATGATAATTAAGCTGATTACTTCGGTAATCACTTAGGTAGACCTTTGAAAACTGAACATTGTTTCGACAAACCAAATATGTGTAGGGCGGTTTGAATTTATTCAAACCCAAACAATATTTGCGAAGTCAA
>NZ_JAAVSC010000110.1 GCF_012641095.1 Lactobacillus sp. HBUAS51381
AGCACGTCATTCAACGGAAGCTCGTTCGACTTGCATGTATTAGGCATGCCGCCAGCGTTCGTCCTGAGCCAGGATCAAACTCTCATCTTATAGATGATGCTTGAATAGCTCATCGATTGTTGTTATATTTTTAAAAGCGAATTGACTTCGCAAATATTGTTTGGGTTTGAATAAATTCAAACCGCCCTACACATATTTGGTTTGTCGAAACAATGTTCAGTTTTC
>NZ_JAAVSC010000111.1 GCF_012641095.1 Lactobacillus sp. HBUAS51381
CAAAACAATCCTATACCTAATAAAAACGAATCAGCCTTACTCCTATGAGCTAAGCCCTCATTTGAAGTAAGATTCGTCACTACTAATAATACCAGCCTTTAAAAAAAGTTGATACCTTTAAGGCTTATTTAGTTGGCTCTAAAATACAAGAATACTGAGAATTGGGCACTGACTAGGTGCCAAAAGGTCTCGCCACCTAGCCAGTGCCCCGCATTAATTAC
>NZ_JAAVSC010000112.1 GCF_012641095.1 Lactobacillus sp. HBUAS51381
CAAAACAATCCTATACCTAATAAAAACGAATCAGCCTTACTCCTATGAGCTAAGCCCTCATTTGAAGTAAGATTCGTCACTACTAATAATACCAGCCTTAAAAAAAAGTTGATACCTTTAAAGCTTATTTAGTTGGCTCTAAAATACAAGAATACTGAGAATTGGGCACTGACTAGGTGCCAAAAGGTCTCGCCACCTAGCCAGTGCCCCGCATTAATTAC
>NZ_JAAVSC010000113.1 GCF_012641095.1 Lactobacillus sp. HBUAS51381
AACAAGGTAGCCGTAGGAGAACCTGCGGCTGGATCACCTCCTTTCTAAGGAATATACGGAGGCTACACATACTTTGTCGAAACAATGGTCAGTTTTGAGGGGCTTACCTCTCAAACTTGTTCTTTGAAAACTAGATATTATCAAATTATTTTCCTTTAATTATTAAGATAATTAAACCGAGAAACAACTGCGTATTTTTGAGTTTTTTAATTAGT
>NZ_JAAVSC010000114.1 GCF_012641095.1 Lactobacillus sp. HBUAS51381
ATCGAGTAGGAGGTAGCCGATTAGTTCGGCTACCGACCTCTCACACCACCGTACGTACGGTTCCGTATACGGCGGTTCAGTAACTTAAGCATTTTGAATAAGCTGGAGCGTTTTGGTCAAGTTGATTAGCCCAAGACGTTCCAGTTTTCTATTCGTTAACGTGTAGGTAAGTGTTGCACTATGCGCCGTACGCCACGGGCCC
>NZ_JAAVSC010000115.1 GCF_012641095.1 Lactobacillus sp. HBUAS51381
TTTTTGTTGTTATACGGTATTAGCACCTGTTTCCAAGTGTTATCCCCTGCTTCTGGGCAAGTTACCCACGTGTTACTCACCAGTTCGCCACTCGCTTCAATGTTGAAATCAGTGCAAGCACGTCATTCAACGGAAGCTCGTTCGACTTGCATGTATTAGGCATGCCGCCAGCGTTCGTCCTGAGCCAGGATCAAACTCTC
>NZ_JAAVSC010000012.1 GCF_012641095.1 Lactobacillus sp. HBUAS51381
GATGGACACCTTTGCCTTCGGCTCGTGGTTCCGACTACTACGGCCCACAGCGGATTTTCACCGCCTAGTTAGCGCCCATGCCGGGCGCACAACAAAAAGTCGCCCAATCACTGGACGACTTCGTTAATTATTTCAAGTTCAAGGCTTATTCAACCGTGACACTCTTGGCCAAGTTCCGTGGCTTATCCACGTCCAAGCCCTTGTTCAAGCTGGTGTAGTAAGCCAACAATTGGGCCGGTACCACACTCAGTAATGGCATTAACATTTCGTCAACGTCTGGCAAGATCAGGTCGTCGCCGTCAATGGCTAAGCCCTCACGCACGATGGTCAAAGTCTTGGCCCCCCGTGCCATGGTTTCTTGCAGATTACTCCGCGTCAACCCAGCCGTCTTGGCCTGAGTGATGAACCCGATCACTGGCGTATCCTTTTCGATCAAGGCAATCGTTCCGTGCTTCAATTCACCAGAGGCGAACCCTTCAGCTTGCACGTAAGAGATTTCCTTTAACTTCAAAGCAGCTTCTAGAGAAACCGCGTGGTCAATCCCACGGCCAATGTAGAAGGCCCGGTTAGATTGCATCAGATAGTCGTTGGCAATCTTTTCCAACTTATCCTTTTCATCAACAATGGCTTGCATCCCCGTAGCGACCAGACCCAATTGTTGACGAACGTTGAAGTCCTGCGCCACAATCTGACCGGTAGCTTCACCCAACGCCTTTGCCAAGATGGCTTCCAATGCGATTTGCGCTGTGTAGGCCTTGGTCGAAGCCACAGCGATTTCTGGACCGGCGTGGAGCAACAACGTGTAGGTCGCTTCACGAGACAACGTGGAGTTCTGTACGTTGGTGATGGTCAGGCTTGGGTAGCCAGCGTCATTGACGTTAACCAACACTTCACGACTATCGGCCGTTTCGCCGGACTGGGTCAAGAAGATAAAGAATGGCTTCTTGGACAGCATCGGTTGTTCGTAGGCAAACTCGGAAGAAACGTGCACTTCCGTTGGGATGTGGGCCAGCTTTTCAAAAAGTCGCTTGCCGACTAACCCAGCATGGTAACTGGTCCCGGCACCGACGATGTACAACCGATCCGCCGCCTGCATGGCATCCAATAGCTTCTGGTCAATCTGAGGAACACCGTGTTCTGACAAGTAGGTTTGGGCCAACTTGCGCATCACGTTTGGTTGTTCGTCGACTTCCTTGAGCATGTAGAAAGGATACGTTCCCTTGTCAGCTTCGTCCGCGTTCATGTCAACGTGGAATGGCTTACGTTCAACTGGGTTCCCTTGGGCATCTTGAATCGCCACCTTGTCAGGCGTGATGGTTACAACTTCACCATCCATTAATTCCAAGAAGTCGTGGGTCTCCTTCAACATTGCCAAGGCATCGGAACAGACCACGTTGAAGCCATCGGCAACCCCGATCAAGAGTGGACTCTTGTTCTTAGCCACGAACAAGGTATCCGGCTGTTCACGATCCATCATCAGAAAGGCATATGAAGACCCCTTGAGGAGACTTAACGTCTTCAAGAAGGCCGCCTTAGCATCCAAGTTTTCCTCAACCGCAAACTTATCGATTAACTGGACCACAACTTCGGTATCCGTTTGGCTTCTAAATGGCACATCGCTCAAATACTTCGCTTTGAGTTCTTGGAAGTTATCGATCACACCATTGTGAACCAAGTAGAACCGATCATCGTTGGAAAAGTGAGGATGCGCATTGGCCTCGCTGACAACCCCATGAGTCGCCCAACGCGTATGACCGATCCCGGTTGACCCATGAACACCGGCAGTGGCGGACACTTTAGAACGTAATTCGGAAATCCGGCCCTTGGTCTTGACCAGGTAATCCTGTCCCTTTTGATCGTTCACATAAATTCCGGCTGAATCATAGCCCCGGTATTCGAGCTTTTCGAGTCCGTTTAGTAAGATTTTAACGGCATTGTCATTCCCAGTAACACCAACAATTCCACACATAAGTTTTCTTCCTTTTCTCGACGCCAGTCCCGGCAAATGCCAAGAGGGTCGTTAAATTAAAATAGAAATGTATCTGTTTTCTTTAAAATTGGTATAGACTGAAACGTTTTGAAAAACATTTCTGAATGTCTTTACTCTACAGCGTTTGCCAAAGGTTGTCAATCAAAAAATCTCGAACTGGTCTATCATCATATTTATTATAATTTTTCATGAAAAAAGCGCCCAACCAACGTGGCCGGGTGCCCTCTTTCATGATTTTTTTCAATTGGTCTATTTACGCATTGCCTGCGTTTAGTCGACGCCCACTTCGGCACGGACTACCGCAGCGATTCGTTCGACATACGCCGCAACGGATTCCTCGGTTGGAGCTTCGGCCATGACCCGGAGTAACGGTTCCGTCCCTGAAGGGCGAACCAAGACTCGGCCATCGCCAGCCATTTCCTTTTCAACGGTCGCAATAGCGGCCTGAACCTTTGGATTCTCTTGTGCGGCTTGCTTGTCCGCAACCTTGATGTTAACCAACTTTTGCGGGTAGGTCGTCACATCGGCGGCGAGTTCGGATAACTTCTTCCCCGTCACCTTCAGGATGTGCAGCAGTTGCAGACTGGTCAGTAAGCCATCACCGGTCGTGTTGAAGTCCAAGAAGACAACGTGGCCGGACTGTTCGCCACCCAGGTTGTAGCCGGATCTGCGCATTTCTTCCACCACGTAACGGTCCCCGACCTTGGTCTTGACGGACTTGAGGTCGTGGGCAGCCATGGCCTTGTACATCCCCAGGTTACTCATGACCGTGGTCACAATCGTATCCTTCTTCAACCGACCGTGTTCGGCCATGTACTTCCCACAAATGTACATGATCTTATCGCCATCGACGATTTGACCAGTCTCATCTACGGCAATGCACCGGTCACCGTCCCCATCAAAGGCTAACCCAACCTGGGCCCCCTTTTCGACAACAAACTTCTGCAGTTGTTCGGGATGGGTCGAGCCGACCTGATCATTGATGTTCAGACCGTTGGGCGTGGTGGCAATGGTATCGAAATCAAGGTTCAGATCCGCGTAAAGCCGAGAAACCAATCCACTCGTGGCCCCGTTAGCGGAGTCTACGGCAATATGCAGGCCTTCGAGGTCATCGGCAATGGTTTGTTCCAAGAACTGAATGTACTTTTGACTGCCTTCGGAATAGTCTTCGACCGTCCCTAAACCATCCGTGGCTGGCCGAGGAAGCTTATCGTCCGGCGCATCCAACAGGGCTTCAATCTCTTCTTCCATTTCGTCGGAAAGCTTGTAGCCGTCGTTCCCAAAATACTTGATCCCATTGTATTCTACCGGATTGTGGGAAGCCGTAATCATGACCCCTGCGGCAGCGCCCTGTGTCCGAACCAGGTAGGCCACGGCCGGCGTGGAGATGACGCCCAGACGGAGCACTTCAATCCCGACTGATAACAGTCCCGCTACCAACGCATTTTCCAGTAATTGGCCGGAAATCCGCGTGTCGCGCGCCACGAGAACTTGTGGGTGCTTATTTTCACTGTCTGCGTGTTGCGTCAAAACGTAGCCGCCAAACCGGCCAACCTTAAAGGCTAATTCTGGGGTTAACTCTTGGTTCGCAACGCCCCGGACGCCATCAGTTCCAAAATACTTCATCGTAATCTTCCTCATTTCTCAAACAATTTTCGTTAATTTGCGGTTGCCTTGATCGTCACCTTAATGGTGGAGGGGTCAAAGGCGGTGACATTATTATCATTCGTATCGAGGGTGACGGTCTTCGTGGTATTGTTCTTGACGTCACTGACGTCAACGTCCACGGCAACATTGTCGAGGGCCTTCAGTTGAGAAGCACTCCCATAGGCCGTCACCTTTGATACGTTACTGGTTAGTTTATAGGTCGTTCCGGACGAGCCGTTCTTCGCATTCAGGTCTAAACCAACCTTCTTGCTCTCGCCATCAGACGTGATCGGCAGGTTCGCCGTGGTCGTCGACGGCGTTAAGATCACGTTGACCGTGTTCCCACTGCCGTCCACCGCTTCGATCACGGCTTGGCTATTCACCGTCTTCTTGGTGTTTTGGGGAACCGACAACTGCGCAATCACCTGTTTAATACGTGAAATCTCGTTGGCCGCCCCCGTGGCTTTAACACTCGTCACATCGGAAGTGGCTTTTCCTGCAGAATATCCCGCGGCAATATTTTGACTATTGTACCGCACTTTCACGGGATACGAAACGGTCTTACGTGGTTCAATATCAACCGTGATCTTCGAAGGCGAAATGCTGGATTCAATCTCATGATTCAGCCCCTCTTGATGCAGGGTCACCTTGTGCTTACCCACGCCCAGATCGCTCAGGGCGGCGTACACCTTAAAGTTCTGAGTGTTCGCGGTCGTGGTGACCAACGCCAGCGGCCCTCGCAGGGTCACCTTGACCTTCTGCGGGTACCCCGTCACGAAGTACTTATTGCTGTTGACGTTGAGTTGTAAAGGGACCGACACCTTCATGGTCTTGGTCGCCGTCAGGGACGTATTGTTCGTCGAACTGGTCGACTGCGTGCTGGTTGACGACTTGGTACTGTTGACATAGAAGAACAGGAGAATGGCCAAGATTAACGCGAGAATGCGGTACAACCATGTTGTGTAACGCTCGTTTTTCATTAGCGCCGCCCCCCTCTAAATCGTTGATCGAACCAATCCAACGCCTTAACCAAGACGTTACCATTATCGGCGGCCTCTTCATTAACCAACTCATCGCGCAAGAATTTCAGATAATCCGCCTGCGTTAACCCCCGCAGTAACTCATTGTTCTTGGTGATTGAGACTTCACCGGTTTCCTCAGAGATCACGATCGTCAACGCATCCGTCACTTCCGAAATCCCCACGGCCGCCCGGTGACGTGTTCCCAATTCTTTCGGAATCAGGTTACTCTCGGACAGCGGCAGGTAGGCTGCGGCCACCGCAATGCGATTATCACGAATAATGACCGCACCATCATGTAGTGGCGTGTTGGGGATAAAGATGTTAATCAACAGTTCACCCGTTAATTCCGCATCCAAATCAATCCCCGTTTCAATGTAATCCTCCAACCCGGTATCGCGTTGAATGGTCATTAACGCCCCTATCCGCCGTTTGGACATGTACTGAATCGCCTTATCCAGGCCCTCAATCATGTGATTGGCCGCTTCGTTTTCGTGCCGAATCCGCACAAACAAGGAACCGCGACCCAGATGTTCCAGCCCCCGTCGAATCTCGGGCTGGAAGATGATAATGATGGCGATAACCCCCCAGTTGATGACCTGATCGACCAACCACGATACCGTGTTGAGGCCCAGGTAAGCACTGACGAACTTCACCAATAGAATCAAGATGACGCCCCGGAAAAGCTGAATGGCTTTGGTTCCCCGTAGCATCACGATCAATTCATAAATGACAAACCAGACGACCAAAATGTCGAGTAGGTTGACTAGATTCCCTATTGTAAGGAGATTGCCCCAATCCAGGTTCATGACTTTCCCTCCAAATTGAATTCAGATTTAATTATAGCACGGGGTCGCTGACATTTCGCCCCGAATCGGTAGAATGCCATGCAAATCCCACCGAACCCCCGCAAAATTTACAGAAACGTTAAGCTCCACTTAAATCAGCCTTTTCTCAAAAAGATTCTGGTAAACTAGAAGTCATATTCTGTTCGTTTTTACCCCAAAGGCTGTAAAATGAAGACAGAGACTTGACGAAAGGATTGTGATGGCTAATGAATCGGCGGGCCCGGTGGGAAATTCGAATATTCTTTGTGGCTTGGCTGATTTTTCTGTACTTCCGTGCCAAGGATCCCTTCTCGTTTCTGTTGTTAAATACCTTTCTGGGGTACATCCCGATCGAACTGAGCTTCCATCTGGGAAAGCACAAGCCGCAGAGCGCCTGGCTCTTCTGGCCGTTGGTGCTTCTCTGGTTGTTGTTCTATCCAAATGCCCCTTACTTACTGACCGATCTGTTCCACCTATCGTTGCTTCGGCCGTACGCCCTAAGTGGCCTGTTACGCGTCACGCCTCACCTGTGGATCTACTTCACCTACATGATTGTCAGTGCCATGAGCTGCACATTATTGGGCTTTTGGAGCCTCAATTACGTCAGTCAGGTCATCAGCACCCGCATGGCGAAGGGCAATCACGCCGTTCGTATCCTGATCGTTTTACTGTTGACCTTCCTAACCTCGGTGGGACTTTATATTGGCCGCTTTTTGCGGATTCACACCATCTATCTCTTCATTAATCCCGAACAGTTCATTCGGCCTATCATGGATATGTGGACCGGCAACATGTGGATCTTTGTCGGATTGCTTACCTTCATCCAGCTCTTCTGTTACTGGATTCTCTACCTAATTATGCACAATAGCGGGCATGACGAATTACCCGATTAACCATCATGGACGACGACCTTTTATCGGTTGGCGTCCTTTTTTGATCTTGGCAGGGGGAGATTAGCCGACTGGAGCTTGCGGCCGAATGACGACCACTAACGCTTTCGGACCGTCTGTGGATCGAGCAGCGATTCGCCAGTTCAAACTAAGAACCAAAATCAGGTCCTAGCTTGGCCCACCCTGTCACGGCATGTCAGACTAAATCCGACGAACAGCGAGGTAGTTGACCGAACCCCCCACCGCTTACTTAACAAGACCTACCTATTCGCATTATCACTAGCTTACACCAAAGGCTGCGTTCCGCCATGCACTTGCATCGGCGAAACGCAGCCTTTATTGTTGACCTTAATATCTCATGTTGACCGGAAGCCGGGACTACTCGCCCTCTTCGTCCGACAACGACATGACTAAGACATTCTCCGCATAATTCACGTATTGGCGCAAGTGGGTTGCCTTGGTCCAGGTGATGTTGCCAGCCTCCAATAGCGACTGAATTCCCGTCCGTTCGGCACCCAATGCGCGCACCCGTAGCTTGTTAATCTGGTGCTGATAATCGTCGTTGCGATGCGGTGCCGTGGCGGCCTTGGCACGTTCAATCCGGTTACGGTACTGGACAATTAAGTGATATACGGCCTGGTTATCGAACTGGGTTTCATCAATATCCGTTCGTGACAAATATTCCGATAACGCCTTGATAGCCGCTTTCGCCGTTTCCCGTTCAATCAGGTTATTCTCGGCATGCAGCCGATCCGTATCCTCCGAATGCAACCAGTAGGCCGCATCCCGCCACAAATGTTTAAAGAACCGCCGCCAATAATTAATCACGCCCGGCATGGTATGACCGGAGACTTGGGTCAAACGCCCCTCCAGATTTTCAATGCGCCGCAAAGCCCCGACGTAGCTGGTCTGCGTGATTTTTTCGCCCTGTCGCAGTTCCTTGAGGGTGGCACGTTCGCCGTCAATAGCAACCTGCCGCAGCTTAATCTCATCATCCAACACTTTTTGCATGACCGTATCGGCCCGATAACTCATCTCTAGGCGTCGGATAATGAACTGATAATCTAAGATCAAATCATATGCGGCTCGCTGATTGTTCGGTCGGCGTAGCTCTTCAATCTTGGAGATCGCTAAGCGCATGATGTAGGCCCGTGCCTCTTCCTCACTAATCTGACGAATCGGCTCTTCGGGAAATTCTTCCTCGTCCTCATCATCCAGATTAATGTCGTTGGCAATGTCATCACTGGCGCTGGCTCGTGTCTGCAAGGGCTGCTTATCCGTCGAAATCAACGGCAACATGATGGTCGCCGCCACTAAACTGATAATAATCACCCCAGAAGCAACGAACAGCATCAACGAGCGCGCCGGAAAACTAGCACCACTGGCGATCACCGTCGGCACCGAGAGCACCCCGGCCATGGTAACGGCGCCCCGGACACCGGACAGGCCGGATAAGATAGCCGTTCGGAAGCTCGGTCGCTCGTTGCTGTGATTATGCGTCAGCCGCTGGAAGAGAATGTATCCGTACGTCCACAACGTCCGAATGGCCACTAACACCACCCATGCCATGAAGGCAAAGAACAGCGCCTGTCCCGTGTTAAATTGGCCGCCCTTGATCACCTGCGACGTTGCGACGGGCAACTCGATTCCCAGAATAACGAACACAATCCCATTCAATGAGTAAATAATAATATCCCAAACTTTTTCAGTGACAAGTTTTAACTCTGGGGAATCCTCGACAATACGGCTCTCACGCGCATGGAACAACACGCCAGCCGTCACGACGGCAATAACCCCGGAGGCATGGGTAATTTCTTCAGTCACCAGGTAAATGACAAACGGTGTCGCAATCTGTAAGACCGTGTTAAAAATCACATCGTCAATGCCCTGCCGGCGCAGGATATCCATCAACAGCTGAATCGCCGTCATGAAGATCAGCCCGGACAGGAACCCGACGATACTGATGTAAATGAAGTCGCCCACGGCCGTTCCCACCGAAAAAGCACCGGTAACGGTCGCCGCGATGGCGTACTTAAAGGCAATCAACCCACTGGCATCGTTGATCAGGCTTTCGCCACTCACCAAATGCATCAGGCTCGCCGGCAATTTGACCTGCTTAGAGATGGACTGCACGGCCACCGGGTCGGTTGGCGACAGGATCGCCGCCAAGGCAAAGGCCACGGTCAACGGCATCTTCGGAATCAATTCGTAAATCAGAAAACCGCCCAGTAACGTGGTCAGAAAAACCAGCCAGATGGCATTTCCAAAGATGGGTCCGCGTAGCCGCCAGAGCTCTCGTTTCGGAAAGCGCCGACCATCGTTATACAGCAAGGGCGCAATAAACAGGAGTAAAAACCAATCAGTCTCAAGTGGCACCTCAAATTGCCACACCAGCGCGACCATGAGACCCAGCGCAATCTGAATCAAACTGACGGGAATAAACGTGAGGTAGTGACTGATAATATTGGACAAAAGGACCAGGACAATTAACAGAATCACTGCTTCAACTATAGGCACATAGGGTTCCCCCTCTCTCTTTTAGTTTTGTGTTGGTTCTTCACCGATAATGCGGACTTCGGTTTCCAGATGAACCTGATCTTCTTGCCAAATCACATCCTGAATATGATGAATCAGATTTAAGTAATCGGTCGCCGTTGCATGGTCAATGTTGACAATGAAACCGGCGTGCTTGGTAGAGACCTGCGCACCACCTAACTGAAAGCCCTGCAACCCAGCCGCTTGAATCAACTGCCCCGTATAATGACCTTCAGGGCGCTTAAACACACTCCCGCAAGACGGCAGGTCTAAAGGCTGTTTGGCCGCCCGACGCGCATTCAGATCGTCCATCTGAGCTTGAATGGCTTGACCGTCACCGGGCGTCAAGGTAAAGGTCGCTGTAAGAATAATGTCATGATAGTCCTGAATCGAACTGTGCCGGTAACCAAAGTCCAGTTCTTTGGCGTTCAGTGTCCGAATCTCACCGGTCGGCGTCAGCACCTCAGCGGACGTCACCACCTCGCTGATCTCGCCACCGTAAGCTCCGGCATTCATGAAGACGGCACCACCGACGCTCCCGGGAATCCCAGCAGCGAATTCAACGCCGCTCAACGCAAACGACTGAGCCACCTGAGTGGTCTTAATCATGGCGGCGCCCGCCTCGGCTGTCACCGTGTGGCCATCGGTCGTGATGGTATTCATCTTTGTCAGAATCATCACCAGTCCCCGAATACCACCATCGCGAACGATTAAATTACTGGCATTGCCAACAACCGTAACGGGCAGCTTTGCTTGGTTCGCATAGGCTAAGAGCGATTTTGTCTCCTGAACGTTGGTGGGAAAGGCCAGATAATCGGCCGGCCCCCCGGTCAGCGTATGGGTATAATGCGCCAAGGGTTCATTTCGCAAAATTTCGATTGCTGGAAATGCTGCTGTAATCTCTTCCATCATAATTAAATTCCCTTCGTTTCTCAAAAAGTTAGCGTTCGTTTCGGGCATCACTGACCTTCAACGAACAACAGTCATAGCATTATTTTACCATGGAACCCCCCGCGACCGCACGCCACGCGCATGAATTCGGGATTAAATTTTGAAATCTGCCCGGTGCTAGGCCAATTTCGACCAGTTTCACCAGGATTTTCCCTTCTACAGGCCAATCAGTCGGTCCCATTCATGGCTAATTTCAGCACGCAAAAGCCAGATTTAGCGGGCTTCCTTGCCATAGGTGAACGACCACCCCCTCGCGTAAAACTTCTGGTATACTGAGAGGTAACAGTTGGAGGTGCGTCATGAAATTTATTTCGTGGAATGTCAATGGCTTACGGGCCATCGTGAAAAAAGGATTTGTCGAGACCTTTAAGGAACTGGATGCCGACTTCTTTGGCGTTCAGGAAACCAAACTTCAGGAAGGCCAGATCGACCTGGATCTCCCCGGCTACTACCAATACTGGAACTATGCTGAACGCAAGGGCTATTCCGGCACGGCCCTCTTCACCAAACACAAGCCCCTCAACGTGATCTATGGGATCAATGCCCCTGACTTTGATCACGAGGGACGCACGATTACCCTCGAATACCCCGATTTCTACATCCTAACGTGTTATACCCCGAATTCGGGAAGTGGATTGAAACGGCTGGACTTCCGCATGGGCTGGGAAGCCGCTTTTCTCGACTTTATACAAGGCCTTAACGCGAAGAAGCCCGTCATCTTCTGTGGTGACCTCAACGTCGCCCATACTGAGATTGACTTGAAGAACCCCAAGACCAACCATAAGAATGCCGGCTTCACCGATGACGAACGGGCAAAGTTTACGGCGCTACTGGCCGCTGGCTATACCGATACGTTCCGTTATTTCAACCCGGACGCGACCGAACGCTATTCTTGGTGGAGCTACCGTTTCCACGCCCGCGACAACAATGCCGGTTGGCGGATCGACTACTTCATCACCAGTCAACGCTTGCAACCACAGCTCAAAGACGCTAAAATACTAGACCAAGTCATGGGGTCCGACCACTGTCCGGTCGAACTCGACATTGACGTGACTGTCTAAACCAATTTTGAAGGGAAGATGCACTTTTGAATTTTGTCGCTATGGACTTCGAAACGGCCAGTGGTAAGCGGTACAGTGCCTGTTCATTGGCCCTGACCATCGTGCGTAACAATCAGGTCGTGGATGAATTTTACTCACTGATCAAACCCGACACTGAATTCTTCTGGCGCAATGTTCAGATTCATGGCATCCATGAACGTGATGTGGCCAATGCACCGGCCTTTCCAGAAGTTTGGGAGCACGTGGCCCCCTTCTTTCAGCGCGATCGCCTCGTCATCGCTCACAATGCCCCCTTTGACAACGGGGTCTTGCGGAGCACGCTAGAACACTACAACCTGCCGACCGCCCGCTACCTGACCCTTGATACGGTCAAGACGAGCCGCAAGTTCTTTCCGGAATTTCCGAACCACAAGCTCAATACCGTGTGTGACGAGCTTGGGATTGACCTAAACCATCACCATAACGCGCTCGATGATAGCCTAGCCTGCGCCAACATTTTGTTGTACGAGGCCAACCACTTTGGAACCCAACCCTTGAAGAATTTTGTCACGATTAATGCTTAACCTGAAGATTTGAAATATAGAAACAGCTGGAATCCTTGGTGTGACGAGGATTCCAGCTATTATAATATGATCGTCGCGTACTGGCCGCCTTACCGTTCGCCAAATTTGGTCTGGAACGCGGTGGAAAGGACCGGGAAAAGCCAACCCCCTGTCTTTTCCCTCGCTTTGAGCCGAAAATCACGTCTCAAAGTCGCCAGTTTCCAAGCAAAATCACTTGGAAACTCCCACGGCTGAGACCAAATTTGACTCGCTCACGGCTACACGTGATGTACACAATTAAACTGGATGAACGTTGCCATTCCAGCGATGTCACCGCAGATTTAATGGTTTTCAACTATCGTAACCGGAGGCGGGCAGGACCGATGGCCGTAGTCGTGACAGCGGTGTTAGCTGTGCAGCAGCTTACAGCGCGGGACGTGTTTGGAAACTGACAATTTTGGTAAGGCTTCAAACTGAGCCGGAGGACCGCTTCTCAGGCCGCAGGCGGTCCCCACAGCGCCGGAATCTCTGGCAGCTGTAGGTGGTCGTTGATGACTAATTTAATGGCGATAGGCCTTACCAGCTGGGGACTGGAGCGTGTTCGTGAGCTTTCAACCTTCAGTCACGACCTTAAAACGCGTTACTGTTCAGGGCATTGCCCGAACAGTAACGCGTTTTTAATTGACCAATTAAGCCAGTCGGTACACCATTTCTATCGCCTTTACGTGTTCGCCATCATCGTCAATCACGGTTTCTGGCGGCGTGGACGTCCGGACGAACCCCATCTTCTGATAGAGCTTCACAGCGGGGACGTTGCGGGTCTGGACGATCAAGCCTACCGCTTGTAACTGACTGGCCGTGTCCGCCCAATACAGGGCCTCATCGACAAGTGCGGTGCCGATGCCTAAGTGCCAGTATTTCTTCTCGACGGCAATCCCCAACTCGCCGACATTTCCCTGCCGAGTTGGCGAAATCGAGAGCACTCCCAGTAAGCGCTGACCCAGACTGGCCACCAATAACAGGTGCTTGGGACTTGCCTTAATCTGTTCCAACTGATCGGCTTCCTGCGCCGCACTGATGGGATCATCAGCATCGGCTAGACTAAACGTGTCACTCTCTTTTTGTAAACGCTCCAACAATGCCAGTAAGGCCTTGGCATCAGCCGCATTCGGTAAGCGAATGGCTACTTCATCACTCATGCGAGCCGTCCTCCAGTTGCTGAACTAACGCTTCAAAATGGGCGCCGTGGGGGTCAAACCGTAACGTTCGCTGATTCTCGCCTGCGGCATCGTCCCGTTTAAATACGATCCGCAAATAGTGCTCAGGAAGCTCATCAGCAATAAACTTGGACCATTCCACCACGTTAACGCCATCCCCATTGAAATACTCATCGAGGCCGAGCTCATCCCCGCCGCCTTCTTCTAGACGGTACACATCCATGTGGTATAGGGGCAGTCGTCCCCCCTGATATTCCCGGATAATCGTAAAGGTTGGGCTCTTCACGTTACGGGTGATGCCCAATCCCAACGCTAATCCCTTGGTAAATGTCGTCTTGCCCGCTCCCAGATCGCCATCAAGTAAAATAACATCTCGCGGCTGAAGGGTCGGGGCCAGTCGTTGCCCAAGTGCCATTGTGGCTTCCGGACTTGTGACCGTTACTTCATACATCATTTCTCTTCCCCTTTTACGCTGAAATTATATTGATTCTAATTCGTCGTACAAACTCGCCATTACAAATAATACCCGGACTGCTGAAAAATAGCAATCCGGGTACTTAATCGTTCTTTTGTTTAATATTATTTGTTAAAGCACGGCCTTAATCTAATGATTGGGCCGCCGTGATAATGGCCACCTTGTAAACATCTTCCTCATCACAGCCCCGTGAGAGGTCGGAAACGGGCTTGTTCAAGCCTTGCAGGATAGGCCCGATGGCTTCAAAGCCACCAAAGCGTTGCGCAATCTTGTAGCCAATATTCCCGGATTGGAGTTCTGGGAAGACAAAGACGTTGGCATGACCAGCAACCTTAGAATCTGGCGCTTTCTGTGCCGCGACACTTGGGACAAAGGACGCATCGAATTGTAATTCGCCATCCACGGCTAAATCCGGTGCCGTCTCGTGGGCAATCTTAGTAGCTTCCTGAACCTTCGTCACCATGTCCCCCTTAGCGGACCCCTTGGTTGAGAAGCTCAGCAGGGCAACCTTAGGATCGATGTCAAAGACCTCGGCAGTGTGGGCACTCTCAACGGCAACTTCCGCCATTCCGGCAGCGTCCAGTTCGATGTTGATGGCGCAGTCGGCAAAGACGTACCGTTGTTCGCCCTTTTGCATGATAAACGCCCCGCTAATACGCCGAACGCCAGGCTTGGTCTTAATAATCTGTAAGGCTGGGCGCACGGTATCGCCGGTCGCATGAATGGCCCCTGAGACCATCCCATCGGCTTGCCCCATGTACACCATCATTGTCCCAATATAGTTGGGATCTTCCAACATTTTAGCGGCTTGTTCCGGCGTGTTCTTCCCCTTCCGCCGTTCAACTAAGGCGTCTAACATCGCTTGATGTTGGTCGGCTGGAATCGCCGTCGGATCTAAAATGGTTAACGGCTCCAAATCGATAGCATTGTTAATCGCTGTCTGTTGAATTTCAGCTTGGTGACCCAAAACGACAGCATGAATCAGCCCATCGGCAGCTAACCGACTGGCAGCCCCTAGGACCCGCACGTCAGCGCCTTCCGGAAATACAATGGTTTTGTTTTGTCCGTTGATCTTTTGTTTAAGACTATCAAAAAGTTCCATAGATGATGACCTCCATAAAATATCCCACGAATCAATTCTGTGCCTATGCTTGTTGGTTGGTTGTGGTGTTGGGCCCATCGTCAACCGTCGCGTGTTCCGGCAACTGCCAATCGATGGGCGTCTCACCCAATGATGTTAATGCGATGTTGGTCTTGGAAAACGGTTTGGAGCCGAAGAATCCCCGGTACGCCGACAGCGGGCTGGGGTGCGGCGACTGTAAGACGATGTTGGTCTTGGTATCGATCAACTTAATCTTTGAGCGGGCCGCCCCACCCCAAAGGATGAAGACGACGGGCTCTGGTCGCTCAGACAACTTCGAAATAGCCGCATCGGTCAGGCGTTCCCAGCCGTGACCCTGATGAGAAAAAGCCTTGCCATACCGCACCGTCAACACGGAGTTCAAGAGCAGCACGCCTTGTTTGGCCCACTTCTCCAGATAGCCATGACTGACCGGCTTGATGCCCAGGTCGTCTTGCAGCTCCTTATAAATATTCTGTAATGACGGCGGTAGCGGGGTACCCGGCAGAACCGAGAAACTACAGCCATGGGCCTGCCCAGGATTGTGGTACGGGTCTTGCCCCAGGATAACCACCTTGACCTGACTGAACGGGGTCCACTCAAAGGCCGTGAAAATATGGTACATATCCGGAAAAATCTGATAGTGCTGATACTCCGAGACTAAAAACTGCCGCAATTGTTGATAGTACGGCTGCTCAAATTCGGGTTCCAACACTGGCCACCAATCATTATGAATAAACGGTTTCATTCCCAACACCTCACGCTTTTATTCTATCATAACAACGCCGCAAATGATATTGTCGAACGTGAACCGGAAAACATGGTAGAATGAGATTAATGAAGTCATCGCTATTTTTAAGGGAGGGTTTCCATGCGTACGCTGTATCTGAATCAGGCCGCGCTATCGGCCAAAGCCACCACAGTTATTCGTGATGCCGACAACGACTCACGCTACCTCCTCGTGGGCAAATGGGGGCTACGCGCCGATGTGCTCTCCGTCTACACCATTGACGGGGCGCTGGAAGCCGAGGTTAAGCAAGAAACGTTGGGGTTACTTCCCAAGTTCCGCCTGCTTTACCACCGGCAAATTGTGGGCCACGTCAGCAAGACCCTAGGGGTTATCCGCGAAGTTCTTTTCGTTCGTGGCCTTAACTGGGTGATCATGGGCAATATCTCGAGTGGCCACTTTAGCATCACCCACGGTCGTGACAGCATTGCCAGCATCGACCGGGTCAGCCAGTCCGGCGGTGGGACCATTGCGTTAACCGTCGATCAACCCGATCACGAGGCGCTCGTGATTTGCCTAGCCTCGATTCTGGACCGCTGGGGTAAAAAGTCTCAGGGATCCGCGCTCCCCGTTCGGCCAACTTGGGCTCCCGGGACACTTCCCTCCGGTGGCATCACCCCCATTGTCGACCGCACCAAGGCCCAACGCGATGGGCTAAAAGAGTGACCGCGAACCGGTTAGTCAGCTGACCAGTTCCCCTAAATTTAAACAAAAGGAAACGGACCTGAGGTTGTGACTTCAGGTCCGTTTCGTTGATCTATGGGTACTGTTCGTCTTACTTCTCTGCGATCACTAATTTCTTATTGGCCGTCACGTACTGGCCATTGGTTAACTGAAAACGGGTCGTTTTGTTATACTGGACAATCTTCTTAACCCTAAGCGTCTGTCCCTTGCGATAGTGCCGTTGCGCCGTCTTCAACGATTTTTGCCGGTACGCGTTAATCCCCTGCGCATTGATTACCTTAATTCGTGGCTGCTTAGTGGCGTAGTACACGGACGTCACGTAGCTCTTCTTAGCGGTGATATAACCGGTCTTTCCGGCCGTCTTAGAGTGATGATTGACGTCACGAACCTTATAGCGAAGATTGCCGCGCTTAGAGGTCGCCGTTCCGGTTACGACAAACATCGGCCGTTCGGCGCGCTTAACTTTTTTATACCAGTGAACCCGTGATTGGTTGGAGAAATTCTTGGTGCGATACAGCCCAATCTTTCGTGTGGCATAGACCACGCTGGAAATTGGTGCAATCGCATCCCCATCCCCACCGGTGACCAGACTCGGCGCATAGTGGAACGTCACGGTCTGAGGCTGCGTGGTAAAGGTCCCCGTGGCCTCGCCATCCGTCTTAGTCAATTTGTAGCCGTTAAATGTCAACGGCTCTGCCTGGTAGTGTGTTCCGAGGTCCCCCGTCAACGTGACATCATCGGCCAACTGCTTGCCCTGGTTATCGCGGTACTGGACTGTCACCGGTTGGGCGAGCTCATTAGGCGTCGTTGGCGGTGTCGTCGGTTCAATCACCCGATTCACAGGTTGCCAGACGTACGTTTCAACGGTCGTGGGTTTGGCATCTCCCGTATAGAGCGTCGTAATCGCATTGCCCGTCGCGTACTCATCGCCCAACGGATTCCCCACGGTTCCCTTACCGACCGCTTGCCAAAGACCCGTGTAAACGTCGGGCATATCCTGAAGCGGTGTATTCAAGTTAGGCGATGTCCCGCTCTTAAAGGTCGTCGCGGGACCCAACGTCAATTCAGTAATGATCTTCGTCCCAGCAAACATATAAAAGCCAGAAAAATCAGCTGACGGTGCGAACTTTGGCAATTTAATGACTTGAGCACCACTAAAACCAAACATATACATCACACTGCTGAGGTTGTGGAACGTGCCTTGAGCAAAGTCAACTTGCTCAAGACTGGTCGTTCTGTAGAACATATCCATGGTATCGGTGACGCGATCCATATTGAAGCCGGTAACGTCTAGTTGTTTCACCGCCGACTGACCATAAAACATGTATTGCATCGAGGTAACCTGGCTCGTATCAAAATGCGAAACATCAATCGTCGTTGTCTTACTGTCCAAATCAATCACGTGAAACATGTTGTTCATCACGGTCGTGTGGCTGGTATCCAATCGATCAAGGTGTTCATACGTCGTCACGTTGCGTAATTGACTGAACAAGCTGCTGGCATCCACCGGCGCAACCACAGGGCCATCGAGAACCACCTTCGTCACCTGATCGGCGGCAGTCTGAACCTGCGCCTTTGTGGGGTCCGTCACACCCTGGGCCTTGGCAATCTGCGCCGCCAATCGACCAACCTGCGCGGGTAAGCTAGTGTCTTCGCCCAACGCCCCGGCACCCAAGTGTAATTCCCCATTGGCCGTTAAATACCAGTTGACCGTACCATACGTACCTGAAGCCAAATTCGTCTCACGATTGCCGACAGTCGCCGCATTCGTCGTCTCGGCATAAGCGGGTGTTGCAACCGTTCCTGCCTCAAGCCCCCAAATTCCAACGCCCGCGGCTAACACGGTGCCAGCTAAAAAAACGCTTACTTTTTTATTCATCTTCATCTGCCCCCTCAGTGTAGATTTCCCTAGTCAATTTTCACCAATTACAAATATTTCTGTATTTAAAAGATAACACATGTTATTAAAAAATAACAGCATTTATGTTACTTTTCTTACTTTTTGTTTCACACGTAAATTCACTATTTTCATGGCACAATTAGTTCGTAAAGTTTACGTCTGTTGCGGCTTGCAGGCAATTCAGCTTGACTATCAGGTTCTATAACCCATTTATACTACGAGCTATATATGGCGAAGAAAAGAACCAATTCGTAAGCGAAATGATCCTCTGAAATTCTCCCCAGCAACATTAGTTGATGAACCACCTAAAAAAGCCACCAGAACGACTATCCGTTCCAGTGGCTTCTCTAATCTAGTAACGCTTCATGACCCGGGCAATCTGCCGGTCCTGTTCACGTCGCTTAATGGTTTCTCGTTTATCAAATTCCCGTTTCCCGTGGGCAACGCCAATGAGCACCTTCGCAAATCCATGCTTAAGGTAAACCTTGAGGGGAATCAGAGTCGTCCCCTTATCCTGCGCTGCCAATCCGAGTCGATGAATCTGTTTCTTGTGCAGTAGGAGTTTACGGTTTCGTAACGGATCGTGATTAAATCGGTTTCCCTGAACATACTCATTGATATGAACATTCATCAACCACGCTTCATTATTCCGAACTTGCGCAAACCCATCCTGCAAGTTAATCCGCCGTTCCCGAATCGATTTAATCTCGGTACCGGTCAGCACGAGCCCCGCCTCGACCGTTTCCGTCACAAAGTAATCATGACGGGCTTTACGGTTTTGCGCGAGCACGTTATCCGGCGTCTTCTTAGACTTTTTCTTAGCCAAGTGCTGTCACCTCGCTTAGTGTCGGCCACCTTGTGAATTACGGTGTTGGCCCCCATTATTCGAACTATGGTGATTGCCATTACCGTGTTGGTTGGTCGACCGTTGGTTCCCATTGCGGTGATTGCCGTTCCGGCTACCGCCGTGCTGGTTACCATTATTACCATTATGGTTGCTATTGTTGTTCCGACCGTGGAAGTTCCCGTTGCGGCCACCGCGTGAACGGTGTTCTCTCTTTGGCAAGAGATCACTCACTGGGGCATCTTCAGGGTGCAACAACTCGAAATCAATTTCGCTTTGTTCCTTGTCAACGTGGATGACCTTGACCCGAATTTTCTGGCCAATCTTGTACGTCCGTCGCGTATTCCGCCCCACTAAGGCCAGATACTTTTCGACGTATTCATAGTAGTCATCCTGCATGCGACTGATGTGGATTAACCCTTCAATCGTGTTCGGGAGTTCAACGAACATCCCAAACTTCATAACGGAGCTAACCACGGCATCGAATTCTTCCCCAACGTGATCGGCCATGTATTCAGCCATCTTCATATCGTTGGTATCACGTTCAGCGTCAATCGCCCGCCGTTCAGCTTCGGACGTGTGCACCCCAATCTCTTCCAAGATGGGAGCAAACTTTTCCTTGCTGGCGTCGTTGATTCCGTGATCTTCGTAGTAGTGAATCATCCGGTGCACCATCGTATCGGGGTACCGCCGAATTGGCGACGTGAAGTGAGTGTAGAACTCGGCGCCCAATCCAAAGTGACCCAAGGATTGATCGGCATACCGCGCTTGCTTCAGGCTCCGTAACATCATGACGGAAACCATGGCTTCTTCTGGCTTTCCAGCAACTTGCTTTAAGATGCCTTGCAACATCTTAGGCCGCAAGTGATTGGGATCACCCTTAACGTTGATCCCAAAGGCCGTCAAGAATTCGAAGAAACTCCGTACACGATCGCCATCTGGCGTTTCATGAACCCGGTAAAGGAACGGTGCCTTGGCCCGGAAGTAGTGTTCCGCAACCGTTTCGTTGGCGGCCAGCATGAAGGATTCGATCATCCGTTCAGCCATGCCCCGCGTCCGCAACTTAACATCGATGGCGTGACCCTTGTCATCCACGATGATCTCTGCTTCACGGTCGTCAAAATCAATGGCTCCGCGACGCTTCCGTTGCTTAACCAAGATCTTGTGCAGTTCACCCATTTGTTCAAACATCGGTACGAGCGCCTTGTAACGATCCATCGTCACGGGATCGTGAGCTTCCAGAATCTGGTTAACCGCCGTATACGTCATCCGCGCCTTAGACCGCATGACGGATGGGTGAATCCGGTGCTTAACCACGTGGCCATCGGGATCGATTTCCATGTCACAGCTCATGCACAACCGCAATTCGCCCTCGTTTAGCGAGCAAATACCGTTGGACAACCGCCGAGGCAGCATTGGAATAACCCGGTCAGTCAGGTACACACTGGTTCCCCGCTTGTAGGCTTCCTTGTCCAAAATCGAATCTTCCTGAACGTAGTGGGAAACATCGGCAATGTGGACCCCTAAATGGTAGTTCCCATTGTCCAATTTCCAAACCGTAACGGCATCATCCAAGTCTTTGGACGATTCGCCATCAATGGTGACCAAGTCTTGATCCGTAATGTCTTCGCGGCCCTTCATTTCTTCAGGGAGCACGTGATCTGGAATCTCATCGGCGGCCTGCATGACCTCTTCCGGAAATTCGGATGGAATGTTGTGTTGGTACACGATCTGTAAAATATCAATGCCGGGGTCATCCACGCTACCGATGACCTGCTTAGCAATCCCGACCATGGCATCCGGATGCGCATCATTGGGGTACTCCGTAATTTCGGCCGTAACCACTTCACCCGGCGTTGGGTTCAAGCCAACATTGGTCACGTAGAACTTGTACTTCATGACCTTCTTGTCGGTCAAACGAACTTGGCCCAGGTAACCGGCGTCATCATCCGTCTGCATGAACTCACCCACGACTTGTTCGTAGTGATGTTCCACAATTTCCGTGACTTTACCTTCGGGACCCTTACCGCTCCGGGGATCGCCGGCTCGAACGATTTCAATCTTAACCGTATCACCATTCAACGCCCGCAACGTATTGTTGGGTGCAATGTAGGCATCCGGTTCAACCTTATTCTCGTCGTAAGCCACGAACCCAAAGCCCTTGTCATTGCCGTGAAAAATCCCGGTCAATGTCCGTTGGCTTGGATCGAGCTGAAAATGGCCGTGTTCAGTCACTTGAACTAAGCCGTCCCGTTCCAGTTGCGCTAACTCCTGCACGATCAGCTTGAATGCGGCTGAGCCGTGGTAGTGCAGTGCATCTGAAATATCTTCTACTGTGTAGTTCTGGTCCGAGTGTGCCCGGAAGAACGCTGTTAAATCACTCTTTAAATTATCTTGCACTATCGATTCCTCGTTATTTTTAAAAGATTGTGTGTAAATACGTCAATATATCCGCCTCTAAGGCGTGGTGCGCTGCGTTGACCGTCAACACATGGCCAGCACCAGCGTACTCATGAAAATCCGTTTGTTGACGCGGATAGGCCGCGGCCAACCATTCACCCGACCGGGGATCAATCATCTGATCCGCATCCCCTTGGGCAATGAAGACCGGTTGTTTCACCTGATCGAGATGGGTCGCCGTCGTATCCGTAAACGCTTGAATGGCCGCCAACTGAGCGGGCAAATGTTCCTGAATCCAGGCCATTCGATTGGCAATGTCGGGCGCATCTAATTGCTGTTGCTGATAGGCTGCGCGCGCCATCTGAATAAAGGCTTCCGGAACGTGCGTCTGCCCGCGAAAGACCACGGGTGACGCAATCGTTCCACCACCCACGAGTTGCGGGTCCGTCTGCAACGCCCGCGTCGCGAACAACCCACCTAGGGACAAACCAAAGATGGCAATCTGTTGATACCCTCTGCGCCGTAACGCGGCAATGGCATCACGCGTATCTTGCCACCATTTCCGCGGCGAACCGTCCCGTAAAATATCCGCGGGATCACCCGTCGCATGCCCCGTGAAGATTGGGGCTAACACCGTGTAATTTTCGCTTTCCAGCCGGCGAGCCAGTAAGCGCATATCGTTAGAACTACCCGAATAGGCGTGCAGCAGAACAACTGCGTGAGGCCCCTGCTCAAAGAAGAGCTGGGTTGGTTTTCGAATCATGTAAAACCACCACTTTCCGCTATTGCTGAGATAGTCTTCGTGAACTTCGTGCGGACACACGATTTGAGAAAAGTCTCGGGCTGGTTCTCAACCCATCACTAGCTGTAAAAAAGCCCCCTGTAGCAAACACAAACAGGAGGCTCAAATCTCTAGTGTGAAGATAGAAAAACTAAAGCCAGTGCCAATCCAAAGAAGATTGCCCCCAAGACGACGGTGACCTTTTGCATGAAGGCTTCAAAACCACGTGGCTTGGACTTAGCGAATAAGTCATCAGCACCACCGGATAAAGCAGACAAAGCATCGTTGGTCTTAGCAGGTTGCATCATTACCGCAATAATGATTAAAACACTGACAATTAAAATACAAGTCATTAAAAAATTATACACAAATTTGCCTCCTACCTATCGAATAGGTCTAATAGGTCTAACTATACTCTTCCTAATTTATCATAGTCGCGCTGGTTTTACCAGTCCTGCGCTCACTTAATCCAGTAAGCGATGGGGAGAATTATTTAATTGCGTCAGCTGTTGACGGACATAAGCCCGGTTGTGGTGATAGGTGAAGATAATCAGAGTATCCCCCGACTTAATGATGGTATCACCGTTGGGAATAACCTCCCGTTCACCACGTCGAACCGCCACCAATAGTGACCCTTCCGGCCAAGTCAGGTCGCGCACCTGTTGGCTGTCGAAGCCGGAATTCTCGCCAACCGGATACTCCACCCGATCGGCCACGCCATCCCGATTGGCCTCGGCCGGCTTCACTAGCTGCTGTAGCATGGCTTCGTAGATTGGCGCACCACCCAGTAGGTCAACCGTGATGTAGGCCACGATTGCGACCACGGCTAGTGGCATCAGATGGTGGAGTGTCCCCACCATTTCCGTAATGAGTAGAATCGCCGTAAATGGTGCCTTAGAAATCCCCGCGAAATAGCCGGCCATGGCGTAAATAATGAAATTCGCCACGAACATGGCGGGCAGCCAGCCCATTAAGACAAATAGCCGGGCTCCAATTGCCCCCAGTAATGCCCCCAGCGTCAAGATCGGTAGAAAGATCCCGCCGGGTAAACCGGAACCATAGCTAACGGTTGAGAAGCAGAACCGCAAAATAAAGTAGCCAATCAGGGGCAACAGTAAAGGCGTATTTTTGGCAAAAGTCACAATCATCTGATTCCCACCGCCTAAAGCCAGCGGCCACATTAATCCAATCGGAATCACCGCAAGAAACGGAATCACTCCATCGAGATGTCGCGGTAACCATTTGAGTCGAGCATACCAGCTACCGACATGCAGGGTTACCCACTGATAACCATACCCCAATACGCCGAGACCAATGCCTAATAGTAGCAGTAGCCCGTAATATTTCAGGGGCAGGGCTTGATGATAATTAATATGTAACACGGGCGTTAAGCCAAAAATACCATTGGAAACAAAGTTGGCCACGACCGCGCTAGTCAAGGCGGTTAGCCAGACTAAAGTTGAGAAGCTGTGGTAGACCTCTTCAAGAATAAATAATGTTGAGGCAATTGGCGCATTAAACGCCGCCGAAAGCCCCGCGGCCGCACCGCCGGCAATGACCAACCGACGCTGGGTTCCCTTAAAGCCCATGCGATAAGCCAATCCCTGAGCGACGGTCCCGCCTAACTGAATCGACGGGCCTTCTCGTCCCAGAAAGAGTCCAGAGCCAATGCCCAAGACACCACTGACAAACTTCTTCCAGAGCACCGGCCACCACGCATAGTCCAACTCTCCGGCCAACTGGCCCTCAACTTGGGGAATCCCAGACCCCTTAATCATCGGCGACTGCTTGACCCAATGCCCCACTAACAAAGCCACGCCAACCAGCAGGATGGCCCAGGGGATCAGCCACCACGGATGCTGCCCCAGCCAGCCGTAAATGCCTTGTACGAAAATCAGCATATGCTCAATCAGCAGGCGAAACACACTCACCACGATTCCCGCAAATAGCCCCACGAGGGCTCCAAAGAAAATGGCGTTTAACCGCGTTAAATCTGGTTGAATGTGTTGTTTCTTCTGCATGTGCTGATTCCTCCGTTTTTTATCGTCCACCAATTAGTCTATCACAGATTTAGCGGAGTTCAGTCACGGAAGCGCCAAAAACGACTGAGTCCAATTCCTGCTAGCGCTACCAACCCTAGCAAGCTCCCCTTTGACGTTTGTTCGTTCGTTTGTGGTAATTTTTGGCGGCGCGTACTTGAAACACGCCATTGACGACCACCAACCGGTAGCTTCTCTGAATGGGGCTTCTTAGCGCCCTGAGACGGCTTAGTCGTCGTGGCTGGCATAGTTGCTAGTGAGTCATCCGTAATGGCCGTAATGGGGTGTTCAGTGAGTTCTGAGACGTGATCCAGGTTGGTGTCGGTGTTAGGTTGTGCCGACTCGGCCGTGACGTGAGGTCGGGGAACGGTAACTGTGGGGACCTTACCAACCGGTTTCCGTCTATCGGTGACAACCGATGATGGCGGGGTGAGCGGCAAGGTTGGCTGAGGGTGAGGGATTGGGCTAGGCGTCGTGGGCTGAATCGGAGCGGGATTGCCTCCTGGGTGGGGCGTAGTGTTAGGGTCCTCGGGAGTTGGTTTCTCGGGTTTTGTCTCTCCCGAGTTCGGCTCTCCGGGTTTCATATCCCCTGGGTTAGAATCCGGCTCAGATGGCTTCTCCGGCTCTGATTCTCCTGGCTTAGTTGGCTGTGGTTCCGGTTGAGAGGTTCCGGATTCATCTGGTTCAGTTGATCCCGTCGTAGTTGTCTTCGGCGTTACCATTACATGCCATTCTTCACTTATTGATTTGACTATCCGATTAGTATCGTCCGCATTCACCAACTGATATCCGGTAGGCGCAGAAATATTCAACTTCCCGCCAACTGTCACATTTCCCCTAATCATTCTATCGGAAACCACTAATTTACTCTTGGTATTAACATACTTTAGCTTAACATTCGCAAACTTTCGTGTACCCGAGTAAGTCCAGTTCATAGGACCATTTAACGTTGACGGATCGGGGGCTTTCGCATTGCTGCGCGTATTCGACAGGAATACAGCCAGTTCTGGCCTACCGTTCAGTGCCTCTCCAGGGGTTACGCGTACCTTCTCTGTCGTATAAAATCGTCTGGATTCTTGCAAGCCTTCATCCAATGCCGCAATGTAATAGTTAATCTGAAGATCATACGGTTTACGCTCATCCGCCAGCCCCACCACACCACCAGTCCCAATCAAAAAGCCGCCCGCAAACAAGCCCAGCATTACGCCTTGTTGCCAATTCATCTTCATCATCAAATTCCCCCTTATACCGCCTAACTCCGCAAAAGGTAGCGAAATATTTTCGGGAAAATAAAAAAGTGGTCGCCACCCACCGCAGTGAGTCGCAACCACTTTCTGATTTAACTTTTGAATTTACTTGTTAACGATGGCCAAACGTGCGTCTTCGTCCAAGTTATAGAAGGAGTGAATCCCCTTGTATTCGGAAGTCTTACCTAATTGGTCTTCGATCCGCATTAATTGGTTGTACTTCGCAATCCGTTCGCCACGGCTCATTGAACCAGTCTTGATTTGACCAGCGTTCAAAGCAACCACTAAGTCGGCGATCGTCGTGTCTTCAGTTTCACCAGAACGGTGAGAGATAACGGCCGTGTAGCCAGCTTGCTTAGCCATTTCAACGGCTTCAACAGTTTCAGTCAAAGTCCCGATTTGGTTCAGCTTGATTAAGATAGAGTTACCAACGCCCATCTTGATCCCCTTAGCCAAATAGTCCGTGTTCGTAACGAACAAGTCGTCACCCACGATTTGGACCTTCTTGCCTAAGCGCTTCGTAGCCATTTGCCAATCTTCCCATTCGTTTTCATCCAAAGGATCTTCGATAGAAACAACTGGGTACTTGTCAACGATACCTTCAAGTAAGGTAACGAATTCGTCAGCAGTGTATTCCTTGCCGTCACCCTTAAGTTCGTACTTCTTGGTGTCAGCGTTGTAGAATTCTGATGAGGCACAGTCAAAGGCAATCGCAACATCCTTACCAGGGACGTAGCCGGCATTCTTGATAGCTTCAACTAAGATTTCGAATGGTTCTTCGTTGTTCTTCAAGTCAGGTGCGAAACCACCTTCGTCACCAACGGCCGTTGAGTAGCCCTTTTCGTTCAACAAGTTCTTCAAGTTGTGGAACGTTTCGGAACCCATCCGGATAGCTTCCTTGACACTCTTAGCACCAACAGGCATGATCATGAATTCTTGGAAGTCAACCTTGTTGTTGGCGTGCTTCCCACCGTTGATAACGTTCATCATTGGTGTAGGTAAAACGTGACCATTGAACCCGCCTAAGTAGTTGTACAGAGGTTGGCCTAATTCGTCAGCAGCAGCACGGGCAGCGGCTAAGGAAACACCTAAGATGGCGTTAGCGCCTAACTTACCCTTGTTTGGCGTCCCATCCAAGTCGATCATGGCTTGGTCGATAGCGCGTTGGTCGGTAACATCGTAGCCAACAATTTCCTTGGCAATCAGGTTGTTAACGTTGTCAACGGCCTTGGTAACACCCTTACCCATGAAACGACTCTTGTCGCCATCACGAAGTTCAACGGCTTCGTGTTCACCAGTTGAGGCACCAGAAGGAACGATCCCCCGGCCCATAGCACCGGCTTCAGTGTAGAGTTCAACTTCAACAGTTGGGTTACCACGAGAATCTAAGACTTCGCGTGCGTAAATATCAGAAATAATAGACATTTTTTTGTATTCTCTCCTTATGAAAGTTTGGCTTCACGGGAACTAGACAACCATCCCATGTATCATTCTATAAGTTTAACTTTGAACTTTCAATCACATTTTGACCGTTTTACAAATTTTGGTAGTTTGCGAGCTGAATAAATGACTGTTCATCGAGGCTAGACCCGCCGGCAAGAACCCCGTCGACGTTGTCTCGTTGCATGAGCCCAGCGATGTTGTCGGGCTTAACACTCCCACCGTACAAAACGCGAACCCCGTTAGCCATTTCATCCGAATAAATGTCGGCTAACGTCTGGCGGATCAGGTAACAGCCCTCTTCCGCCTGGTCAGACGATGCCGAGGTGCCACTGCCAATTGCCCAACTGGGTTCGTAGGCAATCACAATCTTCGACGCTTCCTCAAGACTAACCCCTTTCAGGGCAGCGGTGACTTGGTTGACGACCCAGTGAATCTTTTCACCGGACTCACGTCGACCCATCGTCTCATCACAACACACGATTGGGGTCATGCCGTTGCGCAAAACCGCGAGGACTTTACGGTTGATCACATCATCCGTTTCGTTAAAGTACCGTCGCCGTTCGGAATGCCCCACAATCGTATAGGGAATCCCCATCTCGTGAAGTGCCTTAGGGCTGGTTTCACCCGTATAGGCCCCCTCGTCTTCGTAATAACACGTTTCCGCTGCAATCCGTAAGACATCGTCTCGGTTGGCATCCAACATCGTTTGTAGAAATAAAGCAGGCGCTGCAATCGCCGTTTCCACGGTATCAGCAGCCGGTAACTTGCCCTGAATAGCTTCGATGAAACTGCGAGCTTCCGCAACCGACTTATTCATTTTCCAGTTACCTGCAATCAGGGGTATCCGCAACCTAATCCACCCTTTCTCAAAATAAATTGACTACGCTCATCATCTTACCGAACTCACCGTCAATTAGCCAGTGAAGTGTCTTCACAACCAGCGTGTGTCATAATAAAAAGCCATGATGACTGGCACCACAGCTCTTTATAAATTTACTTATCAGAAATTGCGGCAATTCCTGGTAACGTCTTACCTTCAAGGTATTCCAGAGAAGCGCCACCACCAGTAGAAATGTGGGACAACTTGTCAGCAACACCGAGTTGTTGAACGGCAGCAGTGGAGTCCCCACCACCAACGATGGTCTTAGCTTCGGTCAAAGTGCCCAAGAACTTACCAATTTCCAAGGTACCTTCTGCATAATTACTCATTTCGAAGACACCCATTGGGCCGTTCCAAACCACCGTCTTAGCTGACTTCAAAACATCTTCGAATTCAGCAATCGACTTTGGTCCGATATCCAAGGCCATGTAGCCATCAGGAATATCGCCGTCAACCGTCTTGTGAGCGGCATCGTTATCAAACTTTTCAGCAACCACGGAATCCGTAGGCAGAACCAACTTGTCGCCGGCCTTGTCCAAGATTTCCTTGGCTAAATCAATCTTGTCCTTTTCAACCAAAGAGTTCCCAATCTTCATACCCTTAGCAGCGTAGAACGTGTAAGTCATCCCACCACCGATAAGAATCTTGTCGGCCTTAGCCAGCAAGTTGTCGATCACACCGATCTTGTCGGAAACCTTGGCACCACCCAAGATAGCAACGAATGGGTGTTCAGGGTTGTCCACGGCACCACCGATAAACTTGATTTCCTTTTCCATTAAGAAACCAGCGGCGGTTTGGCCCATGTTAGACGCAATGCCGACGTTAGACGCGTGAGAACGGTGAGCCGTCCCAAACGCATCGTTAACGAAGACGTCACCCAATGAAGCCCAGTACTTGCCCAATTCAGGGTCATTACCGGATTCACGCTTAACGTTTTCGCCATTCTTAACGTCTTCGTAACGGGTGTTTTCCATAACTAAAACATCGCCGTCGTTCAGACCAT
Organism: Lactobacillus sp. HBUAS51381; assembly: GCF_012641095.1. Classification (GTDB taxonomy): domain Bacteria; phylum Bacillota; class Bacilli; order Lactobacillales; family Lactobacillaceae; genus Levilactobacillus. The sequence continues at coordinate 28,283 of NZ_JAAVSC010000012.1, forward strand.
CAATCGCATCTTCGAGTTGCTTACCTTCCGTCGTTGGGACGAAGGTAACTGGCTTGTTTAACAAGTTGGACAGGCGTTCTGCGACTGGACGCATGGACAAACCTGGCTTGTCTTCTTCCTTCTTGATCCGACCTAAGTGGGATAACAGGATGGCCTTACCACCATGTTCACTTACGTACTTGATCGTTGGTAATGCAGCCACGATACGGTTATCGTTACCGATCACACCGTCTTTGATTGGGACGTTGAAGTCGACCCGCATAAGGACTTTTTTGCCCTTTAAGTCTAAATCAGAAACTGTTAATTTAGCCAATTTAGAAAACCCTCCTTGATTGCTTATCAAAATAAAAGATTACTTTCACAATATACAGCACTTACCTTCAGATTTCAAAGGACTTGTGCTAATTTTCAAAACCAATGAAAAACGCGTCGGAGAATGCCCTCCTCCGCCGCGTTTAACTCATTAACTGTTTAAATTTAACCGACTTGCGCCGCTAGCTGATTAGAGCGTAGCGAAGTGCAATAAGGTCCGGACCATGTTGCAAGTGAAGCCCCATTCGTTATCGTACCAAGCAACGGTCTTAACCAATTGGGTGTCACCGGCAGTCGTAACTTCCGTTTGAGTTGGATCAAATACGGAACCATGATCGTCGTCGATGATATCAGTTGAAACAATTTCATCAGCGTTGTAACCAAAGGCATCGTTACCTTCAGTGTGCTTCTTGATTGCTTCGTTGACTTCGTCAGCAGTAACCTTCTTGTCCAGAACAGTTACCAATTCAGTCAAAGAACCATCAACAACACCAACACGTTGTGCATGGCCTTGTAACTTACCCTTTAAGTCAGGGATAACTAAACCGATAGCCTTAGCAGCACCAGTTGAGTGAGGAATGGTGTTGATGCTTGCGGTACGGTTGTTACGCATCTTCTTGCCACGAGGGCCATCCAAGATCATTTGCGTAGAAGTGAAGGCGTGGATAGTCGTCATCGTCCCAGCCTTGATGCCAAATTCTTCGTTTAAGAAGTATGCCATTGGGGCCAAGCAGTTGGTCGTGCAAGAACCAGCAGAAACGATCACATCGTCCTTGCTCAAGACGTCCAAGTTAACGCCAGGAACAACAGTCGTAACGGCACCGGCTGGAGCGGAGATCAATACCCGCTTAACACCAGCATCGATATGTGCTTGAGACTTTTCTTCGGAAGTGTAGAAACCGGTACATTCGAGGACGAAGTCAACACCGTCGTTCTTAACCCAAGGAATGTTTTGAGCCTTTGGTTCAGCGTATACAGGGTATTCCTTACCGTCAACCACGATCCCCTTATCCGTTGATGAAACTTCACCAGGGAAACGGCCATGAGTTGAGTCATACTTCAACAAGTAAGCTAACATTGAAGGTGTCGTCAAATCGTTGATGGCAACAACTTCGATGTCACTTGAGTGGAGTTCGTGAATCCGCTTGAAAGCCAAACGGCCGATACGTCCGAAACCATTAATACCAATCTTTACAGTCATACTGTGATTTCCTCCTTCAGGAAGCAAATAAAGAATAATTTTTTTAAAAAGCAGTACGTGTTAAGTGTATCACTTTTTTAAAACAAAGTCAGCAGCTCCCTCATCGGTAATTAACCAAGTCGAAGCTGGCGCTAAATGCATGTAGGCCGCAATTGCAGCCCCCTTCTCGGCACCGCCGGCAACGGCGATGACTAATTCTTTAGCGGCTAAATCAGCAATCTCTACCCCAATTCGGGGAAATTTACTGACCACGTGACCCTCGGCATCGAAGAAATGGCCAAAGGCCTCCCCCACGGCATGTGCCGCCGTTAAGTCGGCAATCACGTGGGGTGAAATTTTTCGGCGCTTGGCCATCACGAAAGCCTGACCAATGCCGTGAATCACAACGTTACTGTGGGCAATCAACTGGAGCACCTCATGAATCGCGGGCTCCGCAAACAGCGGCTTGTAGGTCGCCGTGTTTAATTGCTCAGGAATAAACAGAGAACGGAACTGGCCGTTGGTCTGCTGGGCCATCTGGGCACTGACCGCATTGGCTTGGATGGCTGGTGATTCGCCAACCCCACCGCGTGCCGGTACAAACAGCAATTGCCGGTTAATCGACAAGGCCGGCGTCAATACCGAAGCCACGGTGGCCAACGTGTGACCGCCCATCACGGCGATGGTACTCTTACCTAGTGGCAATTGATCGGTTAAGACCTGTTGGGCCGCCTGTGCCATGGCAAGTAACGATCCCGTGGGTGCGGTACTATCACCGGGCACAATCGTGCAGTGGGCAATGTGTAGCTTAGTCGCCAACTGTTGCTCGCGTTCTTGCCAACCGGACAGGTCGTTCATCACCGGTGCCAAGCCCCGTAAAAGCTGCTGGCCCGCCTGGGTGATTTGCATCCCCTTAACCGACATCTGGACAAAGCCAAGTTCAGCTAAAGCGTCCGTCGTCGTGCGAACCGTTCGCTCAGAACAATCTAGATGGAGGGCTAACGTTCGCCGCCCCACCGGTTGCGTGTTTGCGATGCCTTGTAAGACGCGGAACCGGCTGGTTAATTTCGTCACCATTTGGGGCATGATGGCTTCAACCCATTGCCAATCTTCACGCATCCGACTTACCTCCTAGTGGGACGTTTGGCGACCACCTAGGGCCATCTAGCGCCCACCTTAATCAAAAAAATTCAGGTCAACCCTCGCTAACCTTTACGTTTGTTAGTATAAGCCCCTCACCACGACTTTGCAAGCCAACACTCCCGAAGATTTGGGAGGCTGTAGCGCAGAAATTAAAAATATTTAAACGACCCCTTGAATTTATATTCAGCTTCAGTTATAGTAGTTAGGTGCTCAAAAAGAGCAAAGCATGTTGCGCCCGTAGTGTAATGGATCGCACGTAAGATTCCGGTTCTTGAAATGGGGGTTCGATTCCCTCCGGGCGCATCAGTTAGCCGTAACCAGCGATGGTTGCGGTTTTTTTGTTGCGGTGTTTAGCTGGCGACCTAGCCTTTCCTACTCCCTGAGACGACTAAAAACCGTGAGGGCCTACTGGACCTCACGGTTTTTCTTAGGCTATCTATCAATTGATCTACCGCACGACGTGGTTGATTTTATCCCAACGCCGCCGCAGGGGTACGGCAATCAGCGGCGCCACCAACACATCTAAGATCAGCTCGGGAATGGCATTGGTCACCAACGAGAGCATCAGGACGTAGCCCAGCGTCTGGTTGCCTTTCGCACCAAACGCGGTTGCCACGGCCGGTGTTTGATAGAAGAAAAAGACTAAGCCCAATACCAGTAACGTGTTAATCAAGGCCCCCACTGCTGCGGCCCAGGCCATTGACCGGCGCATCGACCACTGCCGGTTACGGCCCCACAAATAAATCAGGCCGGCACCCAACCCCATTAAGAGGCGTGGGACCACCGATACCAACGGATTGGTGAAGACCAGTGGGGCTACCGGACTCGATGGCCAGGTAAACGCCCGAACAAACGTAATCAGTCCCCAGAAACCACCAATGAGCATCCCATCCTTGGGTCCTAGCGCCGTGCCAGCCACAATCACCGTAAGACCGATCAACGTCATGCTGAATGGCCCCAACGGAATGTACCCCAGAAACGGCAAAATATTTTGTAGTAAGACAATCGCCATCAACAATGCATCCACGACGAGGCGAAAAGTTTTATGTCGCGTCATTTATTTTCCTCCACTGAAACGTTAATGCCGATATTATAGCATGATTTCCCGAATAATGGCGACTTGACAATTGGTTCTACCGGCGGATTACGGTCCCAAGCCACTCGCGATTTAATTTCCAGTTTCTAGAAGAATCGTGCTTGTATTTTTATCCAAAATCAGTTATAGTGGTTAAGGTGTTGTTAATCACTATGCGCCCGTAGTGTAATGGATCGCACGTAAGATTCCGGTTCTTGAAATGGGGGTTCGATTCCCTCCGGGCGCATCACTACCAAAGCGGCTTGGTCTCATCCCTCGTGGATGGGACCTTTTTTAATCTAAAAATGGCGTGCTCGCTGGAATCACGCGCACGCCAATCATTTAAATATAAATAATCCCCAGACCACCGAGTGAGACCCGACCGTTGATGATCACCGTCGGCCCATCCGTACCGGCGGGATCCCCAGTCGTCTCGACACTCCCGAGATCGGCGTCCACATCGACCTTGACGTTCCACGCCGTTGGGATATACAACTGGACGCCTCCCAGATGCGCATCGACGGTAATGGTCGCGCCTTGATCACTTAGCGTCACGTCGTCAAAGTAAAGCTTGGCGTTTCCCATCGAGACCCGGACGTTGGCGCGGCGAAAATCAGTCGATTGCAGATACCGGATGCTATTACTCATGTTTACATTGACCGCGATGTCGGCATCATTCAATGTCTCTACATCATCGACGTCGTGTCGCGACCAATCGCGGTGATGATGGTGTGACCAATTTCCCTGCGTTCGCCAATCGTAATGGTACCAACGCTTAGGGCGAATGATGAGTGACAGGCCCAATGACAACAGGACCGCCGCAATCAGGATGGTCCAGGGTGCCAAGGCTGCGATCCCCAGTGGTTGGGCAAAGATAATCGCCAGAAAGGCCAGTGAGAACACCATCCCCCAAACGGCTAAATGCATGAGACTCTCGACGAACGCTGCGACTAGAAACACCGCGAGTAAGAGTGGCCAAAGTCCCACATGATAGCTAAAAATCCCCAGTTGACTGGTGACCAGCACGACGGCGCCCAAGACGAGAAAGACGCCCCAGAACCAATTTGCTTGTTTACGCATATTACTTACCCCTTTTCCTCTAATGCCCGTTTCAACGCCTGATAGTAACGACGCGAAACGTAGAGTTGCTTGTGTGAATTCTGAAATTTAACCAGGTTGCCCGTCACCGAATGTTCCAGTGAGAAGACCTGTGCCCGATTGAGGATGGCCGACTTGGAAACCCGCGTAAACTGCGGTGGTAGGCTGTCCGCCAACTCGTATAGTCGCTGACTGGTCGTGTACATCGCTGTCGCCGTGTGCACCGCCACTTGATGATCATTGGCCTCGAAGAACAGAATATCCACGAGATTGACGCGATAGCGCTCACCGTGCCAGCTAAACGTCAATTGACGGTCGCCCGCTGCGACGTTCTCCACCGCGGCGACTACCTGATCGACCAGCGGCGTCCGCGACGGTACGCGCACGGTCACTTCGGGCTCGGTGAGTTGTGGATCAACCACAACGTGAATTTTCAAGTCGTCTCCCCCTTTCGTCTTTCTTAGTTAACCATACGGTCAGCGAAAAATAAATAGCTTTTCCGTAAGTGGTCACTCTCCTAACGTAACTGGTCGCCCAAGTGATAGAATACGTGACGTTTAGCCAATTTCTGGTATGATAGTTCTAGTCAAATGGTTGTCATAATTATTGAAGTCATATTGTTTGACCTATTCTGACCATAGCGGTACACTAGCAACATGTTAGCAATCGCTAGCCATTTCTACGTTAATTAAATAAGGGAGGCTATCTTGTCATGAATTTAGTACCTACAGTTATTGAACAATCATCCCGTGGCGAACGGGCCTATGATATCTATTCACGACTTTTAAAGGACCGAATTATTATGTTGTCCGGCCCAATTGAAGATGACATGGCCAACGCCATCATTGCACAATTGCTCTTCTTGGATGCCCAAGACTCCACCAAGGACATTTCGCTTTACATCAACTCACCTGGTGGTGTGGTGTCTTCCGGCTTAGCCATCTACGATACCATGAACTTCATCCAATCTGACGTGCAAACGATCACCTTAGGGATGGCAGCTTCCATGGCCAGTGTCTTGGCTTCATCCGGGACCAAGGGCAAGCGGTTTGCCTTGCCTCACGCCCAAGTAATGATTCACCAACCATCTGGTGGTGCTCAAGGTCAACAAACCGAAATTGAAATTGCGGCGCGGGAAATCTTGAAGACGCGTGAATTAATCAACAAGATCTTGGCCGACAATTCCGGTCAACCCGTTGAACGTTTGAACCAAGATACTGAACGGGATAACTACTTGAGTGCCCAAGAAGCCGTTGATTATGGGTTAATCGACCACATCATGACCAACAGTAGTGAACAAAAGAAGTAATTTAAGTTAATCGAAAACACCCAGTGGCTGTGGCCACTGGGTGTTTTTTTGCAAGCGTAGGACAAAGGGCGATTAGCTGGTTTAAGCGGAACCAGCTGCCCCTTGGTCCATATTTCAGAAATTTACATTTAGAGACACCAAGAGTCTGGGCGTTTTGTCCAAACTCTTTTTTGCTACCTATCGTTTCAAAAAAGGACCCGAGCGGTTTCACCTGGGTCCTTTCATGATTAGCTTCAAGGTTTTCTTATTCACAGCATCGCAAATGACTAGGCGAACAACACCGGGTTAAGCCGACGCCTGTTCGCGTAATTGCTTGGCATAGTCGTTAATCTTCCGTAAACGGTGGTTGATCCCCGACTTAGAGATGGGACCGCCGGGTACGAGGTCACCCAATTCCTTCAGGCTAACTTCCTTATGGGCCAGCCGGGTCTCGGCGACTTCTCGCAGCTTGATCGGTAATTGGCCCAAGCCAACCGTTGCATCGATAAATTGAATGTTATCAATCTGACGCGTTGAGGCGTTGGCCACCTTATCCAGGTTGGCATTCTCGCAGTTGACCAGACGATTGACGGAGTTCCGCATATCCCGCATAATCCGAATGTCCTCGAACTTGAGCATGGAGGTCGTCGCCCCAATCAGCGAGAGAAAATCCGCAATCTCTTCAGCACTCTTGAGATAGGTGATGTAGCCACTCCGCCGCACGATGGTCCGCGCGTTCAGGTTGTAGCGGTTCATCATTTCCGCAATCATCTGATTGTGCTCTTCATATAGAGAGTAAATCTCCAGGTGGTACCGGCTGGTTTCCGGATTGTTCACGGACCCTCCGGCGAGGAAAGCCCCCCGGAGATACGACCGCACCGACATATCGGAATTTAAAATCTCCGCCGGAACGGATTCGAGCAGTTGCATGCCATCAAAGATGCCTAAATCAGACAACACTTCCGTAACACCGGTCTTCACCCGCACAATGTAGAGGTTGTTTTTCTTTAGTTTCATCTTGCGCCGCACCAACAGTTCACTTTCCAAATCATAGAACTGCTTAAGTAACTGGTACATCCGCCGCGCAATCGCCGGGTTTTCCGTCTGAACATTCAAGACAAAACGATGGTTGGCTAAGCCCAACGCACCATTCATGCGGATCAACGCTACCAGCTCGGCTTTGGCGTTGTCCCGATGAACTTCAAGGGTGGTTAATTCTTTCTTCACTTCACTGGCATATGACATTCGTTAAGGCCTCCGTTTCATGCGATAGCGCGGTTGCCCAATCAGGTTCAGCAGCTCATTCACCACTTCTTGCCCGTTATGAAAGGCCCCGTTATCGCGTAGTTCGAGAAAGTCCGTCGAAATTACCCGACACCCCTGATCGCGGAGTCCCTGGAAATCGTGACGAACGGGCTGCGACATTTCGTCCCAGCGTTGGTAATCAATGTACTGATCCGGCACGGTCCGTGAATTGACCAAGACCGTATCGATAAAGTTTTCATTTAAATGTTGATTGAGCACGTGGACGTGATCGGCGTCCGTGAAGTTTTCCGTCTCACCCTTCTGCGTCATGATATTGCAGATGTAGACCACTTCAGCGGGACTCTCCCTAACGGCTTTCCCCACGCTCTCAATCATTAAGTTTGGCAAAATGCTGGTAAACAAACTCCCCGGTCCCAACACAATCTGATCGGCATCCATGATCGCATCGATCACTTGCTGGACCGCATGTGGCTGGGTGTGATGATCACTGGTCTCGACCCACACCCGCTTAATCAGCTTATGTGCCGCCGTAATCTCGGACTCACCACTGAGCGTACTGCCGTCGGCAAATTGGGCGTGCAACTCCAATGGCTCGTTGGCGGCCGGATAGATGTGGCCGTTCACGCGCATGAGTTGAGACAGTTCTTGGACGGCATCAAAAATACCACCCTTCATTTCCGATAGGGCGGCAATGATTAGGTTTCCAATGGCGTGGCCAGCAAAGAAATCATCAGTCGTTTCGAATCGGTATTGAAACAGGTCTTTATAAATAGATGGGACTTCGGCCAGAGCCACCATGACGTTACGGATATCTCCAGGCGGCACCACGTTAACGTAGTGTCGAATAATCCCAGAGGAACCGCCGTCATCGGCAACCGTCACGACGGCCGTGATATCGACATCACGGTCGCGCAGATTGCTTAAGATGACCGGTAAACCAGTCCCCCCACCGATGACCACAATCTTGGGCCGGCGGGTACGCAATGGATCTCTCATGATCGGTTAGCGGACTCCTTTCGCTTCTCAATATCGCGATGGGTCACGTGAACGGGGTACGTATTGCCTAACGCCTGCCCAATCCGTGTTGCCAAGGCTACGGAACGATGTTGTCCGCCCGTACAGCCAATCGCAATGGTAAGGTTCGCCTTACCTTCTTTTTTGTAGCCCGGCACGATCGTCGTGAGGAGCTTGATGAATTGTTCATAAAATTCTTCGGTTTGCGGTTGCGCCATGACGTAGTCGTAGACCTCCTGATCCTTCCCCGTCTGATTCCGTAACGCCGGAATGTAGTACGGGTTAGGGAGAAACCGAACGTCCATGACAATATCGGCATCAATCGGCAATCCGTATTTAAAGCCAAATGACATGACCTCAATGTGAAAGACTTGAGCCGACTCGGTCTCGTAGTTGTGGAAGATTTCCTCCCGCAGTTTCCGTGGGCTCAGCGACGTGGTGTCAATCACCAACTGAGCCGCCTGCCGAATCGGTGACAGCAGTCGGCGTTCTCGTTGAATACCTTCCATCACACGACCATTTCTGGCCAGGGGATGGGACCGCCGGGTTTCCTTGTAACGTGAAACCAGTTCCTCATCGGACGCGTCCAAGAATAGAACTTGGGCGTTCATGGTGCCATGAACCGCAACATCATTTAACATCTTGACGATTTCGTCGTAAAAGGCCCGGGATCGTAAATCAATAACCAAGGCGATCTTCGACAACTTACCAGATTCGCGGACTAAATCCCAAAACTTGGGCAGTAACGAAGGCGGCATATTGTCAATACAGAAATACCCCAGATCTTCAAAACTCTGCATGGCCACGGTCTTCCCGGCACCACTCATCCCAGTTATGATGACTAAATGGATTTCATTTGTCATGATTCTCCTCCAGCTTCTTTAAAAACGTCTTTAAGCAGTATAACACACCGGGCGTGTCTTTTCCTAACATTTCCCCTAAATTCCTAAAATCCGTTAACTTTCGCTTGTTATCAAAAACGCTAGCCCCACCATTCGGTCGGAGCTAGCGCTACTTGTCATTTTATATTGGATGTCAGCTTTGCCTGCGGCGGCCAGCAAATCAGCGTCGTGCTGGCAGCCTTACCGTTCGCGTAGCTTTGACGGTAACTAAGATTAACCGGATACCTGTCAACGCGATCGGTACTAGACGCCGCAACCGGGTAACACGCGCCAGTGTACCGAAGGCGGCCAGCAATGGAGCCAGCCGTGACAACGGTGTTAGCTGACGTTTCTGGTCAGCTTAGACCGTGGGACGACTTGGGAGACCTGCGAGCTGTACAGGGCTTCCAGGCGAGCCGGAAGCCCGTCCTTTAGCTGCAGGCGAAATTGCTGACAGCCGCAGGGGCCATGTCCAGTTTACCGGCTACGGGCGATAGAAATCCAGATGGCATTGACGCCAAAGATGGTGAAGAAAATGGCGATCAATCCGTTCAGCGACAAGGCCGCCACAACGGGATGGACGAACAACATGATCCCCACTACCAACGCTAACACATCAAAAATAATGGAGAGCCAGAAGTAAAAGCCGCCAAAGCTTCGTAGGTGACTGACAACCAGTAAACGTTCCAACGAATCAACGATAAACCAGATGGCAAATAGGTACCCCAACGTGACGATGGCACTGTTCATATCGAAGAAGAACACCACGGCAATCAGAATATCTAAGATACCTAACACCAATGCAAAGTTCGCACGGACTCCCGTGACCTCATGCAGCTTGCGGTATCCGGCAATCGTGGTAAATCCGCTTAGTAACGCCATAATGGCAAAAATAATCGCTAACCCAGTTAGGCCAATCTTAGGTGACCGGAAAAGACCATACGCAGCAACTAAGAATAAGATGCCGAGAATAAATTCGCTCCAGTCAAAGCCCCACCGTGTTCGATTCATATTAAACATCGTTTGATTATCTCCTCACAACTTCGGTCAACTGTCGACCGGTTTTCAACCATTGTACTGGTTTTCGCTGAGGTAAACAAGTTCACCTAACAAAAAGGGACGGGAAAACCGCCAATTTGCGGTCTTCTCGTCCCCAGTTTACATTTTCATGACGTTGCTTAAGCGTCGGCCTCGGTCCGCGCCTTATCCCGTTCCAAAACGGGTTTCAGGTACTGTCCAGTATAGCTGTTCTTGACCTTAACCAACTCTTCCGGCGTACCGGTGGCAACGATGTTACCGCCAGCTTCCCCGCCTTCAGGCCCCAGATCAATCAAATGATCGGCCGTCTTGATGACATCCAAGTTGTGTTCGATGACTAACACCGTGTTGCCCTTATCGACCAACCGGTGAAGCACCGTCAGCAGGCGTTTGATGTCGTCGGTATGCAGCCCCGTGGTGGGTTCATCCAGAATATAGAAATTCTTCCCGTTCTGTTGCTTGTGCAGTTCGGAAGCCAGCTTCATCCGCTGAGCCTCCCCACCAGACAACGTGGTGGCGGGTTGACCGAGCTTCACGTAGCCCAAACCCACGTCCTGAATGGTCTGGAGTTTGCGGGTAATCTTGGGGATGGCCTCGAAGAACTTCAGGGCTTCGCTGACCGTCATATCCAAGACGTCCGCGATGTTCTTCCCCTTGTATTCGACTTCCAGCGTCTCGGAATTGTACCGCGTACCGTGGCACACCTCACAAGGCACGTAGACGTCGGGCAGAAAGTTCATTTCAATCTTTAAGATTCCATCACCGTGGCAGGCCTCACACCGACCACCCTTGGTATTGAAGCTAAAGCGGCCCTTTTGATAGCCCCGCATCTTAGCGTCGTTCGTCTGGGCAAATAGCGTCCGCACGTCGTCAAACACCCCGGTATAGGTCGCGGGATTACTCCGCGGTGTCCGTCCAATTGGACTCTGATCGATATCGACCAGTCGTTCAATGTTCTTGACCCCGGCAATGCTCTTGTATTTCCCGGGTTTTTCGGAATTATGGTTGAGCTTCTGCGCCAGTGCGCGCTTCAAGATGGTGTTCACCAGCGTTGACTTTCCGGAACCGGAAACCCCCGTCACCACGACGAATTCTCCCAACGGAAAATCGACTGTAATATCCTTTAGGTTGTTCTCGGCCGCACCGGTCACGCGAATGGACTTGCCATTCCCGGGCCGCCGGGTTAGCGGTACTGGAATGTAACGCTTGCCAGACAGGTATTGCCCGGTCAATGACTTCCGGGAACGCATGACCTGTTTCGGCGTGCCGGCGGCCATCACGTGACCACCGTTCTCACCGGCACCCGGACCAATATCCACGATATAGTCGGCGGCCCGCATGGTATCCTCATCGTGTTCGACCACGATCAGGGTATTCCCGAGGTCACGCATCTGTTTCAACGACGCGATTAGCCGATCATTGTCTCGTTGATGGAGACCAATCGAGGGTTCATCCAAAATGTACAGAACACCCGACAGGTTTGACCCAATCTGCGTCGCCAACCGAATCCGTTGAGCTTCCCCACCAGACAGCGTCCGTGCGGAGCGGCTCAGTGTTAGGTAGTCCAGACCGACGTTTCGTAAGAACGTCAACCGATCCCGAATTTCCTTGAGGATGGGTTGGGCAATGACTTGGTTCTGTTCGCCAAACTTTAAATCCTTAAAGAAAGCCAGTTCCTTGTCAACGGGTAAATCGGAGACCGCGCCAATGTGTTGATGGTTCACCTGAACACTTAGTGCTTGACGGTTCAGTCGGTACCCGTGACACGTCTGACAAGTCAACTCGGCCATGTACTTACGCATGACGTCACGCGTAAAATCGCTATTGGTTTCCTTGTAGCGGCGATCAACGTTGGGGACCACGCCCTCAAAGGCGACGTCAACGTCCCGGACCCCGCCGAAGTCATTTTCATAGTGGAAGTGAAATTCCTTCCCTTGAGACCCGTAGAGCACCAGGTTCTGGTCGGCCTTAGGCAAGTCCTTGAAGGGCACGTCCATATCCACGTTAAAGGCTGCCGCAGCCTGTTCGAGGAGGGCCGGGTAATACTGCGAACTGATGGGGTTCCACGGCGCTAGGGCACCCTCACGCAACGTCTTAGTCTTGTCAGGAACGACCAAATCCAGGTCGACCTCCAACTTTACCCCCAGGCCATCACAGTCCGGGCAGGCCCCAAATGGCGCGTTAAAGGAGAAGAGCCGCGGTTCCAATTCCCCCACGGTAAACCCACAGACGGGACAGGCATAGTGCTCCGAGAAGATTAGGGGCTCGCCATCAATGAGATCGGCGATGGCATACCCGCCGCTCAAACGCAGGGCCGCCTCGAAGGAATCAAACAGACGGGAACGAATCCCGCTCTTGACCACAATCCGGTCAATCACAATGGCAATGTCGTGGCTTTGATTCTTATTTAATTCGGGAACATCATCAATATCCATGATATCGCCGTCCACCCGCACGCGCACGAAGCCTTCACGCCGAATCTTGTCAAAGACCTTCTTGTGCTGGCCTTTCTTGGCGCGGACGATGGGCGACAACACCTGTAGCTTCGTCCGTTCCGGCAAAGCCAGCACCTGATCGACCATCTGTTCAACGCTCTGACTGGTAATCTTCGTGCCATCATTGGGACAGATGGGCGTCCCGACTCTGGCCCACAACAACCGTAGATAGTCGTTAATCTCGGTAACCGTCCCGACCGTTGACCGGGGGTTCTTGGAGGTCGTCTTCTGGTCGATCGAAATTGCGGGACTCAACCCATCGATCGAATCGACATCGGGCTTGTCCATTTGCCCTAAAAATTGACGGGCGTAGGACGACAGGCTTTCCACGTAACGGCGTTGGCCTTCCGCGTAGAGGGTATCGAACGCCAACGAACTCTTCCCAGAACCGGAAAGGCCACTGATAACGACCAATTTGTTCTTCGGGATAGTGACGTCAATATCCTTTAAGTTATGCGCTCTTGCGCCGTGAATCACGATTTTATCGTTTAACAATTCATATTCTCCTTACTCGACCTAATCTCCGATCTCGGTCTTCATATCCATGACAGTGTCGCGCAATGAAGCCGCCTGTTCAAAGTCTAGCTTCTTAGCGGCTGCCCGCATCTCATCTTCCAACCGCGAGATTAACTTCCGCTGATCGTCCTTGGACATATCTTCGAAGTCACTCGATACAAAGTCGTCCTTTTCACCTTCGTGATCGTTCTTCTTGGTCACGGCAATTAGGTCCCGAATCGGCTTAATGATGGTCTTCGGCGTAATCCCGTGTTCCTTATTGTAGGCCATCTGAACCTTCCGCCGTCGCGCCGTCTCATCAATCGCGGCCTGCATGGATTCCGTCACAGAATCGGCATACATCACGACTGCCCCGTGGGCGTTCCGGGCGGCCCGACCGATCGTCTGGATCAGCGACCGTTCGTTACGCAGGAACCCTTCCTTATCGGCATCCAGAATCGCCACAAGCGAGACCTCAGGAATATCGATCCCTTCCCGCAGCAGGTTAATGCCGACTAGGACATCGTATTTGCCTAAACGCAGGTCTCGCATGATTTGTGTTCGCTCCAGCGTCTTGATGTCCGAGTGTAAATAGGCCACTTTAATCCCGAGATCCTTTAGATAGTCCGTTAAGTCTTCGGCCATCTTCTTGGTCAACGTGGTCACAAACGTCCGCTCGTTAGCCTCGACGCGTTGATTAATCTCCCCGACTAAGTCATCCATCTGACCCATGATTGGTCGTACCTCAATCGTGGGGTCGAGCAATCCGGTTGGCCGAATGATCTGTTGCACCACGTGATTCGTCTGCTCATGCTCGTAAGGGCCCGGTGTAGCCGACATGTAGATCACTTGATTGACGTGTTGTTCGAATTCGGACAGCTTGAGGGGCCGGTTATCCAACGCACTTGGCAACCGGAAGCCATAGTCCACCAGTTGTTGCTTCCGTGCTTGGTCCCCGTTATACATCCCCCGCACCTGAGGCATCGTCACGTGAGATTCATCCACAACCAGCAAAAAGTCTTTGGGGAAGAAGTCCAGCAACGTGTACGGTGGCTCGCCGGCCTTACGACCATCCATCCACCGTGAGTAGTTTTCGATCCCACTCGTATAACCCATTTCCCGCATCATTTCTAGGTCATAGGTTGTCCGTTGCTTGAGTCGTTGGGCTTCGAGTAGCTTACTCTGGCTCTCTAGTTCGGCGACCCGATCCTTCATTTCACCTTCGATGCCTGCCGTGGCCTTCTCCATGATGTCGTCGTTGGTCATAAAGTGGGTAGCCGGGAAGATTGCAACGTGCTCACGATCGCCCACAATCTCACCCGTCAGCGAATCGACTTCGCGGATGCGGTCGATTTCATCGCCAAAGAACTCGACCCGCAGCGCCCAGTCATCCCGTGACGCCGGGAAAATCTCCACAACGTCCCCGTGAACCCGGAACCGGCCCCGTTGAAAGTCGTAATCGTTACGTTCAAATTGAATGTTAACCAATTTACGTAGCAAAGCATCCCGTTCGATCTCCTGACCGACCCGTAGCGAAACCACGTGATTCTTATATTCGGTGGGGTCCCCTAACCCAAAGATTGAGGAAACGGACGCCACGACGATCACATCGTTACGTTCCAGCAGTGAACTGGTCGCCGAGTGCCGGAGCTTATCAATCTCATCGTTAATTGAGGAATCCTTTTCGATATAGGTATCGCTCGATGGCACGTAGGCCTCCGGTTGATAGTAATCATAATAACTGACAAAATACTCCACGGCGTTGTTCGGAAAGAACTCCTTGAATTCACCGTAAAGTTGGCCCGCTAACGTCTTGTTATGGGACAGCACCAGCGTGGGCTTGTTGACGTTCTTAATCACGTTAGAAATCGTAAAGGTCTTCCCGGTCCCAGTGGCGCCCAACAGAATCTGCGCCTTTTCATGGTCGTTGAGTCCCTTGGTCAGTTGCGCAATGGCCTCCGGTTGATCCCCTGTGGGTTGATAATTCGACACTAACTCAAACTTCCGATCCGATTGTCGATCGATCATGGCATAACCTCCCTACCAAATTCTTCATTAAAATTATTATTTAAACCCATCAGTCAGCTGATGGTTAGCAGCAACAATACTCTTAGTGGCCAGCTTTATGGCCTGTAAAAATTCTTCATTCACCAGAAAAAATGGGAAACAGTCTGCTTCCCATCGTGCCCAAATATTTTACCATACCGAACATACTTTCGCCAGTCTCACGGCTTACGCTCAAAACTTATCCTGATAGATCGTCACGTTCGCCGTTCGGTCGCCCCGAACGACCGTTGTGGTTTGAATCGCCTGCAGCTGCTGGTCCTCCCAGAACTGCTTCATGTCCCGATCACCCATGAAGACGCTGAGTTGGAGTTGCACTGCCCCAGCGGCCCGCAACGTCGCCACTAAGCTGTGATAGTAATCAGCGGCTTGCTCGTCCGTTAACTGTCGATCGGTCATCCACATTCCCAGCCAAACCAAGCTCGGGAGCGGATAGTCAATAATCAGATCCACCAAGACCACCAATTGATCGTCCTGAAAGATACCCAAATAGGCCTTCTGGTCGGGCATGGCATTCATGGGGACGTCCGTCACATCCTGAATGGCCTCGTTTCGGGTCACGGGGTGGTCTTGAAAATGATTAAAGTAGGCCGGATGAGCGGCCTGAAAATCATAAATTAAATCATCATCAGCGTGCGTCAGTGGCCGTACCATGGCCCCCGGGATCATTTGATTCCAAACTTCAGCTAATTTCATGCTTGATCTCCTTGCTTCAACAATTTGTTCGTTAAGGCTTCCAGCTTTTGACGATCGCTAAAGTCGGTCGCCAGCATCTCTGGGAGCACCTCCGCCAAGAAGTACTGGACGCAGGCCATTTGTTTAAACTTTAAAATCGTGGTTAAACTTTCACGATAAATCTCAGTGAACACCGGTTCTGGATTTCCTTTTTGGATTTCGCCAAAGGATTCATAGAGCAAATCGACCTTATCCGCCACGGACAGGATCTGTCCCTCTAAGG
Source organism: Lactobacillus sp. HBUAS51381 (assembly GCF_012641095.1). Classification (GTDB taxonomy): domain Bacteria; phylum Bacillota; class Bacilli; order Lactobacillales; family Lactobacillaceae; genus Levilactobacillus. Next base: position 44,590 of record NZ_JAAVSC010000012.1, read on the forward strand.
TATCATCCTTTCCCTCGCCCAAGCGACGCGTATAGGCCGCTTGGAACTGCGCGGGAATTTCATTCTTAATAAAGTTGGCCGTCAGCGAAGACTCCACATCGGCTAGCATCTGCCGTAACTGGGGCGTCGCGTATTTAACGGGCGTCTTGATATCCCCAATGAACCGCTCCGTGTAATCGTGATTCAGTGATTTCTCGTAAAGCAGCCGCCAGTTCACCTGATGTCCGGCGCCTTCCTCAACGTCGCCCAGGAATTGGGCAACTTCGGCCACCTTAAACGAATGGGCCGCCACGGAATGTTGCTCGAATTTGAAGTAACCGGGGGCCCGGTCGATTGTTTCCAGATCACTTAAGCTTTGTAAAAATTGATTCATCCCCATACAAAACCACTCCTCGATTTCATTTTAGTTTTAATTATCGGCTAACTTCGACGACACGCGCGCTAATCTCCCTAACTCAAACTCGTGCCTTGTCGTTAAAGCCGGCTACCTTATGTACGGCCAGCCCAACACTGGCCCGTGACTTTACAAAAAGCGGAAACACCCCGCGAGGTCGTTTCCGCTTAGTCAAACCTTATTTGGCGGAAGCCGCCTTGGACTTTAGAGCTTCCAGATAACTGAAGGCTTCTTGGCCCGCGATTCCACCGTCGCCAACGGCAGTCGTAATCTGCCGTAAGGTCTTCTGCCGAACATCGCCGATGGCAAAGATACCAGGAACCGTCGTAGCCATGTGGTCATCGGTCTTGATCCAGCCCTTGTCATCCGTGATGCCCAAGCTCGTAAAGGCATCCGTCATTGGCAGGTTACCGACGTAAATGAAAACGCCACTTGCCGCAATCTCACCGGTCGCCCCGGTCTGATTGTTCTTCGTCTTGACGCCCGTTACCTTCATCGCGTCACCCACAACTTCAGTGACGTTTGTGTTCCAAACAAATTCAATCTTGTCGTTAGCGAACGCCCGATCCTGTAAGATTTTCTGCGCACGTAATTGATCACGGCGAACAATCACCGTCACCTTGGACGTGATGCCGGCCAGGTAAAGGCTCTCTTCGACTGCAGAGTCACCACCACCAACGACCACGACATCGCGATTCTTAAAGAACGCCCCGTCGCAGACCGCGCAGTAGGACACACCGCGGCCACCAAATTCATTTTCGCCAGGCACGCCCAGCTTCTTGTATTCGGAGCCAGAGGCAATCAGAACCGCCCCGGCACTGTAATCACCGTCATCGGTCTTCACAACCTTATGATCACCGTGATCTTCGATGCTTTCAACGTTGCCATAAGCAAATTCTGCCCCAAATTGGGTAGAACCTTCATACATGTCTTTAGCCAAGTCTGGTCCGAGAACCGACTTGAATCCGGGATAGTTTTCGATTGCCGCCGTGTTGTTCATCTGACCGCCGTAAATACCACGGTCCAACATTAAGACGGAAAGGTTTGCCCGTGAAGCGTAGAGTGCGCCGGTCATACCACCGGGTCCCGCACCAATTACAATGACATCATAGTTTTTCAAATCTTTAACGCTCCCTTCTGCTCTTAGCCTTTAGTGTACTTTACTATCAAAAAGGAAGTTTGTCACCTATTTTGACTTGGGCGCCTTTTCATCCTCGGCACTCAGCTTCGCACCCATTTCTTTAATGTACTTGCGCAAGGCATCCTTGGTTTCAGGGTGTTGCAGGCCGTATTCGATGTTGGTCTGAATCCAACCAAACTTATTGCCGACATCGTACCGCTTGCCCGTATATTCGTGGGCAAAAACCCGCTGCGTCTTGTTTAAGTTATCGATGGCATCCGTCAATTGCAGCTCGTTGCCCAGACCAACCGGCGTGTTCTCCAAGGCTTCAAAGATTTCTGGCGTGAAGAGGTACCGCCCGATGATGGCCAGGTCGCTGGGCGCCTCGTCAGGTTGTGGCTTTTCCACAAAGTTCGTCACGTTGTAGAGACCCGGTGCCGTTTCTTCTGAAGGATTAATCACACCATACTTGGCAGTATCCTTGTGGGGAACCCGCATTACGGCCAGCGTCGACGCCCCCGTTTGGTTGTACCGATCGATCAATTGTTTGGTCAATGGCACCTTACTATCGGTCATGTCGTCCCCTAACATCACGATGAACGGTTCATCCCCGATAAAGGCCTTGGCCGTTAGAACAGCGTCACCCAAACCACGCGGGTACGGCTGGCGAATGAAGTACAGATTCATGCCCGTCGTTTCTTGGACTTGCCGCAACATTTCATCCTTGTGCTTAGCAGCCAGGTTGGCTTCCAATTCTGGATTAGAATCAAAGTGGTCTTCAATCGACCGCTTCGACTTCCCATCGACGATCACGATATCTTCGATTCCCGACTTACGGGCTTCCTCAACGATAAATTGAATCGTTGGCTTGTCCACGATGGGCAGCATTTCCTTGGCTAAAGCTTTGGTTGCCGGTAAGAATCTGGTCCCAAGACCTGCGGCTGGAATGACGGCTTTTCTAACTTTTCTCATAATTCGTATCCTCCTGTATCCCCACTAAATTAAAATTCTGAACGACCTTCACGTTGCATTAATTCTGAAATGGCCGTGCGGATGTCCTTGCCTTCATACAACACTTGATAAATGGCTTCGGTAATCGGCATGGACACCCCACGTTGCTTAGATAATTCATACGCGGCCTTCGTGGTGGCCACCCCTTCGATCACCATCCCCATATGGTTGATCACGTCATCAAGGGCCTCACCACGACCTAATTCGTCACCGGCGCGCCAGTTCCGCGAATTGGAACTCGTCGCCGTTACGATAATATCGCCGACACCCGAGAGCCCAATAAAGGTCATCGGGTCGGCGCCAAACGAGGTCCCCAGCCGTGAAATTTCGGCCAGGCCCCGCGTCATTAACGCGGCCTTGGCATTGTCGCCATAACCCAGGCCGTGTAAGGCCCCGGCACCTAAGGCGATAATGTTTTTCAACGCCGCGCCAATTTCAACCCCAATCACATCTGGATTGGTGTAAACCCGGAAGTAGTTGGTCATGAACAGTTTCTGAGTGTGCTTAGCCGCATCTAAATTTTCACTAGCGGCGGTCACCAACGTCAGGTCATGTCGGGCCACATCTTCGGCATGACTCGGCCCGGAAAGCACGGTAATCGACTGCCTATTGGCCGCTGGAATCTCTTCGGCTAATACCTGGGAGATGCGCTTGTAGGTTTTCTGTTCGATCCCCTTGCTGGCGTGAATCAAGGCTGGCCGATTACCGGTCTTCTGTAAAATTGCGGCGACTTGACCGGCAACGGACCGAACCGCCTTGGTTGGGACCACAAACAGAATGGTCTGAACGTCGGCCAATGCACTCGCTAAATCGGAGTAAGCCACTAACGAGGGAGAAAACTTAAAATTCTTGATATAGTGGGAGTTCGTGTGAGCCGTATTTAATTCCTCAACTTGTTTTGGATTGTACGACCATAACCGGACGTCATGCCCATTTTCATCCAAGACACTCGCTAAGATTGACCCCCATGAACCGGCACCGAGTACTGCAATTTTCTCTGACATAGTAATGGATTCTCCTTATTTAGAAAGTTTAGATTGTTCGCGGAACGGATTGCCGTCCAGATAGGCGGCTGGTTGCACCTGTTGCCGACGACGGTAGACCCAGATGATTAACGCGCCGACCACCAACACGACTGACAACAGTTGTGAAACGCGCAGGCCGCCAACCAGCATCAGACTATCCGTCCGCATGCCTTCGATAAAGAAACGACCGAAGGCGTACCACAACACGTAGCTGAGAAACACCTCGCCCTGTTTAAAGAGCCCCGGCGTGTGCCGTAAGCTCATGAGCACGATGAACCCCAGAAGGTCCCACGTCGACTCATACAAAAAGGTTGGCTGACGATAGGCCCCATTAATCAACATCTGATTAATCACAAAGTTGGGTAAGTGTAGGCCCTGTAAGAAGGCCAGACTGGTTATCCGGCCAAAGGCTTCCTGATTCATGAAGTTTCCCCAACGACCGATGGCTTGGCCTAAGATGACCGTCGGAGCGGCGACGTCCAGCATGAGCCAGACCGGGATAAACCGCGATCGACAGAAAAAGAAGACGACCAAGCCCGCCCCAATCAGTGAACCGTAAATCGCGATACCCCCGTCCCAAATGGCAATAATCTCGCCGGGATGCTTCGCATAATACGGCCACTGAAAGATCACGTAATACGCCCGCGCCGCAATCAACGCCGCGGGTAACGCCCATAGAATCATATCGTAAATGTCATCGGGATTAATCCCCCGACGACGGCCCTCGCGAACTGCCAAAATAACGGCAATGACCACACCAGTTGCGATGATCACGCCATACCAGTGCACTGCGATGGGGCCAAGATGAATGGCGATGGGATTAAGCGCCGCCACGATTGGTGAAAAAATAACGCCCATCTCCCCTATTTGTTTTGTGAGTTTTGTTTAATTAGTCGATTCAGGTTCTCGTCGAAGACCTTGGTGGCATCGTAACCCATTGACCGTGCCCGGAAGTTCATGGCCGCCGCTTCAACGATAATCGCTAAGTTACGCCCAGTTCTAACCGGAATCGTAATCTTAGGAACGACCACGTCAAAGAATTTCTGCGATTCACTGTTGTTCCCCAACCGGTCGAAATGGTTATCGTCCTTCCACGCTTGGAGATGAACAATCAAATCAATATCGGTTTCGGCTCGGACGGCCCCGGCACCAAACAGGTTCATGACATCAATGATCCCAATCCCCCGAATCTCCAGTAAATGACTCAGGATGGCCGGTGCTGCCCCAACCAGAGTTTGTTCGTCTTGTTGATAGACCTCAACTCGGTCATCGGCAATCAACCGATGGCCCCGTTTGACCAATTCCAAAGCGGTTTCACTTTTACCCACACCGGAATCCCCGGTGATCATGACACCGACCCCGTAAATGTCGACTAGGACCCCGTGGACGGATTGACGTTCGGCCAGCTTACCTTCGAGGAAATTGGTCATGTTACTCAAGACCCGTGACGTCGTCAGCTTCGTTCCCAGAATCGGAATGCCGGCTTCCTCGGCCGACTGTTTCAGTTCCTCGGGGGGATCGAGCTGGGTAGAGATCACGAACGCCGGTGTCTCCGGTTGACACATCTTCCGCATCACATCGAGAATCTTTTCGTGGGTCATCCCCTTAGCAAAAGACGTTTCCGTAATTCCCAACAGTTGAATCCGTTTTGCTGGATAGTAGTTAAAGTACCCGGTTAATTCCAAACCGGGACGTGAAATATCACTCGTTGTAATCAGCCGATCTAAATGATCCTCACCGGAATAGACATCTAGCCGGTTCGCTTTCACAAGATCAGCCACTGTAACACTTTCTGGCATAGGAGTTCCTCCTTATTGCATAGTGAACTACTTTAATTTTAGCACTTTACCGGAGTTACTCCTACCAAATTCATCCGTATCGGGTAACTTAATTGTGGGCAAAATGATCGCTAATGATGGCATTGAAGAGCGACATGATCACAGCGACCATCATGGTGATCCAAAACGACGAAAAGGCAAAATTACTGCCCACAAACCAGGCCGTCAATTCCAACATAATGGCGTTAATCACAACACTAAACAGGCCCAGCGTGAGCACCGTAATCGGCAACGACAAGACGAACAGGATCGGCTTGACAACGGCATTAAGTAGCGCCAGAACAAAGCTGGCTAACAAGGCTATCCCGACACCGGAGACGTAGAAGGCATTCTGCAGACCACCAGCCATTGAACTTTGAAAAAAACCAGCCAATGCCAAGAAGATCACGGCATTGACTAGAATTCTGGTCCAAAAGCGCATACTAATCACCGTCCTTGTGCGAATCCTTGACGTCCTGTTCCGTTACATCGTGGATGACTTTACGGCCACTATCTTTAGGTGCCGGACTGGCTCCCCGAAATAAATCCCTCAAACTGGGACCACTTCCCTCCGCACGATCTTCGAGCGGCATGAACGTGTATAAAATAACGTAAACGGCAAGTCCTAAGATGCCATGGGCAAACGGCATCAGAACCGTAACCAAGACGTAAATCACCCGCAGCAAATTGGCGTTCCAGCCAAAGTGTTCAGCGATTCCGCCCAGGACACCGCCCACTAAACGGTTGGTGCGAGAACGAACAAAACGCTTTTTTTCTGCCATCAGCGGACACTCCTTTTCTTTAAAACCTGAAATTCCTTTTATGGCAAGAATAACGAAAGCGGCCACTGAAAGCAAGTTTCCAGTGGCCGTTCCGTTAAATCTTCAGGTTAGATTAAGTTTTTGGTCTAATCGCGGCTAATGCGGTTCCGCCGCGCGCTAGTTCGCGTTGTCGGCATTCGCCGGATTCAATTCCACAATCTGGCCGGACTTCAGGTAGACAATCCATTCACAAACGTTGGTCACATAATCGCCAATTCGACTGAGATCTTGGGCCACGTTAAGGTAAATCGATGCGCCGGTCTCAAACGCCGGGTCCAACCGCATCTGTTGATAACTATCGGCTCTAATCTGATGGTTCAGTTGATCCAGCTTGCGGTCAACCTCCGCCAGGACCCGTGCGGCCTGGTCATCTTTGTTGACGTAAGCGGCCAGAACCTCGCGAATCATCTGGGTCGTAATCTGACTCATCTCACCAATCAACTGCTCCAGCACCGGAATCTTCTGCTTGCTGCCAAACTTGATGGCGGAGTGGGCGACGTTTCTAGCGTGATCCGCCGCGCGCTCCAGTTCTGAAACCGCCTTTAGAATGGTCACAATTTCTCGCAGATCCGTGGTTACGGGTTGATACAAGGCGATCATTTCAAAGGTTTTCTGCTCCAATGAAATTTCGCGTTGGTTAATCTCGTGATCGTGATCGATCAGTTTCTGCGCCGCCACGGCATCGCGGTTCATAAACGCATCCACTGCCTGTTGAACGACCTCGCTGACCAACATCCCCATTTCCGTGAAGTCTGCGTCCAGTTCCGCCAATTCGTCATCAAACAATCTACGCATAACTTGCCTCCTTAACCGAATCGACCGCTAATATAATCTTCCGTCTGCTTTTCAGCGGGATTCATAAAAATATTTTTAGTTTGGTCCACTTCCACCAACTCACCGTTCATGAAGAACGCGGTCCGATCCGCGATTCGTGACGCTTGTTGGAGATTATGGGTTACTGTAATAATCGTATAATCGTGGCGTAAATTCAAGAGGGTTGTTTCAATTTGACTACTTGAAACGGGATCCAAGGCGCTCGTGGGTTCATCCAACAGAATAATTTCAGGTGAAACGGCGAGTACCCGCGCAATGCAGACCCGTTGTTGTTGCCCACCGGACAAGGCCAGCGCGCTTTCGTGCAGATGATCCTTAACCTCATCCCAAACGGCCGCCTGACGCAAGGACTTTTCAACGACCGCATCCAGCTTTTCCTTATCCTTTTCTCCTGCGATCCGTAACCCGTAGATGACGTTATCGTAGATTGAAAATGGAAACGGATTGGGTTGCTGGAACACCATGCCAATTTCCTTACGAATCTGAACGGTGTCGGCGCTAGGCGCGTACAGGTCTTGCCCCTTGAACTTAATCGTCCCCGTAATGGTGACGTTAGGAATCAAGTCGTTCATCCGGTTTAACGTCCGCAAGTACGTGGACTTGCCACACCCGGATGGTCCAATCAGCGCCGTAATCCCCTTGGCATCAAAATTGAGGTTGATTCCCTTGAGGGCTTCCTTGTCTCCGTAATACAAATGAAGATCCTTAGTGGTTAAAATTTCCTTACTCATTATCCATTCTCCTCCTCGTTAACCGAAGTTCCCCGAAACGTAATCGCTCGTCACTTGAACCTGCGGATTGGTGAAAATATGGCTCGTCGTATCATATTCCAATACGCGCCCCTGATTGAAAAATGCCGTATATTCACTAATCCGCCCGGCCTGTTGCATGTTGTGGGTCACGATAATAATGCTGTAGTGCTGCTTAAGTTCTAACAATGTATCCTCTAACTGACTGGTTGACACCGGGTCCAGCGCACTGGCCGGTTCATCCAACAACAGAATATCCGGCTTCACCGCGATGGCCCTGGCGATGCACAGCCGTTGGGCCTGCCCGCCTGAGAGGGCCAGTGCACTCTTATTCAGATCGTCTTTGACCTGATTCCACAGGGCCGCCTGCTTCAATGAGGTCTCCACAATTTCATCGAGCGCATGTTTATCGGTCACGCCCCGTAACCGCAAGGCAAAGGCGATATTGTCGTAAATGGACTTGGCGAAGGGATTGGGCCGCTGAAAGACCATCCCCACCCGTCGTCGCATCTCGTAGACGTCAATGTCCGGTTGGTTAATATCGACGCCCCGGTACATGATTCGTCCCGTCACCGTGGCAATCCGGTCGTTCATCCGGTTAAGGGACCGCAGAAAGGTCGATTTACCCGAACCGGATGGCCCAATCAACGCCGTAATCTGATTACTCGCGAACCGCAAGTCACCTTCGGCAATCGCCTCTTTCTTACCATAATAAACGTGGAGATCCTCGGTAGAGAGGATCGTGGGGTGCTGGGGGTCGGCCGGTTGCACCACATGCCGATCCAGCATCTCCGTATTTTGGGTAATATCATTGCTTAAAAACATGCGCGACCTCCTCTATGCGGACGTTAACCGCTTGTACAGGCGTTTGCCCAAGTAACGTGCGGCAAAGTTAAATAACAGAATAGCCAGGACCAAGACGGCCGAAGACCCCGACGAGATGGCCTTAGCATCCGGCATGATCCCTTCCGAATTAATCTTCCAAATGTGAACGGCCAGAGTTTCGGCCGGCCGCATCGGATTCAGTGGACTGGAAATATTGAAGGGATTCCAATCCGTAAAGTCCAGTGCCGGTGCACTTTGCCCCGCCGTGTAAATCAGGGCGGCCGCCTCACCGAAGACCCGACCGGCACTCAGAATCACCCCCGTCAGGATGCTCGGGACCGCGGCCGGGAGGATCACCCGCGTGACCGTTTCCCAGCGAGAAAGTCCCAGCGCCAGTCCCCCCTCGCGTTGTGTGGTATCAATCGTCCGCAAGGAGTCTTCAATGCTCCGCGTCAGTAAGGGCAGGTTGAAGAACGTCAGGGCAAACGCCCCCGAGAGAATCGAGAAGCCCAGGTTCAGTTTGACCACAAAGAACAGGAAGCCAAACAGCCCCACCACCACGGAAGGCAGTGAACTCAAGATTTCAATCGCCGTTCGAATCGTGGTCGTCACCCAGTTATCCTTGGCATACTCGTAAAGGTAAATCGCCGCCCCCAAGGCAATGGGAAACGAGATCAGCATTGCCAGAATCAAGAGATAAAATGAGTTATACAACTGAATACCAACCCCGCCACCTTTGAGAAAGGCCTTGGCAGGGGCCGTCAGGAAATGCCAGCTCAGCTGCGGCAGTCCGCTAATCAGAATATAGCCTAAGAGCGCCATTAAGATCAAAACGACCAACCCGGCAACGCCATACAACGTGCCAATCGCAATTTTATTTTGTGTTTTTGGATTTATCACTATTGGAGACGCCCCTTTCGACCAATCAAGCGAATGATCAGGTTAAAGACTAATGACATGAGGAGCAGAACGAGGGCTAATGACCACAACGCATTGTTCTGTAGTGACCCCATGACGGTGTTCCCAATCCCCGTTGTCAAAACGGAGGTCAGCGTTGACGCTGGATCGACCAAACTCCCCGGCATCAATGCCGCATTCCCAATCACCATTTGAACGGCCAGGGCCTCACCAAAGGCTCGCGCCATCCCGAAGACCACGGCCGTCATCATTCCCGGTGTCGCCGCCCGCAAGACCACCTTATAAATGGTCTGCCATTGCGTGGCGCCCAACGCCAGTGAGGCTTCTCGATAGTAACGGGGAACCGAGCGTAAAGCGTCCACGCTCATCGAGGTTACTGTGGGCAAGATCATGACGAAGAGCACGCAGGTCCCGGAAAGAATCCCGAAACCACTCCCACCAAAGACGGCTCGCGTTACGGGAACCACCACGGATAAGCCGATGAACCCGTACACCACCGAGGGAATCCCCACTAGTAATTCTGTGACCGGCTGTAAAATCTTTGCGCCTTTATTCGGCGAAATCTCGTTCATGAAGACCGCCGTTCCAATCGCAAACGGTGTCGCCACAATGGCCGATAAGATTGTAATCAGAAATGAGCCCACAATCATCGGTAGGGCGCCAACTTCCGGCTTACCGTGCGCATCCGTTACCCCGGGATTCCAGCTCTTACCCGACAGGAAATCCCAGAGGCTCACGTGATTACTAAAGAACGTAGCCAGACCTTTGGAGGCCACGAAACCAATGATGGCAACCACTACGGCCACAATTAAAAGCAGCGCAGAGAAACTAACCACTTTCCCCCAAATTTCTAATTTGGCGGCCTTGGAATGGCGCTTCAGCTGTTGTTCCAGTTGTTCTGTGGATTTCATCACTTGGCGCCCTCCAATTTCGTAATTTGACCGTCAACGTCACGGCTAACTTTCATTTGATCCGGTGACAGGTACCCCAATTGCCGGACTAGAGACTTTTGAACGGCCGCTGACTGCACGTACCGAATAAAGTTCTTGGTTAAGCCCGTCGGTTGTCCTTTGGTGTACAGGTGCTCGTAGGACCAAATCTTCCAGTCATTCGTAATCACGTTAGCTTCCGTTGGTGCCACCCCATTTAGCGTGATGGCTTGAACGGTCTTGTCCACGTAGGAGAAAGCCACGTAGCTAATCGCGCCCGGTGTGGTGGCCACAATTTGGCGAACCATTCCCGATGAATCTTGTTCCTGAGCGGTCTTGGATTGATGCCCCGCTAAGCCAAATTGCTCAAACGTTGCCCGGGTCCCGCTCCCTTGTGCCCGGTTGACTAAAACGATGGGAACATTCTTCCCCCCAACTTCGCGCCAGTTCGTCACCTTACCCGTAAAGACTTGAATGAGTTGTGCGGTCGTTAAATGGTTGACCCCTGCCTTTTTATTCACGACTGGTGTGATGCCCACCACGGCGACACGGTGGTCAACCAATTGTTGGGCTCTGATGCCCTTTTGCTCACCGGCAAAAAGGTCTGAATTTCCAATTTGAACGGCGCCTTCTTGAATCTGGCTAAGCCCCGTCCCGGTTCCGCCACCTTGAACGTTGATAAACGTGCCTAGGTGTTCACCCGTATACTGCTCACCGGCTGCTTCCACCAAGGGTTGCAAGGCCGTTGATCCAACTGCCGTAATGGATTCGCCCGCGTGGCTAACCTCACGCGTTTGATAGGCAAAGAGACCTAGACCTACGACAAGTAGTAAGCCCAATCCTTGCCACCAGCGTTTCTTCGACATACCGCTACCTCCTATCGGCACACGCTACTGCGCGACCTTTTCAAAAATAAGTATACCGAATCAATGTAAATGTCCTGTAGGCGTATTGTAAAGGTTGTGTAAATGTTACCCGACCTCGATAACTTTTTCGTGAAAACAGTCGTGTTACAGGTTAATCGACGGCCGATCGATCAGGGGGCTGACCTGCTTCTTTAGCCGACAAACCTCTTGCTAAGCGCTGGGCAGTTGCGTCTGCAAAAAAATAGCGGGCCCCCACCACATCTAAGGTGAGAGTCCGCCATTCTTATCATATGAAAGTTTACAATACGCTCCAGTCCCAGCTGGTAAGGCTTATCGCCATTAAATTAGTCATCAACGACCACCTGCGGCTGCCAGAGATTCCGGCGCTGTGGGGACCGCGTGAGGCTTCCGATTAATTTGGTGCGTTCACCGGAAACGTCATCGTCACCGTCGTCCCTTTATCCAGCTGACTCTGCAAATCAATCTTGCCGTTAAGCGACTGGACCAGTTCCCGAACGATGGCGAGGCCCAGGCCACTTCCGCTGACCCGCTGATTGGAGTGTGAGACTTCCGCCCTGTAAAAACGCTCAAAGACGCGTAATTGGTCCTGCGCCGAAATCCCCACGCCGGTGTCCGCAATCCGTAGGGCCCAGGTCTTGCCGGTCACCGTCGCCGATAACGTGACCTTGCCGTTGGGCCGATTGTATTTAATCGCATTACCTAAGACGTTCTTTAAAATCTGATCAAACTTGTGCTGATCGGTGGCTGCCACCAGGTCGGGCGCCACGTCATTAATCAGTGTGACCTGATTAACTGCTGCCAGTGGCTTCAATAGTGAAACCTGCATCTCAATCTGTTTGCCCACCGGCACCTCCGCCAGTTCGACCGCATTTCCGGACTCCAAATGAGAAATGGTCAACACATCGTTGATCAATTCCACCAGGCGTTTACTCTGCTGATCGATAATTTCCAAGAACTCCGTCAACTTCTCCGGATCATCCTTGGCCCCCGCTAGTAGCGTCTGAGCGAAGCCAGAAATTGCCGTCACCGGTGTCTTTAATTCGTGGGACGCATTGGACACGAAGTCCACCTGCATCTGCTCAACCGCATAGACTTCCGTGACATCATACAACAAGACCAAGACCTGAAAATAATCCTGCGACGTTTCCGTATAAATGGCCTGTGCATCAACCGTTCGTTCATTCGGTGTCCCCGGTAGCTTCAACACCCGGTGCTGGGTGGTCGCTTCACTCAAGGCCGAATTGATGAGACTGGCCAATTCGAATTGCCGAACATCCTGGGTAAAGGGGTGCCGCCGCGGTGAAATTTGGTGCTGTAAGAATTGTTCCATCGCCGGGTTGGCCAGCTCCACTTTCCGATAACGGTCAATCACCATCACCCCAATGGGCAGGTAATCCAGTAGGGTTGCAAACTCCTGGTTCTGGCCCGCCATCCGCCGCTGTACCTTCCGCTGATGGGTCTGGAGATAATTAATCTGTAAGGCCAACTGATAAAAGGGATCGTGAGGAGACAAGAGCACATGTGCTGGCGTCTCGGAATGGCGAATTCCCTCGACCTTTTTGGTAAGAATGTTGATCCGTCGATCCCCCCAGCGCAACAGAATCCGCACGCCTGCCGTCTCAATTAACGCAAACGACCAGCTCAAGATAATGGCGATTCCTAATTGCGCTGGTCGGATCATCCAGACCAGTACTGTGTTGGCTACACCAATCGTTAACCACACCACTAACAGACGTTTCATGACTGGGCCTCAAACGTGTAGCCAAAGCCCCGCACCGTCTTAAGGAGCTTGGGATGTTTGGGATCAATTTCAATTTTTTCACGGAGATGCGACACGTGAATATCGACCATCCTGGTCTGACCACTGTAGTCAAAGCCCCATACGCCCTCAAGCAATTGTTCACGACTCCACACCTTGCCGGGACGCTTGGCAAAGAACAAGAGCAGCTCAAATTCTTTCGGCGTCAACTCGATGGTCTGGTTGCCACGTTTAACTTGGAACTTATCCTGATCAATCGTCAAATCGGCGACGTGTAGGAGGCTAGCCGGCGCCTTGGTCGGCTTTTCTTCCGAATCGTCCTCATGGTAACGCCGCATCACGGCCTTCATCCGCGCAATCACTTCACGGGGACTGAAGGGCTTGGTAATATAATCGTCTGCGCCGAGTTCTAGACCAAAGACGGTATCAAACTCGCTGGTTTTCGCCGTAATCATGATGATGGGCGTGCTAATCTTTTCTTGCCGCAACCGTTTGGTCACTTCAACCCCATCTAATTTCGGCAGCATTAAATCTAATAAAATCACATCAAACTTTTCATGCAGTGCCAAATTCAACGCCTGCTCACCATCAATCGCGGTCACAACCTGATAGTCCGCTTGCTCCAGGTTGTACTGCAATAAGGTTACGATTGCCGGTTCGTCATCAACGACTAGGACTCTACTCATGGGTTTATCCCTCCTGATCTCTAAATAAAACAATCCCGATTTCATGGGGCGCACCGGCATAAATTGCGGTCTCCGTCACCTTTAATTCTCCCGCCATGTTGCGCACCTTTAGGTGACAATACGTTGGATTAATTAAAAGTGCTTCATAGAAGGATGTCTCACTGTCGATGGGTTGGTGGTTACATTCCAAGATAATATCGCCAGCAGCTAAGTCAAGCTTCACTGCCGGGGTCTGTGGCCGGATCGCTAATACCCGTACGCCATCATCAACCTGAGAATACCAGAACTGTTGCCGACCATCATAACGTTTAGCTCGCCATAGGATGATGGCATAACCAACCAGGAGAATGACTAACGTTACCGCAACATCCTGGGGCCGGTAGATGGTCCACCCAAAGAAGACCAGTGCTAACAAGGTCAGCCAGATCAGCTGTTTACCAATATTTTGATAAACGACCCGGGGAACCTGGCGAAAAACGGTAAACCGTAATCCCACGAGTAAGGGGACGACCAAGACCGCGAAAGTCTGACCGTGAATCGTGAGCAACGGCCAAAAGGCCCAATGACTGGCAAACCAGTCGCCGGGAACCAACGTCACCATTGGTAAAACTAGGAATTCACGCCACGGGTAACCGGCAATTCGTTTTCCCCGCTGTTTGGCATAAATCCGCGGTGCCGTAAATCGGCCGCCGTAGTGAAAGAGCCAATGGCCCAACACCAGGAAGAAAAAGGCGGCCAACCAAAGATAATTCTGGACAGGCACGGCGTTGATCCCCCACCGCAACCCGGTTGGGGCCAAGTCCGGTAAATCAGCTATGTAAGATCCTCCAAAAGCCCCCGTCGCAATCGTCAATATCGTGCTCACCACGATCAACGTTAAGGGCAAGACCGTGGTCGGCAAGATGAGGAGGGTCACGACCGCCAATATTTCATAAATCACAATCCATAACAAGGGCAAGCCGAACCCCACCACCAGGTTAATGGCGGACAATGCTGCTCCCAAAACCAGTCCCTGAGTTAAGAAATGACGCAATTCAAAATGATCACTGTAAACGGCACTCCCAAAATTCTGCCGTTCGTGTTTAATTCGTGAGCGACCCGTCACCCACAACCGCAGCACCGCCACCCAAACCATCAGTTGGAGGAGATAACTGCCACACGCAATAACTATCCGCATGTCATCGACACCTTTCTTGAAAAAATAGCTGTTCTCAGTATAGCATGAAAGAAAAGCGGGTCGCACGACATTCGTGTTACCCGCCCAATGATTCTTAAGCCAGACTATCTAGTGATTAACGACTAGCATTACTACCGGGATGATCGCCGATTAATCCGCGTCCCCGTGCCCGACTAGCCATCAATCAGGATTCTTTTGCCGCAATTGCCATTGCAGGTAAGCATCGATAAAGGGGTCCAGATCGCCGTCCATAACGGCCTGCCCGTTCCCGGTTTCATAGTCCGTTCGGTGATCCTTCACCATGGTGTAGGGATGGAAAACGTAGGAGCGAATCTGCGAGCCCCAGCCAATATCCATCTGTTCACCTTCAATGGCGGCCTTTTCCTTGGCCTTCTTTTCTTCTTCACGTTCGTACAACTTGGCACGCAACATTCCCAGCGCCGTTTGCCGGTTTTGCAGTTGTGACCGTTGGGCCTGACTCTGCGTGACAATGCCGGTTGGAATGTGGGTGATTCGCACGGCCGAAGACGTCTTGTTGACGTGTTGACCACCGGCACCGGAAGCCCGGTAAACGTCAACCTTCAAGTCAGCCGGATTAATCTCAATATCGACGGTGTCATCCAATTCCGGCAAAACATCTACCGAGGCAAACGAGGTGTGCCGCCGCCCGGCCGAGTCAAACGGTGAAATCCGAACTAACCGGTGAACCCCCTTCTCAGAACGCAAATACCCATAGGCATTGTGTCCCGCAATCAGCAGCGTCGTGCTACTCAGACCCGCGACTTCGCCCGGTTGATAATCTAAAACCGTGACCTTAAAGTCGTGCTGATCCGCCCAACGCGTGTACATGCGCATCAGCATCTCGCCCCAGTCCTGGGATTCCGTGCCCCCAGCCCCCGGGTGAATTTCGAGAATCGCGTTATTCCGATCATACTTTTGATTTAACAACTGATTCAGGCTGTATTGGTGCAACGCCGCCTGCGCGGTCTTGAAGTTCTGCTCGAACTCGGCCTGCATGTCGGGGTCCGGTTCTTCTTGCAACAGAGCCACGGCGACTTCCAAGTCATCGATCTGGTCGCTGAGATTTTTAAATTCCTCGACCTTTTTCTTCATTTCGTTGGTTTCATCAATCAGCTTCTGCGCTGACTGGGCATTGTCCCAGAAACCCGGCTGGGTCATTTGGCCTTCGTTGACACTGATACTCTCACTCAGGGCATCAAAGTCAAAGCGACCCCCTAAAGCCGGCAAGTTGTTCCTTCATGGTGGCAATGCTACGTTTGGCATCACTTAATTCCATTGTGGTTGGCTCCTTTTTTGATTAGATTTTGATTCTTTGACTTCACTCACTGATATTAGTGATTCTGGCAACTGACGATCATGCTGGTCGCCTGCCGTTCGTAAAATATGAGCTGGAACGCGGTGGGCAGGACGGCTAAAGCCTGAAGAAGCGGTCTTTAGCCTCGCTTGGAACCGCCAAGACCGCGTTTCCAAGTCGCCATTTTCTAAGTAATCCACTTAGAAAATCCCACGGCTGAGCTCATATTTTACTTCACTTTCGGCTACGGTGATTGTAAATTCACTACCGGTTAAGTGCCCACCGATTAACAATTTCAATTGATAATTAAGTTGTGAGTCACCATTCCGTAAACAACTAAATGCCCATACACCGCCTTTGCAAACGGCAAGCTAGGTAACCTTAACCCGTCGCGTTTAGACAAAACGAGGCCGGAATCGCTTCCCGCCTCGTCATCTCCCGTACTAACGGGTAATATTTTGTCGAATTTCTGACTTCATGAATAGACGGGTGGCATCGTAGTCGATGTCAGAGATCATTTCACCGAACATCCGGAATCCTTCTTGTTGATATTCAACTAATGGGTTCAACTGACCATAACCCCGCAGCCCAATTGATTGACGCAATTGGTCCATGGTATCGATGTGGTCGGTCCAGTGGGAGTCCACGCAACGCAAGAGGACAACCTTTTCGAATTCCAGCATTTGTGCTGGATCGTAAAGTTGCTTTTGCTTTTCTTGGTAGACATCCTCGGCTAAGCCCATGAAGAAGGCCTTGATCTCATCGGCTGATTTGTCCTTCAAATCAGCCAGACTAATCTTATCCGGCGAAACCATTGCGGAAATCCCAAAGTCAAGCAACGTGTCCAAGTCCCAATCCGCTTGGTCGCCCTGCGTATGCAAGTTGACCACGCGATCGACGGTCCGCTTAATCATCGGCATCAGCACCCACTTAAGGGACTTATCCTGATTAATCACTTGGTTCCGTTCGCCATAGATCACGTCACGTTGTTGCCGCATCACATCATCGTATTGCAGCACGTTCTTCCGGGAATCGTAGTTATTCCCTTCAACCCGCTTCTGGGCGGATTCAACCTGCTTGGTGATCATGCGACTCCGAATAACGGCGTCTTCACCATCCACGTTCATCCGTTCCAAGAAGGTCTTAACCCGTTCGGAACCGAACCGACGCATCAGGTCATCTTCAAGGGACAGGTAGAACTGCGTCATACCAGGGTCACCCTGACGACCTGACCGGCCACGAAGCTGGTTATCAATCCGCCGCGATTCGTGTCGTTCAGTCCCGATAACGGCTAAACCACCAATTTCAACCACGCCGGGTCCCAATTTAATATCGGTCCCCCGCCCAGCCATGTTGGTCGCAATCGTCACGGCGCCACGTTGACCGGCGTTTTGAATGATGTCGGCTTCTTTGGCATGGTTCTTAGCGTTCAAGACCACGTGTGGAATGTTTTCTTGATCCAATCGTTGTGAAATGTATTCGGACGTTTCCACGGCCACGGTCCCGATTAACATCGGTTGCCCCTTCTCGTGTAACATCTTAATTTCCTTAACCACGGCATCGAACTTGGATTCCAAGGTTGGGTACAACAAGTCTGGTTCGTCGACCCGGACCACTGGTTTGTTGGTTGGTACGGAAATGACATCCATGTTGTAAATTTCCCGGAATTCTTCCACTTCGGTCTTCGCCGTCCCAGTCATCCCGGCAAGCTTCTTGTACATCCGGAACAAGTTCTGGTAGGTGATGTTGGCCATGGTCTTGGTTTCCTCTTGAATCTCCACGCCTTCCTTGGCTTCAATGGCTTGGTGCAGGCCATCGGAGTACCGACGACCTTCCATAACCCGCCCAGTAAAGGAGTCAACGATCAAGACTTCACCATCTTGAACCACGTAGTCTTTATCCCGTAGCATGATGAAGTTCGCCCGTAAGGCTTGGTCCATATGGTGGGTCAACGCAGTGTTGTCCGTGTCATACAGGTTCTTTAAGTTGAAGTACTTTTCAGCCTTTTCAATCCCAACGTCGGTCAGAGCCACCGTCTTGGATTCCAGGTCGATCTTAAAGTCTTCCTTTTCGTGCAACGTCTTAGCGAACCGGTCTACCCGTTTGTAAAGGGCACTGGTTCCCTCGGATTGACCAGAAATAATCAATGGCGTCCGGGCTTCATCAATTAAGATGGAGTCCACTTCATCGACAATCGCAAAGTTCAATGGTCGCTGGACCATGTCTTCTTTATAAACGACCATGTTATCCCGCAGGTAATCGAAACCGATTTCCCCGTTGGTCGAGTACGTGATATCGGCCTTGTAGGCCTCACGCTTTTCTTCTGGTGATTTTTCGGCGGAGTTCAACCCAACGGTCAAGCCCATCCAGTTGTACAACTCACCCATTTCAGTGGCATCACGTGCGGATAAGTATTCGTTAACCGTAACCACGTGAACCCCCTCACCAGCTAAGGCGTTCAGGTAGACGGGCATTGTAGCGGTCAAGGTTTTCCCTTCACCGGTCTTCATTTCGGCAATGTTACCTTCATGAAGTACAATCCCCCCCATAATTTGCACGTGGAATGGGTAAAGGCCGAGGACCCGCTTCGCACCTTCACGGACAGCCGCAAAAGCCTCAGGCAATAAATCGTCCAAAGTTGCGCCATCCTGATAGCGTTTCTTCAATTCAGGCGTTTTTGCTTGCAGATCTTCATCCGAAAGCTTTGCGTATTCATCAGCGTAAGCGCCGACCTCATCCGCTAATTTACTGAGGCGTCGTAAAGTCCGTCGATCACTTTCGACCCATCGTTTTAAAATATTTGCCATGTGAGAATTCCCTTCAGTACATTTTTAATAAGTCGCCGTCAACCACTTCTAACGTGTTATTAGAAGCTCGCAATCACAACGCCAAAGGGCACCGTGGTCGCAAATTATCTGAAACGAATCACCATCCATGAACAACCGGATGATGACCGTTCGCCGGTTGCGGCGCGGACATCTGAGTAGTTAATCAAATCGCAAACCCTATACAAGAATATTCCTCGCATCAATCAAGGTAGCTGCATCGCGCGAGGGATAGGATTTAAGTCACTTATTTTGACAATAAATCAATCTACATTTTAACACTAACCCGGCTAAGATGAAACTTTTCTAATCATGTAAATGCCGTAAAACCGCTTTCTTTCGCATTATCTCTGACTAAATTTACCCCAACCACGCGTTGTTGTGTCGACCCCCTATTTGGGAATCCCGTGATCGTTCAACAGCCACCATCACGAGACCACCCAACCTCAGGAGTAATCTTATTAATTTTACCAGATTCCCTAGTGAAAGTATTGCTTTTTTGCATAACAGTTGCTTAACAATCCCATGACAACTGGTCGAATGGATGAACCCCCTTAATGATTGCGCCACACCGGCAAGCCCCGAAATGTGCCGTCAAACGGTCAGAAAATCTCGCTAACACCTATCTTACAAATGACATTGGCGCCTTGCAAAAACGTCCCTCTAATGACCACGGGCTTGGGCGGGTGAACGAACAAACGTGGCCGGCTAGGGGGTCTCTATGTATTGGATGGTTCAAAGCATTCTGAGCTGAGCACTAAAAAAGCACCACGCAAGGCAGTGCTTCGTTAGTAACATTATTGGTTTATTGGTCGTCGGCTTCGATCAAACCATAGCGGCCGTCGTTACGACGGTACACAATGCTAATGCCGTTCGTTTCAGCATCTTCATAGATAAAGAAGTCATGGCCTAACATATCCATTTGCAGGACGGCCTCTTCATTATCCATTGGCTTCAACGAAACGCGCTTGGTCCGAACAACCTCTAGCTTCTGACTGTCAGCTGGATCCGATTCCGTAGCTTCCGGTGCGAAGTCAAGGTTCTTGTAGCCCTTCTCCCGGGACTTACGGTTAACTTTGGTCTTGTACTTGCGAATTTGCCGTTCCAGCTTATCGGTAACCAAATCAACACTTGCATATAAGTCCGGAGAAGTTTCCTCTGCCCGTAATGTCAAGTATGGGAGTGGGATTGTTACTTCAACCTTCGCTGTCTTGTTTTGGTAGACCTTCAGGTTGACATGCGCAATTGCCTCAACTTTGTTGTCGAAATATTTCTCCAACTTGCTGATACGCTTTTCAACGTAATCCCGTATTGCGTCAGTAACTTCGATGTTTTCACCACGAATATTAAATGTGAGCATAAAACTTCTCTCCCTTCAACCAAGATAAACTCGGTTTGCTCAGCATTAGAAGGACCACTCTTCTAATATGCTTTGCTTACTATTATTATAATAGAAAGCCCTATCAGAAACAATTATTCTCACGAAATTTAATCGGCTTCAGCGCGCTAAAGTCAGGCTAGTAACCGCTTTCGCACCACCTAAATAAATTTGCGTCGCCGCGTGCCGCAGTGTTCGTCCCGTGGTGTAGACATCATCCAGCAATAAAACCCGTTGATTGACCAGGTCTGAGGCGATTCGGGGATCCAGCTGAAAGGGCTGTGGCGTCAGTAAGCGTTGCGCCCGAGTCTTAGCCGATTGTGGTTGGTCCTTGTGCGTGGCTCTGACCACCAACGCCTGCTGATAGGGCTGACCGCGCAACCAGCCGGTCACCTGATTGAACCCCCGTGTCAGCCACGTCTGTTGATCGATTGGGATCGGCACCAAGACGTCGTAGTTTTCCTGCTCTAAAGCCTGCTGAAGCGGTGCTTGTAGGGCTTTGCGTAAGGCGTAATCTCCTTGGAATTTGTACTGCTGCATGTAGGCTTTCATCCCCGCGTCATAGCGAAAGAGCGCCCGGTTTCTCAGGGCCGCTGTCCCCCACCGTTCACAGTCATGGCAGACCGCAATCGTCTCCTGCTGACGCCCACACGCGGGACAATGTTGGGCCGTAATCGGGGTGAACTTATCCTGACAACGCGTACAGAGCGGCGGGACCGGCAGTGGCCGCCACGTCAGGATGTCACGCAGCGTAACCCTCGGCTGAAAGGCCTGCTGACACCACACACAGTTGGTCATGGCCACCGTCCTCCCCGTTGCTTGCCCTGTCGATTGAGCTGATCAATCATCCGCTGCGCTTGCCGCACTGTCCGGGTCTGACTTTGGACGTAACAGGTCACCTCTCCCTTGGGAAAATCGGCACTTCTCCCGGCTCGACCGGCAATCTGAACCAGCGCCGCAGTGGAAAAGACACCATCATCACCACCTAGAATCACCACCGCAATATTGGGAAAAGTGACTCCCCGTTCCAAAATCGTGGTCGTCACCAGGAAGGGGACCCGTTGCTCGCGCAGTGCCTGTACCTTGGCCGTCCGCTGCTCATCTGCCGCGTGCACCCCGACCCCACCACAAATATCGGCCTGGCGCAGCGCGGCCATGACGGTTGTCAGGTCACGAACGTGCGGCACAAATAATAAGAACCGTTGCCCTGCTTGACGATAGGCGCGTAACCGCCGAATGAGCGCAGGCGGTAGGCGGTGTTTGGCCAAGGCTTCCCGCCACCGCCAAGCCAACCGGACGCGTAACCGGGGCAGTAGAAACCCATGGTACCGTAACGGCAAGTAGGTTGTCGCCACGGTGTGCCGGCGAATCTGCCGCTGTAGCGCCTCTCCCGGCGTCGCGGTCAGGTAGAGATGCTGGCCCGTTGTCTTCTCCGCGCGTGTAATGGCGCCTTGTAGCAGCGGACTGGTGGCCAAGGGAAAGGCATCCACCTCATCCACAATGATCCAGTCGAAGGCCCGCTCGAATCGCAACAACTGGTGAGTGGTGCAGACCGTCAGTTGACTGTACGCGTAAGGTATCGACTGCTCGCCATACAATAAGCATTGGCTAGTCGTGCGAAAGGCCTGCTGAATCCGCGGTGCCAATTCCAGACAAACATCGACTCGGGGCGATACCCAGGCCACCCGCCACCCCCGTGCCAGAGCCCAGGCCAATGCCGGATACACGATCTCGGTTTTCCCGGCGCCGGTAACCGCCCACAACAGTTGGTTCTGTCGCCGTTGGACTAAATGAAGAACCGCATCCGCCGCCCGCTGCTGATTGTCACTGAGTGTTCCCGTCCAGGTCAGCATGGGTTCCGCCGGGATTGCAAACCGATTGGGTTCCGGAATAGTGTATAATTTAGTCTGTGACGTCAGTCGCCCCATCTCTAAACACTGACGACAATACCAGGCACCATTAGGTAGCCGATCCGTGGGGGCTAACCACTGTTGACAGCGTTGACACCGATAACGTTGGCCCACGGGTTGTACCGCAAGCATGCCCGCCCCCAACTGGGGGATCGCCGCCTTGGCTGGAATCCGCCGGCCAAAGAATTCTGATAACTCATTCATCACGTTCTGCCCCTCTCGTGGTACAGAACCTAACTCCGTAAAAAGCGGCTAAATATTTTTGAGAAAGGTGTTTTTTTATGGAAACTGATTACTTAACCATCCAAGCCACCGGCCAACACGCCATTGAAATCAAAAAATCACGCTTCATCACCGACATTGCCCGCGTGACGACCGAAGACGAAGCCAAGGCCTTCCTCGCTGCAGTCAGCACCCGTGAAGCGAAGGCAACGCACCATTGCTGGGCGTACGTCCTCGGTGAACACAACGAGATTCAACGGGAAAGCGACAACGGCGAACCCTCGGGAACGGCCGGGGTTCCCATCCTCACCGTGTTACAGCGCAACCAACTCCACAATGTGATCGCCGTGGTCACCCGATACTTTGGCGGCATCAAGCTGGGGGCTGGCGGACTGATCCGCGCCTACAGCAACGCCACTTCCACGGCGATCGAGGCCGTGGGCGTGGTCAAACGCGTGCGCCAGCAGGAGATTGCGATTACCGTGGACTATCCTAATTTTGACCGGCTCACCCACTACCTCACCGAGGAGAAGATCGCCGTTCGTGACACCGCCTATACTGACCAAGTCACCTTGACCATTGCCGTGGATTTAGCAGCCGTGGATGATACCCGCGCGGCCATGACGAACCTACTCAGCGACCGGTTGACCATGAAGACCGGCGCCGTCATTTACAACGAGGTCCCCGTCGAGATCAACGCCAGCCACCGCACGGACGCCTAAGCCCCCGTATTTTTTCTAACATGAACGTCTGGAGAGTGGGACAAAAGGCGATTAGCTGGTGAGCATTAAGGCAGATAGCCGAACAATCCCGGGCTTGGATTGTTTGGTTATCTGTTTTATGTGGAATCAGCTGCCTTTTGGTCCACGTTTCGGCAATTTAAATTCGGAAATACTAAGAGTCTGGGCGTTTTGTTCCAGACTCTTTTTAAATTGACCTGTTTCACCGCGCCCTAAAGAAACGTTGCCTACCAGCGTCCACTTATCGCCCTTAATCGGCTAAAATCAGATATAGCTAAAATGAATGGGTAGCCATTATTATAAAGTATTATACATAATCATCAATTGCCGGTACACTGTAATCACAGCCAAGGAAACATCTCGCCTAATGAAGATGACTGACAAGCTGAACTTGCCAGCTAACCATTAGCTTCGCCATTGGACTTTCTCACACATTAATTTAACTAGAAAACGAAGGAGCTATTCACATGCAAAATGCAAATTTAAAGTTAACGACGACTTGGGATAAGACTTTCCCCAAGAGTGACTTGGTCGACCACCAAAAGGTCACCTTCCACAATCGCTACGGCATTACCCTAGCCGCCGATATGTACACCCCGAAGGACGCTACCGGTCAACTCGCCGCGCTGGCCGTCAGTGGGCCATTCGGCGCCGTGAAGGAACAGTCTTCCGGTATCTACGCGCAAACGATGGCCGAAAAGGGCTTCCTAACGATTGCCTTCGATCCGTCATTCACCGGCGAAAGTTCCGGTCAACCCCGGTTCATGGCCTCACCCGACATCAACACGGAAGACTTCCAAGCGGCGGTAGACTTTCTCTCCGTTCAGCCCAACGTCGACTCCGAAAAGATCGGGATCATTGGCATCTGTGGTATGGGTGGCATGGCCTTAAACGCCGCGGCGCTGGACACCCGTGTCAAGGCGACGGCGACGATGACCATGTACAATATGAGTCGAATCAACGCTAACGGCTACTTCGACGACAACGATAACGAAGAAGACCGGCACCAAATGAAGGTCAGTCTCAACCAGCAACGAACAGCCGATTATCAAAGCGGGACTTATCAGCGTGCGGGGGGCGTGGTCGATCCCGTCCCAGCCGATGCGCCCCAATTTATTCAGGACTACCACGACTACTACAAGACCGACCGCGGCTACCACGCCCGTTCCGTCAACTCCAATGACGGCTGGAATGTCACGGGGACGATGTCTTTCATTAACCAACCGATCAACCAGTATGCCAACGAAATTCGGAGTGCGGTCCTGATGGTTCACGGTGACCAGGCTCACTCCTACTATTTTAGTAAGGACGAATACAAGAAGATGACGACCAACTCTAACTACACCGATAACAAGGAATTTATGACAATTCCGGGCGCCGTGCATACCGACCTGTACGATGGCGGCAAGAACCGCGATCTGATTCCATTTGACAAGTTGGACGCCTTCTTTCACCAATACCTGAACTAGATCACATCTCACGAAACGCCTAAGCCCCGTCTTTTTCCTTCACTTTGAGCTAAAAAAACCGCGTGCCACCGAAACATATCCGGTAGCACGCGGTTTTTAAGTTGCTTAATTAAAGGTTGAAAGTTCACGAACACACTCCAGTCCCCAGCTGGTAAGGCCTATCGCCATTAATTTAGTCATCAACGACCACCTGCGGCTACCAGAGATTCCGGCGCTGTGGGGACCGCCTGCGGCCTGAGAAGCGGTCCTCCGGCTCGGTTTGAAGTCTGATAAAGACCATCAGTCTCCAAACACGTCCCGCGCTGTAAGCTGCTGCACAGCTAACACCGCTGTCACGGCTACCTCCATCTCTGACTGCCTCCGGTTACAGTGGTTGAAATCGACTAAATGTGCGATGAGATCGCTGGAGTGGCAACGTTCTGCCAGTTTAATTCGATACACCTCATGTAGCCGTGAGTGAGTCAAATTTGGTCTCAGCCGTGGGATTTTTCAAGTGGTCTGCTTGAA
>NZ_JAAVSC010000013.1 GCF_012641095.1 Lactobacillus sp. HBUAS51381
CAAAATGCTTAAGTTACTGAACCGCCGTATACGGAACCGTACGTACGGTGGTGTGAGAGGTCGGTAGCCGAACTAATCGGCTACCTCCTACTCGATTATATCTTTTGTCAACTGTTTTTGATGAGAATAAAGATTACAACTACAATACCGTTCCGTTCGCTTGGCGAATTGGGCGGTATTTTTTGTTATACTGAACTTATTGCATTTTTCGAGACACAACGCTGGTTTGGAGGAATTTATTTATGAAGATCAAGAGTCACCGGATTCCCGTGTGGGTGGTTTACTCACTCTGCTTTGCGGTACTTGCGACGATGAGTTTTGGAATTTTACGGTTAGCTGGGCGGACCTTTATCTGGGACATGGATGGGATTGCCCAGCATTATCCCATCATGCAGGAGTTCCAACGACTCCTACACCAAGACGGGCTCAATGGCCTAGTAGGGTGGTCGTGGACGCTGGGGATTGGGGCCGACAAGCTGACCACCTTAGCCTATTACGTATTAGGTGATCCGTTTGCTTATATTCTGGCATTACTGCCCGGCAAGTGGCTCGAAGCCGGCTTTGGCTACATGGTCGTGGCGCGGCTCTATGCGAGTGGACTGGCCTTTTTAGCCTTGGCGCACGAGTATCATTTCCGGCCGGGGAGTCAGCTCATGGGGGCCTTAACCTATGCCTTCACCGGTTATTCCCTGATGATTGGGTATCACCATCCCTTTTTCCTACTTCCGATGATTAGCTTCCCCCTTTTACTGGTGGGAATTAACTGGATCTTGCGGGGCCGAAGCTGGGCGTTACTGGGGGGGATGACCGGGCTGACGATTCTCAGTAACTTTTATTTTGCCTACATATTGGGGTTGGGTAGCCTCATTTATATTGTGATTCGTTATGCCCACGTTCGGCGACTGGGTACGCTGAAGATTCGACCGCTACAGGTGATCTTACGAAGCCTCTATGCCGCAATGGGTGGGCTACTACTCTCGGGTGTTCTATTGGTGCCGTCAGCGCTGATGATGTTGAATTCAACACGAACGGGCGGCCTATTTGCCAACGGTCTCAAGCTTTATCCGTTGAGTTATTACCTCAAGTTGGGGAATTCAATCCTGACGACCGGCGATAGCCTGAACTACTGGGTGATTCTGGGGCTCAGTAGTCTGACCTTTCTGGGTTGCGTCTACGTGTTGGTGCATTGGTGGAATTATCGTTATTTAGCGGGAACACTGGTGGCGATTGGCCTGGGGCTCTTGATCCCGGCGGTGGCGGCGTTCTTTAACGTCTTCTCCACCCCCTCTAATCGCTGGCTCTTACTGGCGGCGGTGCCGTTTGCCCTAGCGACAATGATCTTTTATGACCATCTGACCCAACTCACGGCGCGTGATGGGTGGTGGTTGGGCGGTAGTGCCCTGGGATTATTGCTCGTCGTCTACGTGGGAAACGGGCTAATCTTCAACAATCCACCACGGAACTTCGTCGTCTACGGTTTTTTACTGGTGATGACGCTACTCGTGATTGCCGGCATTGCCGTTCACTCGCGTACCTTGTTACGGTTGATTTGGGTCGTCGTTGGATTGAATCTGATTGGCAATGCGTGGGGGTACTACAACATTGAGGCCGGTGGCCGTGCCGATCAACAATTACGACAGGGTGATGCGACGGCTTATCTGGCCGACTACTTTGATGGCGCCGAACGGGGCATTCACACCGGATCAGCCTTTTCTCGAGTCAATGTCACGCCGTCCTACAACGTTTTTCAGACAGTTGGGAATAATATGACCATGGCGCACCAACTACCGGGGATCATGTCCTACTTTTCCGTGCAAAACGGTTCGGTCGGGCGGTTTAGCGAAGCACTTCAGGACGCTCAATATGCGATGAATTCGCCGCTAGGACAGGGCGACAATCGAAGCACACTGGACCATTTACTGGGTGTGAAGCACATCTTTACTCGCGAGGACCAATTGGCTGACGGCGCGGCAATGCCCTATGGCTATCACGCCCAGAAGCGAGTTTATCCCGAGAAGGCTGTCTATGGGCTGTCGAATGGCACGGGCACGCAGATCTTGACGACGAAGCTGAATGCTCCATTGGTGTATGCGCAGACGCACGTGCTGACGGATTGGCAGTGGCGGCAGTTATCCGCGGTGGATCGCGAGCGCAGTCTGACACAGGCGGCGGTGGTGAAGCGGAATAAGACCGTTCGCCAGGCCAATTATCAGTCGCCCAAGCACGTCTTGAAGTACCATGTTGAAGCAGAGACTACTAAGGTGATTGATGGCCCCAACAAGACGATTCCCTACCGGTTAGCGCAAGCCGCGGCCGGGCAGAAGGCCATCTTGAACGGTAAGCAATCGCAGACGTACGGCCCTAACATCGCGAATCCGCAACTGAAAACGGACGCGGATGGCAAGATTAGTCGGGCCGACGTAGAGAAGTACGGACCACTCGTAAAGCTGCGTCAGAACCGCTCGGCACTGGCTTACGTGTGGGGACGTAACCGGCAGATTTTAAAGCAGGATCGTCGGGCCAATCAAACGGGATTGCACCAATTGAGTAGTGATGCGCAGGGCAAGCAGCTCACCTATGAACTGACGATTGACCAGCCACAACGCACGAAGGGGGCCGAATTGTATCTGCAGTTGGATGGCATTCGTTCGCGGCGGCAAACGGCCCAAGAAATGGTTCAAGAGAAAGCCAGTACGGCGATCCTGAGTGGTCAACCGCGGCCAACTTTAACGAAAGTTGACAACTGGCGGGCGGCCTTACTGAACCCGGACATGGGGAGCTATTGGATCACGGCGTCTACGAAGGGGTCGACCAAGAACTTTACCCAATTGGGAATTGATAATCTGTCGGACTACGAGCCGAGAACCAAGGCGCTGATCAATCTGGGTTATTCGTCTCATGCACGGAAGACCGTTAAGATCACGTTCCATACGGCGAAGAACATTAAGCTTAAGTCGGCGAAATTGATTGCGATGCCGTTTAACCGGCATTACGATCAGCGGATTAAGACGCTGCAGAACCATGGCCTGAAGCATCAGCGCGTGACGGCTAACCACGTCACGGGAAGCTTGCAGACGAAGCAGGCCAGTATTTTGACGACGTCGATCCCCTATACACCGGGCTGGAAGTTGACGGTTGATGGTCAAGCGACGCAGACGATTAAGGTGAACGAAGGCTTTGTTGGGGCCAGACTCAAGGCTGGTAATCACCGAATCAAGTTGAGCTACCATACGCCGGGACTTCGACCAGGACTAGGGCTAACGATATTGGGAGCGCTAATCTTACTGGTTGCGTCAGTTTGGCATTATATTTGGCGACCGGTTCCGCATCGGCATTAGGAATGCTTGGGTATGGCGGTTGAAGTGTATCTATATGAAAACTATAAAGCCCTTTTGAAGAGGCTGGATGCGACTTCGAGGGCCTTTTTAGTGTACCTGGAGAATAGTTTCAAGTAGTTATTAATTCAGAATAACAAGAATTTTGTCTAGACTCTGTACTTATCATATACTACGTTATATAATATATTTATAAATTTATCTCTATGTTGTAGAGGTGATCCAGTAGCCTATGAGAAGTAAGCAGGCTATAGAAGTGTATTCCCCACGTTGTGGGGGTGAAATTATGGTTGGTTGTCAGGTGAATTCGCAAGTGGAGGATGATAAGTTATGACATCAAAAGTAATTGCTATGTTCAATCACAAAGGCGGTGTATCGAAAACTACTAGCGCATTCAATATTGGGTGGAATTTAGCAAGCCGAAATAAGCGGGTACTTTTAGTGGATGGAGATCCACAGTGTAATTTAACGGGATTAATCTTGGGGGATAATTTTGAAAATTATTACACAAACGAAGAGACCAAAAAGAATAATTTGTACGATGGTGTACAACCGGCGTTTGCAGGAGGACCTAATCCCATAACAGGGCTAAAGTGCGTGCAGACAAAGAATAGTAACTTGTTTTTATTGCCAGGACATTTGAACCTTTCTGAGTTGGAAACCCAACTGAGCTTTGCATTGCTTCAAAATCAGCAGTTGTCAACACTTCAAAATTTGCCGGGGTCCTTTTATTATCTCATTCAAGCTTGTTCCGAGAAATATAATATTGATATCGTTATCATCGATATGAATCCCGGACTGGGGGCTATTAATCAAACTCTGTTTATGTCATCGGATGGCTTTATTCTCCCAACTAATCCTGATCCATTCTCTGTTATGGCAATTAACACTCTTGCGAAAGTTACACCAAGATGGAATAAGGTTGCTGCAGATTTCAATGAAAATTTCAAGTCTGCGGCATACAAATTACCAGACTCACGGCATGTCTTTCTCGGAAGCTTGATACAACGATTTAATCTCATGAAGGGGAAACCGGCGAATGCTTATACAGACTTAATCAAACAGATTAAGATAGCAATTTGTCAAACACTTGTTCCGGCTCTGAAGAAGAATAAGATGCTCTTAGATGACTATCCTGAGCATCTCGTGGAAAGTCTGTATACATTGGCTGAAATCCGGAACTTCGATGCTCTAATGACCTTTTCAAATGAATATGCCGTGCCAGTGTTCGATCTGAAGGATGATCAAATTGCACAGTCAGGTGCTGCGTTGAATTCGATGACAGAGAAGCGTGATAAAATTAAAGCCACGTTTGGATTGTTATCAGATTACTTGATGGAAGAGCTGGCAGAACTTTGATACATTTTACTTCAAACTCTAAAAGCTTATTCGAGGATAATATAAATACCCTACAGGAATCTAAAACCATAGTCGCGTTCTTAAAAGATCAAAAGGTATCAATTGACTATTCAGATTTATTGCGCTGGCAATGGGTTCAAATCGTATCAGCAATGGATAAGTTTTTTCATGATGTGATTATTGATGGTATCGCTTATCGAATTGCTCAAAATAAACTAACCGACCGAATTTCTAGTACACAGTTTAGTTTTAGTTCATTTAGTTCTTTGGAGAATAGCTCTGACCTTGTCGATAAGTTTATCGATAAACTTGCTAACTATTCCATGCAGAACTCTCGAAATATTGCTGATAGTTTATCCTTTGTTTGGCCACAGAGGCATAAGTGGACTGCAATCTGTAATTCCAGTAACTCTTCAATAGATTTAAAAGTAGCTATTGATTTAATTGCATCTCGACGAAACCAGATTGTCCATCAAGCGGATTTTCAAAACGAATCTTTGGCAAGATCTTCAATATCTGAAGCTGATGTTGTTAACTGTCAAAAAGTAGTTCAGGAAATAGTTTTTAGTACGTTTGAATTGCTGTCGCGTGAACTTAATGATCTATGATTATTTGTGTTATTAAATCATGATATGTAATTATCTGGGGGAAAAGGCTGATCCGAAAGTGAATCTGTTTGCTTCGTAAGTTGAGTACTATACGAAGTATGATGTAATGGATACTTTCAAGCAATTTTTCTTATAAAAGCTTATCTTTTTAGTGATAATCTATCGAAAGTAACATTTAAGATAATTTTTACAGATTCTAGGTATATCTGAGAGAGGTAACTGCTGTATTTTGGTGGACCTAAAGTTTTGCTAAAGCTCGCCAATCCGGGCTGTTTTCTCGTACTTTCCTGGTATACTAGAGGCTGTTGTGAATCTTTCACAACAAATATGTTCCATCGGAGGAGAAA
Source organism: Lactobacillus sp. HBUAS51381 (assembly GCF_012641095.1). Classification (GTDB taxonomy): domain Bacteria; phylum Bacillota; class Bacilli; order Lactobacillales; family Lactobacillaceae; genus Levilactobacillus. The sequence continues at coordinate 5,650 of NZ_JAAVSC010000013.1, forward strand.
AATACATGCAAAGTAGTTTGAAGAACTCACTGTATCTGGGGTTAGCAGTATTGAGTTTAGGAGCCGTTGCCACGGTTAACACCACAGCTAGCGCCGCTTCCAAGGTTAAGGTGACGTCTGATGTCGCTTTAAAGACGGCCGGCGAAACCCGCAACGTTGAAGCAACGGGGACGAATGCTTTATACAGCAAGCCTGGTACTGTCAAAGGTGCTAAGCGCGTGGCTTCCAAGTCAACGATGAAGAAGATGGCGAACTCCAAGAAGTCCGCTGATTACTTCCGGGCTTACCGGGTAGCCAAGACCAACAAGGGCCTGGTTTACTACAAAGTTGTTTCCATGAATGGTAAGTACCGTGGTTACATCTACGGTGGCCGGAGCACGACCACGTTTGCCCGTGGGATTCAATCCGCTGACACGACCCAAACAGCCGCAATGCCAGCTAAGACGACCGGTTACCACTTGGCTAACGCTAAGAAGAACGGTCTCTGGACGGCACCTAAGAACACCCAATACAAGGCCAAGAGTGTTAGCCTGTACGGTGCAGGTTCTAAGGATACGTTTACGGTATCTAAGGCCCAGACGAAGACGCGTGAAGGTAGCTTATACTACTACGTGACTGATGATCAAGATAATTCCATTGCTGGCTGGATTTACGCTGGCAAGGGCTACAAGGCAGATGCCACGACCCAAAGTCTGGGTGGTTTGGCTTTGAAGGCTTCTGATGCTAAGGCAACGGCTGACAACAGTGTCACCATCAACTACGTGGGCTCAAATGGGAACTCTGTTGGCACTTCTACGTTTGTGACGGCGACGAAGAACACAAAGCAAAATAATCCAGTTCAATTAACTGATAAGAATATGGCTGGTCAAACAGTTACTGACTTCATCAACGATGCCACGAACACACCCGCTGGTTACAAGGTATCTGATACGGCTGTAGCCACCAAGGCTGCTAAGGCCGTCTACGGTGGGACCGTGACGATCAGTGTCTACAAGGCAGCAACGTCTACGATCGCGTTCTACTTACCATCTGCCAATGGTGTATTAGCTGGGAATCAATTGAACCCTAACGATTTCTCTAAGGGCAAGCCAGCTATTACGGCGGCCCAAGCGGCTGAATTGACGGGTAACAGCAATGATGCCATTGTGACGACAGCTAATGGGAAGACTCAGACGGTCACTGATAGTTTCTTCACCAAGCCACTTTACTCCAAGCTATTGAAGGCAACGTCTAATATGACGTTTGCTAATACGGCTGATAGTTCTAAGTCGACCACGATTAAGAGTGGTGAAAGCTACTACATTACCTACACGTACAGTGCGGATAAGACTGCAAGAGCGAATAGTAATGCTAAATACGGTGATACCATTCTTGCCGTCTTTGACCAACAAGCAACGGTCGCAACGGCTTTACCTGATGCCACTAACAGCGGTGTGACTAACTACTAAGATTTAACATAATTGATTGCATAATGTATGAAGGTCCCGGATCGAATGGTCTGGGGCCTTTTTGATATGCAGTGAGCCGCAGCCGGTGGATTTTTACAACGGACAATCATTGCTCGATGCAACAGATTTATGAGTGAAACGATAGTGCTAGGTGCTTGCAAGGTAGTATGTTATGCTGGGGCGAGCATAATCAGAATTGGTAGTGGCTAGAGAGTTGTAGAAAATACCTTTAAGACAATAGTGGAAAGGTTGTCGGATCGGTGGATATTCTTTTGTTTTACAGTTAATTCTTGATTTTTCTATCAGATTGATAGTATGATTACAACAGCAGTGAGATGACACTATATACGGTGCGTAGGTGATTACAATCAGTTCATTTGAAAAACTAGCGGCAAGATTTAATAACGTTCCGGTGCCTAAAGATTTGACTTTCGCGGATGCAAAAAGATTTTTGGAACATTATGGATGCGTGTTTACTAATAATAGTGGTGGCTCACATTATGCCGTGAAGCATTCTGGGATACGTGATACAATTATTTTACCTCGTCACGCCCATCAAGCACTGAAAAGATATAATGTCAGTCAAATACTTGAATTTGTCGATAAAATTGAAGCACAAGAGGAGGATAAATAATAATGAAAGATCTAAATTATTATATGGGATTAGATTATTCTTTTGTTATTACTCCAATTACTGAAGATGATGGAGAAAAGTATTTCCAGCTATCGATTCCCGATTTACCTGGTTTTAAAATTTATGAAAATACTGAAGAGGAGCTTAGAAAAAGTCTTGACGATGCCAAAAGCGCTTGGTTTTTAGCGAATATTGAAGCACATGAATCTATTCCAGAACCTAAAAGAGAGCAAGAATTTTCGGGCAGAGTTACCTTACGTATGTCGAAAAGCTTGCATGCCCAGTTGGATTTTCAAGCGAAGCGAGAAGACGTTAGTCTAAATGCTTATATCAATGAGTTGTTGGAATCCAGAAGCGAACGGGTATCAGTTACTAGTTATTTAGAGTCAAGAATCAAAGGACTGTTCAAGACGTCACGTAAACTCAGTAGTCAAACAAATATATATAATATATACAGTATTGGAGTTGGACAAGCGCAAGATGACAAAGATTCGAATATCAAATCGGTTGATACAACACAGTTACCTAAACTGTTACAGGGAGGGATAACAAGTGTCTGATATGAGTGATGAAATTGGCGTTGTTCAGGTGAGACTAGAAAGTCTAAACTTTGAAGTAACTGGTTCGAATACTGAGCAAGTCCCAGAAAAGAATGTTAATAAAAGCGATGCTATCAAGATTAATAAGCTTGAAGATATTACGGAAGAAAATAAAATATATATTCGAGCCTCGCTTCCTATTAAAAATCAAGAAAATGGTTATAAGATATCAACGGTAATTTCCGGAATCTTTTTAATTGATGAAAAGTTCGAAGATAAGTTTAAAATGGTGGAACCAGATGAGGATGTTAAAGCGCTTCTTAACAGAATTAGCGGGACTTTAACAAATAAATTTATATTAGTGAGCACGCAACTTTCTACTGAAGCGAATAATTATCCGATTATTCCCAATTTGCAGTGGGACAGTTCTCAGAGTAAAAAGAGATTGTGAGCTAATACTTTCTGAACGCTGTCTAAATGTTAAAACTCATTTTAAAGATTAAATCCAATATATTTTGAGTTATATGCCAGGTTAGGTGTGCCGCATCATGCAGGCAATCTAACGTGGTATTTTTGGTACAACGTCAAAAGTGACGCTCCCAACCACAGAGCGTCACTCAAAACGATCTATTTAACCTTAACCATATGTTGCTTCATCACCCAGGCTTTATGTCCGGCGCGATCCTTAATCTGATAGTGATAAGTGATCTTGCTCTTAGTCTTCACCTTAGCGAGCTTGACTAATTGCCACTTTTTCACCGACTTCTTTGGGGCTTTACGTAAGACCTTGTTGAGGTAAACATCCTTGAAGAGCTTCTTGTTTCCCTTCACTCGGTAAGTGAATTTGGTGTGGAGTTTCTTCATCGAAACAACCTTAGCTTTGGGCTTCTTGTGAGGCTTAGAAGCTTGGGGCTTATTAGGTTTGCTTGGTTTATTGGGTTTCGTTGGCTTGTTCGGTTTTGCCGGTTGTTCAGGCTGAGCCGGTTCTGGTGCTGGGGCACTTGGCGCTACCGGCGCAGCGGGGTAAGTTGGCGTGGACGTGCTGGCTCCCGGGTAGGGTGTTTGTTTACCATCGGTTGAGACCAGGTATTTTGCCCGCAGTTGTTCCTGTTGGGCTGGAGAGAATTCCAGCAGTTCCGTGATGTACTTTTCCATGGAGCCGTAGCGTGCGAAGATTTCACGATAGTATTCCATCAGCCATGCGCGATCCACGAAGCGGCCGGTCTGGTTGGACTGTAGATAATCCTTGATAATCGTCTGCCGATCCATGCCCAGAATTGACATGATCAGGACGGTCGCAATCCCGGTCCGGTCCTTACCGGAGCTACAGTGGTAGAGCGTGGCGTTCGGGTTCGTCAGCATCATATTTAAGAATTGATGATAGCCCTTTACCGCGAAATAGCCGAATTCCAATTGCCAGTTGTAGAATTCACCGTCACCCTTGCCGTTCGTATCGGCGAGGGAACCCAACACAGAGATACTGGTGAGCGTTGCCCCAGGGATAGTTTTGTCCGGTTGCTTCGCTTGTTGACCCGGCGTCCGGAAGTCCACGATGGATGTGACGTGATGATCCTGAGCCAATTTAGTGGCATCGGCGTCGGTCAATTTACTGAGATTGTCGGAACGGAGAATCCGGTTTTGGCGAATCTGCCATTTACCATCGGCAGTCTGGTAACCCTCGATGTCGCGGGTATTCTGGGTGCCTTCAAGAGAAATTAGCTTGTCTTTAACATCCCCGTACTGCGCGATTTGGTCGGCTATGTATTGGGGATATTCTGGTGAGCCCGGCTTGGGTTGTTTGGCTGGTGCGGCGGCCACTTGGGTTATGGGGGCCGTGTCAGCGGTTGCGGTCGTTGCTGCTAAGGCACTGGAAGCTCCCAAGTTACCCAATGAAAGAGCCACCCAGGCGAGGCTTAGTGTTTTGACGATCGTTGCACGTTTCATGTGAATCCTCCTGTTAAGTTGTTTTTCTTGATTACGAGAACGAAGTATAGCAGGGGGATGTTACGAAAGTGTATGGTTATTGTATGAAGTTGGTAAATATGATATACGGTATAAAATAGTTATAGGCAATACATGATTAGTGACGATGTCTATAGATATATTAATAATGTGCCGTGGGGTGGCGTGACATCGTTAAGGATTGACGACACCGTACCAATGGGAAGGATTCTTCAGCATCGACCAAGCTGAGCACCGGCAACACGGGTTCAAATTATGTGATTTCATTAAAATAAAGAAAGCGCTTGCATTTTTAAAAATATCTGTTATAGTAAAGACGTGGTCAGGTAGATCATAAAAATGAAACGTTTTATTTTTGAAAGGCATACAGATGACAATGAAGAATTCGACTTTAAAAGATATCGCGGAGTACACGCACCTATCAATTGGGACGGTCTCGAAGTACATAAATGGAGGAAGTGTTAAGTCTGCTAATCAAGAAATTTTAGACGAAGCAATTCGCCAATTGGATTACCATGTTAATACGATGGCGCGGAGCTTGAAGACAAAAAAATCTAAGACAATTGGGATTTTGACGCCCGCTTTGGATGATTATTTCTGTACGAATTTGGTTGAGCATATTGAGCGAACCTTATACCGTTATGGTTATAGCCTGATCGTTTGTGGTTACCACAATGATCCGGATCTGATTCCTAGCAAGTTTCAGTTCTTAGCCAGTCGGATGGTGGATGGGATGATCGTGATTCCAGGGTCCAGTAATGACGACTATGCAAAGTTACTGGCAAATAAGCAGATGCCGATTGTTTTAGTCGATAGAACGATTGATCACCTGAAGTGTGATACCGTCATTATTGATAGTTTTGCAATTTCTCACCAGGTAACAGATTATCTACTGAAACAACGACACGAGAAAATTGGCATTATTTTAGGGCCGGATACGCTGAGCACATCGACCGACCGTAAACGCGGATTTATACAAGCTATGACAGAACATCAGGTTACGGTCAATCCTGCTTACGTACGAACTGGAGACTACTCCTTGGAGCATGGCTATGAAGCCACGAAGCAACTACTAGCTTTACCCGATCGTCCGACAGCCATATTTGCGACTAACTTTGATATCACGTTAGGCGTAATCAGGGCACTTAAGGAATTAAAACTATCGTTTCCAGAAGACGTCTCGATCGTCGGTTTCGACAATCTTCTGTTTTCCACATTATTTAGCCCTAGCTTGACGATTGTTGAACAACCGCTCAAGGAGATTAGTGATGCCGTTGCGCAATGTCTGTTACAACGGTTACGAGGTCAAGGTGCGACTCAGCCCAAGTTGGTCAAATTACAAGCTTCATTAGTGATTGGTGAGTCCGTCAAAAAAAATTAAAAAATTTTTTTGACACATAAATGAAACGTTTCATTTTTAAAAATATCAAAAGGAGTGAATGACACAATGTATGATAAATTAGTTGGTCAGTTACCGAAGATTGGAATTCGTCCCATCATTGATGGTCGCCGGTTCGGTATTCGCGAATCACTGGAAGAGAAGACAATGGCAATGGCGACCACAGTTAAAAATTTCTTGGAGAGTAATTTGAGATATCCTAACGGTCAACCGGTGCAGTGCATCATTGCCGATACGACAATTGGGGGAGTTGCTGAAGCTGCTCAATGTGAGGATAAGTTTAAAACTCAAAATGTTGGTTTATCCATCAGTGTTACACCGTGTTGGGATTACGGCTATGAGACGATTGACATGACGCCTGGTCGGCCCAAAGCCATTTGGGGATTCAATGGGAGTGAACGGCCCGGTGCTGTCTACTTAGCTGCAGCGAAAGCGGCTCATGATCAATTGGGCATCAATGTTTTCCCTATTTATGGTCAAAACGTTCAGGAGCTTGATGACAACACAATTCCTGAAGACGTTCAACGTAAACTTAAGCTGTTCACTAAAGCTGGTCTGGCAGTGGCCTTGATGAAGGACAAATCTTACCTACAAATGGGAAGCATCGCCATGGGGATTGGGGGGTCCGATGTAAACACGAAGTTCTTGACCGACTACTTAGGCATGCGGCTAGAATCCATTGATATGAGTGAATTTATTCGGCGGATTGATGAGGGCATCTATGATCATACCGAGTATGATAAGGCCTTTAAATGGGTTAAACAAAACTGTCCAACTGGATTTGATAAGAACGATGATGCTCACAAGCGAACGCCGGAGCAACAAGCTGCCGACTGGGAATTTGTTATTAAGATGAGCTTGATTGCTAAGGACTTGATGGTTGGCAACCCTGAATTGGCAAAGCAAAACCATATCGAGGAATCTAATGGGCATAACGCACTGATCGCAGGTTTTCAGGGGCAGCGACAATGGACTGACCATTTCCCGAACGGTGATTTTATGGAAGCGTGGCTCAACAGTAGTTTTGATTGGAATGGCCCACGGGAACCTTATCTGGTAGCTACCGAAAATGATAGTCTGAATGCTGTTTCAATGATGTTTAACCACTTACTTAGTAATAAAGCGCAGCTCTTTGCGGATGTACGAACGTATTGGAGTCCAGCAAGTGTCAAACAAGCAACCGGATATGAACTGACCGGCTTAGCTAAGGACGGAATCATTCATTTGAAGAATTCTGGTGCCGCAGCAATTGATTACAGCGGACGTGAAATTGAAGAGGGTCAGGCGATTGTCAAGGAGCCTTGGCGGTTAACGGATGAAGATGAAAGCGCTTTATTAGAAGCGACGGAATGGTGCCCAGGGGATACGGAATATTTCCGCGGTGGTGGTTTTTCTTCTCGGTTTGTGACAGAAGCTAAAATGCCAGTGACAATGACGCGGTTGAATTTGGTTGCAGGAGTAGGACCAACCCTGCAATTCATGGAAGGATACACGGTGGCTCTTCCAGATGACGTGACGCAACAGTTAGATAACCGTACCGATCCTAATTGGCCGACAACCTGGTTTGCACCACGTTTGACGGGACATGGGGCCTTCACAAGTGTCTATGACACCATGAATAACTGGGGGTCGAATCATGGGGCAATCTCGTATGGCCATATTGGTGAAGAACTGATTACGTTAGCGGCTATGCTGAGAATTCCAGTGATTATGCATAATTTGACAGATCAACAGCTTTTCCGGCCGAGTGCTTGGAATAATTTTGGAACGAACAATCGAGAATCGGCTGATGTGTTAGCTTGCCAGGCATTTGGCGCTCTATACAGCAAGCTGGGTCACTAGCCACGGGAGGATTAACTTATGCTTACGAATCGATTTAGCGGTAGAACGAAGATGATCCTGACGGCCATTGGGGTTTTCCAGATCTACTTTGCTTGTGTAGGGGCCAACGTGATGGATCCAGCCTTGCAGAACCTGACGGCGGTCTATCCGGGTGTAACACACGAACAAATTGCTTCATTAATCACGATTCCCAACTTAGCTTCGATTCCCGCAGCCATTATTTCCGGGATTCTGACTGGTCGGCGTTGGAAGTATCGCCAAACATTGAGTATTTCCTTTACGTTGATCATTCTGGGTGGGATTGCACCAATGTTTTTGACGACTTTCTCCACGGTGATTGTGGCTCGAGTTGTCTTAGGATTTGGATTGGGGCTTCTATTCCCACTGGGGAATGCTCTAATTATTGATTTATTTGCTGGTGAGAAGCGAGCGTTTATGTTTGGTATCGGGGAAGTTGTCAAAAATTTGTCGATCATTAGCTTGCAAATGCTGGTTGGAATTCTTGTAGGAGTTTCAATCAAAATCAGTTGGTCGGCTTACTTCGTCTTGTTACTGAGTTTTGGGTTACTTCTGCTCTTCTTACCAGAGCCTAAAGTTAAGCCATTATCAGAACAGCAATCATTGGGCAAGTCTATTCGAACGGTACCCAAACGACTCTACGTATTTGTCTTGTTCCTGTTGATTTGTGCCATCATGCAGACCGTTTATCAAGTAAATCTGTCAAGTGTCATCATTACAGAACACCTTGGGAATGCCCAGACGACAGCTCAAGTCCTTTCTACTGCGACCTTTGTGGCGATGTTTGCCGCCTTATCCTTTGGGTTTATCAATAAGTTCTTTAAGGATTACACAATTACAGTTTGTACCGGAATTCTCGGTATTGGGACGCTGATGATCTCGATGTCACATACCCTCCCGATGCTGTATGCTAGCGCCGTGGTAACAGGACTCGGTATTGGAACCATGCAATCGTCGTTCTACATGAAGACGGCGGCATGTGCGAATAACGAAAATGCTGCGATTGTTTCGGCCATTCAAAATGTGTTCCAGAGTACTGGAAACTATTTACCCCACTACTTCTTAGGCATGGTGGCCGCGATCTTTGGGACGCAATCATTCCGGGCACCGATTACAGTTGGCGCGTTTGTCCTAATGGCAGTCGCAATCGGCTTTGGCGTCTTTTATTTCTTCTACCATCAACGAAGTGACGATGCAGATTTAGCGGTTTGACGTACGCTTAAAGGAGGATATTAAATTATGACAGAATTAGCAAATATTGATCAAAAGCAACCAGGTAAACGTCTTCGGGAATCAAGCTATGACCGGAGTGGTGGAAATAAGGATTATTTCACATTGGAAGCAGGGAAGACACTAACCGTCTTCGATCACCAAGAGCCGGGTAAGATTAACCATATTTGGATGACAATGGTTGGTTTAAGTGGAGATGAAGCTTATCTGTATCGGAAAATTGTTTTACGAATGTATTGGGATGATGAAGAAGAGCCAAGTGTTGAAGCACCAATTGGCGATTTCTTTGGAATGGGACATGGCATAACGAAAAACTTCGTTTCGGCCCCATTCCAGATGGCACCGGAAGATGGTCAGGCGTTGAATTGTTATTTACCGATGCCGTTTAAGAAGGCCCGAATTGAAGTGGAGGATCAAGCCACTTCTGATTTGAAATTTTACTTCTATATCGATTATGTTGCCTTGGATGAAGTAACTAATCCGATGCGGTTCCACGCGCAGTGGCATCGGGAACTTACGAAGGATGCTGCCAATGGTAATGAAAAAAACAATGCCGAGTTTGAATTTGGCGGTAAGAATCTAGCAGGACAAGATAATTATGTTATTTTAGATGCTAAGGGGTCTGGTCAATATATCGGGACCAATCTGAACATTCATAATCTACGATTTACGCAGAAATGGAATTGGTATGGTGAAGGCGATGATATGATCTTCGTTGATGGTGATAAGACGCCAACTTTGAAGGGAACGGGGATGGAAGACTACTTCAATACCTCATGGTGCCCAACGCAAGAGTATAACTCGCCATATTTCGGCATTATATTAGGCGGTGGCCCTAACTGGAGTGGTAAAGTTACGTACTATCACTATCATATCCAAGATCCCATCACTTTCGATCAGTCAATTAAGGTCACGATTGAACATGGTCATGCCAATCATCGATCTGATGATTACGCATCAACGGCTTACTGGTATCAAGACGAGCCGCATCAAGCTTTTCAACCATTATTGCCGGTTGAGCAACGTTTACCGTTACCAGATGTTATCGAACCTACAGATGCGGAGACTGAACCTTACTTTAATTATCCGAATTAATTGAATAACAGTGAAGAGTGGTACTTGTCAGTGAGCGGTACCACTTTTTCGTTTGGTTGCGGGTCGTGAAAAGTTTTAGTTCAAAACGATAGTTCTAGGGAATCGGTAACTACCATGTTATGCTGAAACAGCATAACTGAAAGAAATGGTGACTATCCTAATTAATATGAGCTGAGTGATTATGATTGCTAGTAGCGTTACAGAACTGATAGGGGATTAATGGTATACTTGAACTCAAATAAACGTTTCAACTTTTGAATCAATCACCATGGTGAGTGAGGGGCAAAGCACATGAGAATTCAGAATCTCGGTCCAATTAAGGACGCGACAATCACACTTAACAAATTAACCGTGTTCATTGGAAACAACGGCATGGGCAAGACTTTGGCGGCTTATGCGGTCTTTGCTTTTCGTAATTGGTTGGAGACTAGCTTTCAGCCGAATTTATTTACGCTGGATGATTTACATAAACTGATTGCACAGGGAGATGCTGAGATTCCAACCGTTGCTTATCGACAAAAGCTGGTTAAGAAGATTATTGCTGAATTCAATGCGTTGAATACGGAGGGAACTTACTTTCAGTCGTTCTTTAAAGATGAGGATCTCTACCAGCCAGGTGTCACTAAGATTGAAATAGCGGCTAGCGATTTTCCGGAAGATATGACCATTGCGGGAACGCTTTGGGGTTATACCGATCGTGACAAATTCGCTCAGGGACAAGGCGGTTTTTACCGGTTTCGTGCGGAACGTGATCAGACTAGGGGAATACTCAAGCTGTCCAACAAGGAAGAAGTCGTGGATGACACAACCAGTTCGACAACTGCAATGTCACTAGATGCCGTTGCTAAACGCATTGATCGTGTCATTGCCAACTTCTTAGTCGGTAATATGTATCAGAGCGTATACTTACCGGCGGAGAGAATTGGAATCAACGTCTTTCGAACCCGAATAAACTCACAATTGATTAACGAAAATTTATCAAATCCTGCAGAACAGCCAACCTCGCTGGAACGGTATCCTTACCCTATCGAGGCTTACATTCGCTTTTTGAATGGATCATTGGGATTGCTAACACAGGATTATGGTCAAAACGTTTCTGAATTGGGAAAAAGGATTTTGTCAGAACTGATTCCTGGTAAGTTCTCCTATGACGAAGATCATAATCAACTTCAGTATCAGTTGGCGAATGATCAGGCAGCTCGTAACATTAAGTTTAGTTTGGTCTCCTCATCACTGAAGTCGTTATTTGGACTTGACTTATTTTTGAGAAAACAGGGCATGGGCTATTTATTACTGGACGAACCAGAAATGAATTTACATCCGGAGCGACAGAAGCTTGTGGCTGACCTTCTGTTTGGTTTGGCTATGAAGTTAACGCCGGTAGTGGTTTCCACGCATAGTGACTACTTTGTCAAAGAATTGGTCAATCAAGTTCTCCAGTCAAAGATTAGTGATCCACAGCATCTAGGTAGCACGCAACAGGTCTCAGTCTATGAATTCACAGCTACTGGTGTTAGAGACCTAGGCGATATCACCGAACGCGAAGAATTTGAAAACTTCGATCACACCACGAATCAAATTAACCAGCGCTATTATCAGTTGCTGGACCAATTAGAAGATGATGGAGGCTCGACGGATGAATGATGCCTATTTCTCGGCGTTCAATCAATTTATCGTTGACGAGGTTTACGTTGCCGGAGATCACGGCCAGATGGTGACGCAACTGATTCAAGAGGAAAAGTATGCCTTTGATTTGCTATTTAAGGTGAGTGGATCTCATGGCGTGGTCTTTCGAATTGAGGATTTTAAAGCGAAGGCCGGTTATCTGGTGGGTACCAAACGAGGTCATGGCATGGACAACGACTGTACAATTATTGATCAAGCCATCTTTCAAATTGAGGTCAAGGACACCAAGGGTATGGGGAATACGCACACTGCTCGTCAATTTACGGGTGGCATGAAGTGGTTACGTCACATTCTCGATATGGTCGTCTCGGATCAGGATGATCTCCGACAGGTCGCACAGATGCCGGTTTATAATCTTGTCATTCGGCGTACGGGGCGGGCAAGCTTGGATCGTTCGAGAAAATATCCAGTTCGTCTACGTGGTCGAAATTTCCTGGTGATGGTCAGTAAGAACGATCAGCGCATCGATTTAACCAAAGTCAAAGCTCATTTGTTGAGTTCTGAATGGTCCCCAAGCGGTCAATTTAGGTTTTAAACAGCATAGCAGACATCAAAAAGGCGAAAAACTAAATTCTAGTTTTTCGCCTTTATTCATTATGTTTGGAAGCCGCTTATGCGACAGCTTCCCTTAAATCTGGTAGGCAGGATACAGTCTCAAGGTGTTTAAGCAATCAAGCTGTTTTATCGGTAAAGCTTATTCGGCGGTCATGGTGCTGGTACCGGCCGTCAAGGCGTAACTTCCGGCTGCGTTGTAGTTCAAGGTTAATGAAGAACTGCCGAACGTAATGCCGGTCGGCAATGATGACGTATTCAACGTGTACTTCGTGTAGAGCTTATTACCCGCTGAGTTTGTGGATTGCGTGGTCCCATCGGATTCGTATACGGGCACGTAGATCGTGTTCAACTTAGCCGACGTTAAGGCCGTGGTCAGGCCACTTTGAGAAGCGACCGTACCGCTAACACCTTGGTAATCCGAAGTGAAGCTGGATTGGGCAGCCGAGACAGACGTACTGCCATCGGAAGCTAAGGCATCCGTGGTGGTTAATTTATCGGAAGCGCCGGTCGTGGCGTTCAAGGCGTACGAGTTGGCAATGGTGATCCCGGCGTCGGCGTTGGCCGTAACGGGAACCGTCACGCTACTGCCCCAAGTCGTGGTGTCTGAGACGTAGGTGTTGGATGAATTGGCTAAGCTATACCCTGCAGGCAAGTAGGTTGAAGAAGCAATATCGCTATTTACACTGGCAGCGTCCGTGGTCCCTAAGGTCGAACCGGATTTGGCATCAGAAGCGGTGATTAACACGCCACTCTTCACGCTCTTGCCAGTCGAGCTGTCGACGTAATTAACCGTGATCGACTTGGCGCTCGTGATGGTGCTGTTTTCACCGGTTTGTAAGGCGCCCGCGTAGATCCAACCGGAAATCTTAGTATTGTTGTTATCGGTCACGTGGTAGTACAGGGAGCCTTCCTTGGTCTTAGTGACCGCAGAATCCACGGTGAAGGAATCAGAGGCCAGCGCAGAGGTGCTGTTGATGACCTTAGTCGCCTTGTATTGCGTGTATTTCGGTGCGGTCCATAAGGTGTTGCTGGTTCCTGGGTTCTTTAAGTAATAAGTCTTGGTTGCTGGCGTTGTCGCTGCGGTGGTGGTATTGGCTGACTTGATGCCGCCGGCAAAGGTCCCAGCCGTCTTCCCGCCGTAGATGTAGCCGCGGTACTTGCCATCCATGGAAACGACCTTGTAGTAGACCGAACCACGGTTAGTGACCTTTTGACCGTAGGCACGGAAGTAACTGGCAGACTTTGTGGAAGCAGCCAACTTCTTCATGGTTGTCTTGGAGGCGACCACCTTGGCGCCTTTGACCGTTCCCGGTTTGGAATAAAGGGCATTGGTTCCATTGACTTCAACGTTGCGTGACGTGGCAGCCGTCTTTAAAGTCGTATAGGTGCCCGCGGTCGCATAAGATTTGGCTGAAGCAGTCGTCGCAGTGGCAGAAGCGATCCCAGCAAAACTCAGGGCCGCCAAGCCAACGTAAAGTGATTTCTTTAAGCTTGTTTGCATAGCAGTATCTCCCTTACTTTTTCGAATGGTTAAGTCGCGCTTAACAAGGGTCAGTATAGCAAAGGATTGGCCGATATTTAGCCAGCGGGGGGAGTTTGTGGGGATGTGGTTATCACGGGGTTGGCTAGCTTATTGTGAGGGGATTTCGGGTTAGCCAACATACAGAGAGAAAGAAGTTACAGGACTGCGACAGCTGGGTTCCATGATTGGTTAAACGGATGGATTGTTTAACGTTAAATGTAAAAAAGAGGTGTACCTGTTTAGTTTTGATTAAGCTAAATGTCAGATTCAATCTCGTTTAGGTGGTTGTGAAAAGTTCTAGGTGATAGTCGGTGAGTACGTTAGGCGTAAATTATACCCCTTATACCATCTATGATGAGCGTCTAATTAAGCGGAGTATTTCCCCAGCTCAATTGGATAAAATATGCTAAACTTGGGGAAGATTAAGCGAAAGGGGGTAGGAAGTGTGATGACGACGTTAAGAGTCCCAGTCAGTCGTAAGGTGATTCAATGGGCAATTGCGAATGGAGAAAAGTCCGAGGATGAACTACGGCGGAAGTATCGTTTGGATGTGTGGGAAGCCCCTAAGACCGACCATGACTTCCCTACCTTCAAACAAGTTCAAAACTTTAGCCGGGACACCCGGATTCCCTTTAATTACTTCTTTAAGAGTGAAGTTCCCGAGGAAAAGAATACATTCGTTAAGTTCAGGACGATTAATAACGTTGCGGTGCAGCCAAGTCGACGATTGATTGACACCATCCATGCAATGGAATCACGGCAAGCTTGGATGAAGGAATATTTGTTAGGACAAGATGGCCAAGCACGGTTTGAACTCTCACAAAGCATCAACGAAGACATGCGTGTAGGGGCGGTGGCTCAGAATATTTCGAAATTGCTGAACTTGTCAGACATATTTACACAATCCCTGGGCGATGATGATTTCTTTAATGATCTGCGAGCTAAAATTAGCAAGCTGGGGATTATGGTGATGCAGAATGGGATTGTTGGAACCAATACGCATCGATCGTTAAATGTTGATGAATTTCGGGCATTTGTGCTCATTGATGAGGTTATTCCTTTAATTTTTATTAACGGTGCAGATAGCAAGAAAGCCAAGATCTTTTCTTTGGTTCATGAGTTGGTTCACACGTTGCTTGGTCGCAGTGAAGTCCTCAATGCTTCACTGGAGGATGATGTGGCGAGTGAACGGTGGATTAACCAAGTAACCGTTAATATTCTCATGCCAGAGGAGAAGCTTCGATTAGAAATAAAGGATTCGCGTTCAGCCGAAGACAATTTAAAACATGTATCACGTAAGTTTCATACCAGTCTGGTTGCCACGGCGATTCGGCTACGATCGATCGGAATTTACGATCAGAAGCTGGTTGATTGGGCGCAAGATGAGCAGCAGCGTTACTTGAAACAAAAAAAGAAATCATCGGGTGGTGATTTTTACAATACGGCCCTTTCACGTGTCGATCGCCGGTTTGCCAACGCAGTGATTAATCGTGAATCTAGTGGCAACATGGCAATCGCTACGGCAGCATCTATGTTGGGAGTGACGTTGAAGACTTATGATGCGACTGTGGACAAACTGTTAGGGACGGCGTGATTATATGGACTATTTAATTGACTCTAATTCATTAATAGATGCGCATAAAAAGTGGTATCGGCCTGAAGTTTTCAAGTCGGTTTGGGCCTTTCTTGCGAAGAATGGTCACGTTAAGATGACAACGTTTGTTTATCATGAGATCTTATATCCGGATAATCTGGTTGCTTGGACGCAGAACACGTTTAAGCAAAGTTAAATTGGACCAAGCCCTGAAATCATGGCAGTTTACAGCGATATTATGGATTGGCTGGGGGATTCTGAACGTTGGAGTCCAGCCGGAATCTCAACTTGGCAAGATCCGGATAAAGCAGATCCTTGGTTAATCGCCACGGCCAAAGTCAATCAGCAGACGATTGTCACGATGGATGGTAATGGCCGAGCAACTCTGCCAGAGATTGGGAGCTTATCCAAAAGAGAACCTAAAATCAATGCTGTAGCCAATCAGTTTGATGTTCAAACCATTACACTGTATGAGTTGCTAGATGTGCTAAACCTTTCACTTTAAACGGTCAAAAAGTTCTTGGATCAGACGATCTAAGAACTTTTATTTTGGAATAAATATCTCGAAATGGCTACGTACTCTATGCAGTGGACCTTGTGTTAACGGTATCTAGCACGATGCTTTCATATAACTTTATTTGTAAGCCAACATCCACGACTCAGCCCTAAAAATCCGGTATAGTAATGGGGACGTTGAAAAGCGGCCACGTTTGCAGAATATTAGCGAATTTATGTAAGCAGACGATGGTTGGGGTTTGAAAGGGGAGTTGGCGACATGGTTAAAGTTGTGGCGCAGGTCAGCCATCCGGATATCACGGGGGCACCGGTCGAATTTAAAGTCATTGAGGTTGAAGAACGCATTACGATTTTTAGTGAACCCATTGCGAACACGCACCGTTACTGGGTACCCGCCACTGCGGATGTGGATGACGAAGAGGAGTATTTAGAGCCGGTTGACGATCCGGACTATAACTTTCGAACGGACTTTGCGATTTACCGGCGAAAGTATAATTTCTTGCAACCGGAAGAAATCCGCGTGGCACGACAAAAGTTAGGCTTGTCTCAAGCCGAGACGGCCATCATTCTGGGGATGGACGAGAGCCTACTGATGGATATTGAGGCCAATATGGCTTTGCAGCCCTATGAACAAGAGCTTAAATTACGCTGGTTACTGTCGCCAATGACACTCAGCCGGCTAATCTTGACGCACCAAGCAATTATGCAGGAACGGTGCCGGCAAGCCGAAGTAGACGCGGAGGGCCTCCTAGAGAAATTGGGGCATTTCGTGGATGTTACCGGCTAGTTCAGTCGATAATAGATTAAAATGGGGGGCCACTGCGCGACATGGCAGCGGCTCCCCGTTTCGTAAACAGGGGACCAATTTTAACCGAATTATCGGTAATCCTCTAAATAGTTTGGTATACTAGAAAACGTTAACATATCACTGCAACTATTAGAGGAGATCATACATTATGCAATCAAGTTTAGCGAAATCATTGTATCTTGGTTTAGCTGTCTTGAGTCTGGGCGCCGTTACCACGGTTGCGACCACTGCTCAAGCTGCCAGCAAGGCCAAGGTTGTTTCCAGTAAAACACTGACCACCGATGGCACCAAGCGTAACGTTCAGCCTAACGGCACCAACGCCCTGTACTCTAAGCCAGGAACGGTCAAGGGGGCCAAAGTCGTGGCTTCTAAGACAACCATGAAGAAGTTGGCGTCATCCAAGAAGTCCGCCGACTATTTCCGGGCTTACTACCAAAAGGTAACGAACAAGGGCTCCGTTTACTACAAGGTCGTTTCCATGGATGGCCAATACCGCGGATACGTTTACGGCGGTAAGAAGTCCGGCACCTTTGCCGGGGGCCTCAAGAAGGCTTCAACCATGAAGTCCGTGGCTAAGCCAGCCAACACGACCGTTTACTTCGCCAAGCCAGGCAAGTCTAACGTGACGTGGGATGCG
Organism: Lactobacillus sp. HBUAS51381; assembly: GCF_012641095.1. Taxonomy (GTDB): domain Bacteria; phylum Bacillota; class Bacilli; order Lactobacillales; family Lactobacillaceae; genus Levilactobacillus. Next base: position 23,135 of record NZ_JAAVSC010000013.1, read on the forward strand.
CCGAAGTACACGCAATACAAGGCCAGCAAGTCAGTTAAGGACACGACAGCCTATGCCAACGATGCCCTGACCATCACCTCTGCAGCCAAGAAGACCCGTGAAGGTTCCCTGTACTACTACGTGACGGATGCCACTAACCCAGCCGTTAACGGGTGGATCTATTCGAAGGCTGTGACAGCAACCAAGCCAAGCAACGCGGCGTTCAACAACGCAACGGATGTGAAGGTCGATTTCAACACCTCTGCTGGTAAGACCGTAGCGACGGCGACGTTAACTGGGCTAAAGGATGCCGCTGGTAAGTTATCAACGGCTGCTGGTACGGCTGTTGGGACGAGTGCCACTTCCCAAGCCACGAACGACTGGGGCAAGGCCGTTCTCGCAGGGACTGGTTACAAATATTCCCGTTCCGATTCCGTTAATTTGACGGCGTTGGCTAACGCGAAGACCGGGGACACGATTACTTTGAGTGTCGCACAGAATGCCACCAAGTCGACTAAGATTAACTTTTACGCAACGACTGGTAACGGCGACCTTTCCCAAGCAGCAACGCCCTTAACCGCTTATACGGCTGGCAAGACGGCAGCTAATGATACGGTTGTCTTCCCCGCAGCCGCAGACTTCTCCGGTGTTGAAGGACAGACCTTCGCCGCTAGCGATGTGACCGCCTACCTGAATGCGGCTAACTTAGGGACGCTGTACACGCCTAACTACACGAAGGGAACCAGCACCACGCAATACTTTACCACCTACAAGTTGTCAAGCACGTTGAGCGGAACTTACGGCTCAACGACCAAGGCCTTCTACGTGGGGACCGAAAGTGAAGGGACTTCACCTGCAGGAACCACGGCAACTGCCACAACGACGACTTACTTTGCCAATTCGACGGCAACCAAGTAAATCATTGCCTCAACATTGAGCACGAAGGGCCGCCCATCTGGACGGTCCTTTTTATATCTGAAAATTAAATTACTCACGCAACTGCCGATCCACCGCCGCCGGTAGATCGGTAGCGGCCAACAACGGTTGGAGGCTTTCCACCCGTAGCTGTTCCGCCAACAACGCCAAGATTTGGGCGGTTACCGGGATCTGGGCGGCCTCCATTTGCCAATAAACCATCGGTGAGACGTCATAGCGCAGGCTGGCCGTGTGAATGGCGTCGTTGTTGCGTAGTCGTAAGCATCGTAAAATATCGGCGTAGCTGTTTAGCATGGCCGGTTCCGGTTGGATGATGCCGTGTTTCGCGGCGAAGGCCGCACTGTCCGGCCAATCCATGGCCTGGTGATGATTCGCGGCCAAACGCAGGTTATCGGAGATAGTTAGTTCAAATAACGCCGTTGTGAGGTCTTCGGAGCGCTGCAAGGCGGCCACCTGCTGATAATTAAGGCCATAACTTTGGAAGATCAGCGCCAGTAAATCCGGATTGGGGTGCCGGATGTGGCCTTGTTCCAATTCGTGTAAGTACCAAGCGGGAATATCAAGATTCTTGAGAACCTCCTCGTAACTGGCCCCATCGGCCAAGATCAACCGAGCCTTGTACAGCACAGCGCGCAACGGCTGCCGGTGCATCGTCATCATACCTCACCTCATCTTTAGCTAGATTATAGCAAGCCCATCTGATAAAGCCGTGATAGCTTCATGAAAATCCATCGTAAAAATAATGAGAAAAGGCGAATTTAATCCGTATAATTCAAATTATAATTCGTATACCACCCACGAAATCATGGTGCCCGAAAACCTTTAATGACGGTTAGCTGTTTATATTTTGTCTGATAAATTATTTTCAAAATTCAATGTTTATTTCTTGCTATAATTCGGATTTTGTGGGAATCTAGACTTGGGCCACAGGAGAGACGTGGTCAGTTGTCATAGACCTTAATTTTCTTGAGAAAGGGATTAGTAAATGGTTAATTTGTTGACTAGGGGACTCACGCCAGCAGTCCGCTCAAAGATTGAGAGTACGGGTGTCATTGATTTTACGCATTTAAAAGTAGAGGATGTCACCCGCTATGTTCCGCGAGGAGAAGTTGAAGTTGACTGGCAGTCGCTGTTATTTATTAAGAACAACCGTCCAGGCGACACCATCGTCCTGACCATGCGTGATGGCTTTATGCGGACGCCCTTAGCCCCTCGAGAACTCGTTAATTTGGCAATTGCTTCCACGGACAAGACGTGGCATGATCACAAGACAAACGTGGCTATTCTGCATCTGAGTGGACCCACACCAGTCGTTAGTGGTAATCTTCAGCTCTTAGTTACCGAACAACCGATGCGGAGGAATCAGAGCAGCTGGGTTGGCGTACAAGCCATCCAACGGGTAAATGCGGCCTCGGAGAAAAAGGTTCGTGTACAATTAGAGAACGGGATGGAGATGATATTTCGAGATCGGGCAACGCGGCTTCGTAAGAAGATGGGTGAGGCCCACCAGATCAAGCGCTACTTGATCCAAGAGCACCAGGAAGCGCGCCGGCACTTTGCGCCTGACGATGCCTGCGACTTTGGCTATAGTGAATTCGATGGCTTGGAGTCACGCCTGCAACGGACCGTGGCTTTAGTGTCCGCCTTCTTAGTGCTGTGTAACCATCCGTTGAGCACGCAGCATATTCGGATGGGGATTCTCAACGTTTTTCGTGGGAACCGCGCGATCTTCGACTTTGAAGATGAAAACTACTAGTTCAAAATATGCGATTGTTCAGCGTTTTAAAGCCTCCATATTAAGAAATTAATAGCGAATTTAGCCAAGATGTGATTTGTTTATAATGTAGTCTGTTATCTGTGGTAGGATGTTTAGGGGAGGTAACTTTTAGGGCTTATGGTTTAAGCTACTAAGTTATCACTACGCGATGACTATGTTAAAGACGCACCGACGATAACAGACTGTCGGTAGTCACGAGGAGGAAGAGTAACATGATGGAAGCCAATAAGTTAGCCGTGGATGTTCAACGAATTCACCAGTTGAATTCATTGCTCCGTCCCTTTATTAAGCGACCAAGCAGCGGGGATGCAATTACGTTCGAACAATATCGGATTCTACACGAACTCGCAATGGAGAAGGTCAGCACCAGTGAATTGGCACGGCGCCTCAACGTAGGTCAATCAATGATTTCAATTCAGATTAGCCGGTTATTAAATAACGGGTATATCGATGATGAAACGTTGGCCACAGACCGGCGTTACCACGTCTTTGAGATTACGACGCGTGGGCGGCGCATTGAAGAACACGTCAGTGACGTGCTCAACCAAGAGCTGCCAGAGCTGATTAAGCAACTGACCGAGGTTGTGAATGATCATTAATGCGTTAACAAAAGAAGATGCAAGACGACTTGCATCTTCTTTTGTTGCGCACAGCGGGGCTAGTGGGCAATCGAAAGACGACGTGTTGGGTGCTAGTGGGTGGCTAACCGGCGTTTGAACCCGCTAGCCCTTTTGCGACGCACCAGCGGTTGACTAAAGCGCAAAAAAAAGCCTGGACGCTCACGCCCAGACTCTGATGGTTAATTTATTCTGCTGCTTCAAGTGGTTCATCGTCCGGCTCAGCCAGTGGCTTGCCGGCCGCATCGACGAGTTGAAGCTCGCTGAAGCGGATGACCACTAAGTCACCGAAGGAATCAATCTTATCCGTTTCCTTCTTAGACAGTTGTTCAGGTTCAACTTTCACCAGAGCAGAATGTTCGTAGATTTTGGTGATGGTCCCGTAGAATGGATCTGAGAAAAGTTCGGTCTTTTCACAAAACACCCGGTTGTCTTCGTGTAATGCCATGAGCAATCGTCCCCCATAAAAGTAATTTATAACAGATTAAAGGTCACGTGCCCAAAAGTCAAGGGAATTTTACGAAAAACGTTAAATTGGTCAAATAATTCAGGGGAAAAGTTAGTCAATGAACAAATTAATTGGCATTAGAGGCGCCGAAGCTGATCGATCCGGGACTGGGCGGTGAAATTCTGCAGGGATTCGGTCTGCTGGGCCAGTTTAGTGGCCAGTTCCGTTAGAAAGTTTAACTCCAGCTCGGTTAATGGCCGTTCGTTCTGAGCGGCGGTCAGGAGACCGTCCACAGCCGTCGTGAGTTGGGCGTTGGCGGCGAGCACCTGTTTAAAGGCCGCGGTCCCAGAAAGTCCCGGCAATCCGGTTGTTTTGAGATGGGTGGCCTGCGGCGTGGTGGCCGTCGTCGCTGGATCAGCGGTAGCGGCCCGCTGTGCTTGACGTTGAATCTTGGCCGGGGCCGGGGTGTTCACATCGAAATAGTAATAGACTTCGCGTGGCTTGACCGCGGCCTTTTTAATGCGGGGATCGATGGAAGGCGCAGCGGACACGGCTCCCATGACCACGGATTGGACGTAGCCGAGTTTACCCAACATTTCCCGGAGCTTAACGGCTCGAATGCCACGAATACCGGGGAACATCTCCTCGGAAACCACCTCCGAAGTCTGATCATCCTGTAACCAAGTGATGATCTGTTGGCGAATCTTTGCTGCTTGACTGTTTTTCGTATTTGCCATTATGGGCCTCCATCGAAATTGCGTTATTACTAGTCGAATAATCAATAAATTTAGGGCCGGCTGACCAGCGGTGCGGCACTTGCGCGGGATCGCCCGAGTCCATTAATTACACTATTATTAATCATTGAAACATGTTTCCCCGTTCGCTGGCAAGGGGGATGCCTTAAGTTTTCGCAAATATCGTGAACAAATCCATCGTGGTTAATCTTTTTACAGTAAGTATGGTACAATCTAAGTACATAGAGGAACTATTCTGGTGAAGCCGGGCCCCTCGTGGTTTGGCAAGGCTGACATCACCGTGCGCACGTAGGTTAATCATGGATGAATGAGCCGTGATTGTCGATGGCCACGGCACGTTTTCCAATCTTGATTGGCTACGGGCCGATAATGGAAGGGGCGCGTTGCCGCGACCCTTCCTTTTATTTTGGTGCCGTGGCCCGAATAGTTTCAATCAATTTAGGAGTGAACAATTTTGCACATTTTTAGAGATGAAAACGGGATTCGTCTGGTCGTATCCCACCAGCTCGGACATTACGCCGTCCATTTTGCGGAATACGCCCCCGAACAAGAATTCGTGAATTACGGTCTGAGTAAGGATCGGCATGGCCGTTATCATCTGACCATCGAGAAGACGAATATAACCGAATTAGACCAACCTGTTTTTAAGAAGGAATTGGTCTTCGGTGATCTTGGCGACAGCCTCACGCCGATTGACGGCGTCACGTTAATGTTGATCTAATAGCAAGGACATCTCAGTCGGTGACTGGGGTGTTTTTTTGTTTCACCCTGAATTGCGCAAAAAAGACCGGAGCTTTTGGTTGCTAAATGTAACTATTAGTATTACAGTATAAGCGTAAACCAAAAGTAAAGGGGATAATCTTCATGACAAACGTATTAGTACTAGGCGCCAATGGTAAGATTGCCAAGTTGGCAACAGCCCAGCTTTTAGACAATGACCAAAATCACCTCACATTATTTTTGCGTAACGCACAACGCCTCGCGGACGCTGCCAGTGACCGGGTCACCGTATTTGAAGGTGACGCCAGCAGTGTTGCCAATCTGAAGTCGGCGATGGCGGGTATCGATGTTGTTTATGCCAATCTGGCGGGCCACAACATTGAGGACGAGGCTAAAGCAGTGGTGGCGGCCATGGCGGCTAGTCACGTTAAGCGACTAATCTGGATTTCAACGTTGGGTATTTACGATGAGGTCCCCGGTAACTTTGGCCGTTGGAACCACCAAATGTTGGACGGTGGGTACCTCGAAACCTATGCGGCCGCAGCGAAGATCATTGAAGATTCCGATCTGGATTACACGGTGATTCGCCCGGCATGGTTGGACAACAAGGACGAGGTTGATTACGAAACCACGCAAAAGGGCGAAGCGTTCAAGGGGACCGAGGTTTCCCGGAAGAGCATTGCCGCTGTGGTGACGAAGCTGGTTGCCAATCCAACGGAAGCCGTTCGCGAATCACTCGGGGTGAACAAGCCCAACACCGATGGTGACAAGCCAGCCTGGTATTAGAATCGTTAGATGAGGGGTTAGGGACCGCGAAAATTAAAAAAATAATTTTCTTACTATAATTCCCCGTATGTCAGCGCTACGCTTCAACTCATCAAAAATGTAGATTCAAAAAGTGTGCATTGCAGATGGATTCGCGGTATAACTATGTTGTGTGTTGCGCAATGCCACACGACATTTGTGTCAGGTCTCACTTAAATTGGAATCAATTTACTAAGCACATCTCTGTGAAACTTTTCCTCCAAACAAGAACCCATGGAATTTGCCTGGAATTGATTCATATGTTGCGATATCGCCACCGCTTTGAACGGGTTGGCGATATTTTTTTACCTTTGAGAAAGGGCGTCCCTGCAACGTTTCGACGGAGGTGAGCAAAATTAATCGAGAAGTTATGGCTTTTCTATTGCAAACGCTTACAACCCGTGTTACTATTATGTCACGGAAAGGAATTAAAGGTTGTGATGGCATCACATGATCTAGTTGATTCAATGCTTTACGAAACTGATTTCCGTTTTCACGTAAGTCAGATTTACGAGTAGAGAAACCTGTACCACAGAATGTTTAGACAACTCCGATAAACCTTCTAACGAACTCTGGTAGAGTCAAGTGACAAGTTCAAGAATGATGAATTAACTGAATATAGTGTCAGCTTAGCGCTTCACGTAAGCGCATGTGTTTAGAGACGTGTAGACAGTGTTACAAGCGTTAACTAGAGCTCGGATGTTACGGTGACAGAGGTCATGCAAGGATTTCAAGTAGAATCGTTAGAGCGTGTTCTGTTAGGGTAATGAAGGCATTAAGATTCACCGAAACAAACCAAAACGGTAGCCTGAAATAAAATATAGTATGAGTATACGGTTGCGTCAGTTGGTGCGAAATATGAGTTATGAGGCGATTAAGTATTAAGATGATTATGAAACGGGAATTACGTCACAACCTCCTTTCCGGAAGTTAGCGGACTTCAAGTTATCTCCATTCAACTTGAAGCCCGTTTTTATGACTTCTGGAGTAGGTTGTTCGACTCAACCAAGCTGTGGCGGGTTTAAAATATGGTAAACCGCGTAAAACAGTTTGACAGTTTTGCTTCCCGGTGGTACGGTATTTGCAGTTAGATGATAGCGCTAACATATCGGGCAAAGTCGCTTAGTAAATCCTTTTATGCTTTTGGGCGCCAGTTCGGCTAATTGCGGGGATGCCGGGGATTTGAGCCGCTCACTACCGCTGGTTAAGGGGCATAATGTTCGGAAATCGAGTTTCTCAGATTTCTTGCAATCAGCCATTTACAGGCGCTCGCGGAAACGGTATATTATTACTAGACCGAAAAAACGTCCAGTAGATTTTGGAACGGACGCTGACCTAAGGAGTGAGAGTTGATGGCCTTTCATCGCATTTTCGTGATTGATTTCGCTGGATTAGGACTGGGGGAAGCCCCGGACGCAAATCGCTTCCAGTCGGTCGGAACTGATACATTAGGTCATGTGGCGGTTAGTTGGTCGGGTAAACTAAATCTTCCAACATTACAGCGCTTGGGACTCGGAAACATTCGGGTTGGCCATCCGCTACTGGGGATTAATCCAGTTGCCGCACCAATGGGCTTCTACGGTCGCCTTCATATGGCCGCGCAGGATAATCATCCAGAAACAGGCCTACGTGAGATGTGGGATTATAACGGGCGGACCCGTACACAGAGTGTGTTGGCTACCTTACCCGAGGCGGGGTATCCCGTCACGATTGCCGCCCCATTTCTGAGTTACCTGCAAACCCAGGACGCCGCTGAGAAGGTTCAACTGGGGAGTAACCAGGAAGCCTTCCGTGTGTTCAATGAATTGTTGTACCGGCCGTCCTCGGGGATGGCACTGATCATGTTGCCTGATTTCCGGTTTGCCGGGGAGCAGGGCGACACCGCAGCGTTCGGCGAGTCATTGATGGCCACCGACCAGGCACTGGGCCAGATTATTCATGACATGGGGGTCAATGATCTCCTGATTGTGACGGCCAGTCACGCAGTCGATCCCACCATTGCCGTGACGCCGACGCGGGAATATTTACCGGTGTTGGCCTATTCGGCATCGCGGCCAAGTACCCACGCGTTAGGCATTCGGCGCACGCTTGCCGATGTTGGCGCAACGGTTCTTGAGAACTTCGGTTTAGCGAGTCACGCGGCCGGACATAGCTTTTTAAATGAATTTACGCAGTAGAAGAAGTTTTGAACGAACCTTGAAAGGGGGTGAGGGTGCATCATCGTTAGGGGGTAACCACTAGGTTGCAAAGGTCAACGTCGAGTAGGCAACGATACATCTATTATTTTGCAATTTCACCATTCGCCGAAAACGTTGAAATCTAGGGTTACGAACTGATGCCGTTCGTTCGTAACAGAAGTTATGCGGTACATAATTTCTGCAGCCACATCGTGTCAACTTTTGTATGGCAAACGTCCATACATCAAAGAATAATATCGGAAAGAGGTATTTTGACCAATGCTAGTCGCAGTCAATATTTTAGGGGTAATTGTTTACCTCGCCATCGCCTTCTTATTCTCAAAGAATAAGAAAAAAATCAACTGGAAATCAACTGGGATTGTTTTAATTCTTAACTTGGTTCTGGCTTGGTTCTTCACCAGTTTCTCAATCGGGCAAGACATCGTTAAGGGTGCCGCCGATGGATTCAACTGGTTGGTTCAAGTGGCTTATCAAGGGATCGTCTTTGCCTTGCCTAACTGGGTAACCCCAGAATTCGGTGGGACTGCTAAGTCGATGAACTTCATCACAAGTTCACTGCTGCCAATCTTATTGGTTGTTCCAATGTTCGATATCCTGACATACATCGGGGTATTGCCTTGGATCATCAAGTGGGTTGGTCGTGGCCTTTCCTTCATCACTGGACAACCTAAGTTCGAATCATTCTTCTCTGTTGAAATGATGTTCTTAGGGAACACTGAAGCCTTAGCCGTTTCTCAATTACAATTAAAGAGCATGCGTAAGGAACGTAACTTGACGCTTGCCATGATGTCAATGTCATGTATCACGGCCTCCATTCTGGGTGCATATACCCAAATGGTGCCTGGTCAATTTGTTCTGACGGCCGTTCCAATTAACATCTTGAACGCCATTATTGTAACGAACATGTTGAACCCTGTTGAAGTGGCACCTGAAGAAGATACCATCGCCAAAATCGGTGGTTCTAGCTCCGCTGCTGAAGCAGATGCTGTTGAAGACAACGGTAAGAAGGAACCATTCTTCTCATTCTTGGGTGATTCTATCCTGGGTGCCGGCCGTCTGATCTTGATCATCGCCGCCAACGTTATCGCCTTCGTTGCGTTAGCTGCATTGATTGACCGGATTCTTGAACTGTTCAACCCATGGTTATCTCTGGAACACATCTTAGGGATCATCATGTTCCCATTTGCTTGGTTAATGGGTCTGAACGTCCACGATGCCTTCGGCTTTGCCCAATACATGGGGACTAAGCTGGTTACGAACGAATTCGTTGTCATGGGTAAGATTGCTTCTACCATCAACACTGATGCATTCTCCGCTCACTACCGTGCCATCTTGACTGTCTTCTTAACTTCCTTCGCGAACTTCTCAACTACTGGGATGATCATTGGTTGTTTCAAGGGGATCGTTGACCGTGAAAACAACGAATTGATTTCTAAGAACGTTGGCTACATGTTACTTTCCGGGATCTTAGTTTCCCTGCTTTCCGCCGGGATCGTTGGTCTCTTCGTTTGGTAAGATGTTCCACGCTTTAGATAAGATTCAAGTTTAAAAATTGATAGCCCAGGGCCGTTGGCTTTGGGCTATCTGTGTCAAAAGCGCGCTTAATTAATGCCTTGATATTAGGATTTTAGTACAGGCATTAGTGACCAATGAGCTGAATCAGTCAGTTTTGTTGGATGACGCGCGGCAGGCACAAGTTAATTGGTGAACAGCGGTTGGTCTCTTGCGGCAAGTCTGAGCCGTGAGGGCGGGCAAAATAGGCCCAGCCGTGAAAATTCTTTTAGCGGCTTGCCGCTTAGAGAATTGGTGCACTTGAAACTCGGTTTATAGAGGTTCAAGTGCAAGTCGGAAGACCACTCTGTGGCTTCCGGCGACCGTTCACAGCGTTCCGGCCTATTTTGACCGCCCGGTAAGGCGACTGGTTAACCATAACGTGGCAACATGCCGTTCACCATAACTTTTAACAAATGTTGTGTACAATGTAGCGAGACTAATTCGTAACTGTTCGGTTAGTCCGTACGGGTGCCGACCTTCCTAGCTGGGAAGTGAAACCCAGCCAGATGCGTGAGACCATCTGGTTGCAAAGCCCGTTGAAGTTTGTGCGTCGGTGAACCGGCGCATCGAAAGATAGGGATTTTTATGGATAAGCAACAATCGCAGGTGGAATTAGCGAATAACATGACGCTACGAGAAGCCTTGCGGCATAAGGATGTCGTCCGCAACGAACTGATCGCGGGAGTTACTGGCTTTTTCGCCATCTCGTATATTATCATTGTGAACCCGTTGATTTTAAAGGATGCGGGAATTCCCACCGATTTGAGTGTCTTTGCGACCATCTTTTCTTCGGTTATTGGGTGTTTGGTGATGGCCTTCTGGGCTAACGCGCCAATCATCTTAACACCGGGGATGGGGGTCAATGCCTTCTTTACCTACACCATCGTGGTGAACATGGGTTTGAGTTGGCAAGAAGCCCTCGGAATTGCGGCGGTCGCCAGTTTTATTTACATGCTGATCGCCTTTACCAAGGTGTCGACCATTCTCTCGGAGGCGATTCCCGAATCGTTAAAGAGTGGGATTACTGCGGGGATTGGGCTCTTCCTGGTGGAGATTGGCCTGGAGAAAGCCGGGCTGATCGTCGCGGGGAAGACCTCGTCACTAGTTGTTCTGGGAGATCTAACCAAACCCACGCCGTTACTGGCCTTGTTTGGGTTAGTCCTCAGCTTGATTCTGTACATCCGGAAGGTGAAGGGGAATTTCTTCATTGCGATTATCGCCACGAGCCTGGTCGCGTTCTTCTTTGGAATCAAGGATAGCGATACGCCCAGTGTTGACCTGGCACGGCTAGGGCAATACCACGAGATTGTCTTCAAGAATGATTTCTCTCACTGGTTGAGTACGCCATTTATCTTGGCCGCCTTCTCGATGACCATGATTCTGGTCTTTGAATCCATGGGACTCCTGCAAGGCTTGCTGCCCAACCAAAAGAAGTTCAAGAAGACCTTTGAGGGGAGTTCGGTGACGACCTTCCTGTCGAGCTTCTTGGGAACCAGCCCCACGGTTGCCGCGGCCGAAAGTGCTTCGGGAATCGAGACTGGCGGGCGGACCGGGATTATGGCGTTGGTCGCCGCAGTCCTGTTCGCATTGTCGCTGGTCTTCGTGCCCCTCTTGGCTTACGTGCCATCCGCGGCGATTGCGCCGGTGATTATCATTACCGGGGCGTTGATGATGGCGGCGATTGGTAACATTAAGATGGCCGATTTCTCCGAGTGGTTCCCCGCATTCTTGATTATCGTGTTGATTCCATTCACCAACAGTATTTCAACGGGTCTGGCCTTTGGCTTCGTGTGCTACCCGATTATGAAGGTCGCGCTAGGTAAGGCCAAGGACATGACCTGGCCCGTCTACCTGTTAGGCGTGCTGTTTCTGCTTGATTTAGTATTTAGTGCCCTGCTGTAATGGCGGGGTTTCACTTAAGGGTTTAACGTAAGCGGTTACGGCCGCGATTAAAACCGAATTAATTTCATTGGGAGGAAACAAAAATGACGACAAAAATTATTATGGATACGGACCCCGGAATTGATGATGCAGCTGCTTTAACCATGGCGATCAACGACCCTAGCATTGACTTGAAGTTGATCACGACGGTGGCGGGTAACGTGACGGTCGACAAGACCACGATCAACGCCCAAAAGATCGTGCGGTTCTTCAATGCCAACATCCCAGTGGCCGCCGGTGCCGAACAACCACTGTTCAAGGACTTTGAAGATGCTGCGCGGATTCACGGGGAATCCGGGATGCCAGGTTACGACTTCCCAACTGATCTGCCAAAGCCTTTGGCAAAGACGGCCGTAGAAGCCTTACACGATGAAATCATGGCCAGCGACGAACCTATTACGTTGGTTCCAACGGGTTCATACACCAACATCGCCTTACTGTTCTCCGAATACCCAGAAGTAAAGAGTCACATCAAGCAAATCGTGGCCATGGGTGGTGCCTTAGGCAAGGGGAACATGACCAGTGCCGCCGAATTCAACGTCTTCACCGACCCAGATGCCGCCGCAATCATGTACAAGTCCGGCGTGCCAATTGTGATGGTTGGCTTGGACATTACCATGAAGGCACTATTGACCCACGAAAGCATCGAAGAACTGCCTAAGATTAGCGAAACGGGTAAGATGCTGCATGACATCATCGTCAACGATGGTGACAACAGTGACAAGGGTATTGCCATGCATGACGTGAACACCATCTTCTACCTGCTTCACCCAGAAGCTATCACCACGGAAGACATGTGGATCGACGTGCAAACAGACGGCCCAGCTATTGGTGAAACGGTCGGTGATATTCGTGGCGCTTACCACGATGGCAAGACCAACGCTAAGGTTTCCGTTGACATCGACGCGGTCGAATTCAACAAGTGGTTCCTTGAAGAAGTTCGGGCAATTAAGGACTAATTCAGCCAAATAAAAGTGTCACAGTGATCCCGGTTCGGCCAACGTCAAAGTTGTCTGGACCGGGATTTTTGGCGATGATAAGGCGGCCAGCTCCTCGCAAGCTGACGGCCACAAACGACTCAGAACTTTTACAAAAACAAGAGAATTTCCATACAGAAACGATACATCCGCTTGCTATCATGGGGTTAACTCAAGGGGAAGAGGATGATCATATGTCCACAACAGACATCGAGACGTTGATCATACTGATTGTGACTTGGTTGCCGATGTTATGGATTTCTCGACCGGCCAAACATCATAGCTAGTCCGCGAGTGTGTTCGCGAACTGAGTGGAAGGGCGTAGTGAATGTGTGAAGTTCACTGCGTCCTTTAAGCGTGCCAACAATCATTTCGCGGACAATTGGTTCAGCAATTGCGTTAGATTGCTCACTATTTGCGAAAACTTTACATGATGTTGACAGGGATCATACCGATTATTTACATTAATTCGCTATGCTGAGAGTAACTTAGCGAACGTTTCGATCGCCGACACGGGGTATGTCGGCGGTAGATTTTCAGTCTTTATTTCGGGGGGGAGAAACGGGGCCATGAATAAATTTACCATCGTACACTTATCGGATCCGCAACTCACAGCGGCCGCCGTCGAACCACAGCATCATCAACAGGTCCTACCAATTGTGAAGCTTCAGCGGATTTTTGACGACGTACTCGCCCATCAGATTCAGCCGGACCTCATCGTGATCAGCGGTGATCTGGTGCAGGACGGGACCGGACAGGATTACGCGCAGTTACGCACGTACCTAACGGCGCAGTCCGAGCGCTTGCAAGCGCCCATTCAGGTGATCCTCGGTGATCAGGACGACCGTGAAGCCTTTAATGCCGGCTATTTAGCGCAGACACATCAGCCGTATTACGCCTACAAGCAGATATATCAGAATATGGATTTTTACTTTCTCGATTCCAAATGGGAAGCCACTAAAGAAGCCGGTTGGCTGGATCGCGAACAGTTGGACTGGTTGAATAAGAACCTACACATTGCACCGCGGCGCCGGGCCTTTATCTTCCTGCATCACCCACTGGATGCGCCAGCGCTACGTGCCATGCGGTATGCCCTGCTACAGAACAATCGGGAATTACTGGCCATTCTGCACGGGCACAATATCGGGGGCATCTTTACCGGCCATTTACACTTTGGCGCGAGTTACCTGGTCGATAACACGATTCCCGTGACGGTTGTTGGCTCGGCGGCAACCTACATTAACTGTCAGGACCCGCATTACCATGAAGTCTATGATGCGATTAACTACAACGTCATCACGATTCAACGGGGGATGGCGAGTGTCACCAACCATCCGCTATACTTAGGGCAGCAGATTATCGACACGATTACCGTCAGCAATACCGGGTTTGCCAAACACCGTCCGCGGTTGATGGGCCCGCGACGTCCGGTTAACGAGCCGTTCATGTGAGCGCCAGGGTAGCCTTTTTAATGACAACGTCACCCCCAAGCTTTTTGGAAGGGAGGATTCCTAGCGTAGCGCCGGGAGTCCTCCCTTTGATTATTTTCCCAGTGATAGGCGTTTCATGTGAACCGAATTTTCGGTATAATAGGAAACGACGTGATTGCGAACTGACCACACCTGGTCTGATTTGGCTGGGTCGTCGGTTGCGTTTCGCAGATAAGTAAGGTAAAGTATAATCAAACGTGAAACAATTGTGTTTCACAGAAGTTAACTGGGAGAGAGTGTATGAATCCAGAAGAGTTTCGTGCCGCGCTAGCCACGCAAGGCATTACGTTAACCGCAACACAGGAACAGCAATTTGCAACGTATTTTGCGTTCTTAGTTGCGACCAATGAACACGTCAATTTAACGACGATTACGGCGGAGCCAGATGTCTATTTGAAACATTTTTACGACTCACTGACCCCTGCTTTTTATGTGCCCGCATTGCGAACGGAACCCCTGACGGTTTGTGACGTTGGTGCCGGTGCCGGGTTTCCATCCCTGCCGCTTAAGATCCTGTTTCCCCAGCTTCAGATTAGCATCGTCGATTCGTTGAACAAGCGGATCACGTTCTTAAACGAACTGGCGGCTAAGCTCGATCTGACCGGCGTGGCCTTTCACCATGCCCGCGCTGAAGAATTCGGTGGCAAGCGCGCCGCCAACCGTGAGGGCTATGACTTGGTACTCGCCCGAGCAGTTGCGCGGATGTCCGTGCTCAGCGAACTCTGCTTGCCTTTGGTAAAGGTCGGCGGCCAGTTTGTGGCGTTAAAGGCAGCGGCCACCGCCGATGAACTAGCGGTGAGCCAAACGGCCATCACGACGCTGGGCGGTCAACTCAGCGCCGATCATGCGTTTGAATTGCCCGTTAGCCATGACCAACGCCACATCGTGGTCATCGACAAGGTTAAGCACACACCTAAGCGTTACCCCCGTAAAGCGGGAACGCCGAACAAAGAACCGTTAGAAGATTAATGGGATGGGGGTAAGATAATTGCCATTTTCATTATTTGGAAATAATCGGGAAAAGGCGACACAGCCGACACATCCCGTGAAACAAAACGTGGTGATGATTCCGGTTGACCAGATCATTCCCAACCGGTTCCAACCGCGCCAACGGTTTGATCCCACGGCCATCACCGAGCTGGCCCAGACGATTGAAGAACATGGCTTGCTCCAACCAATCGTGTTACGTCAGTACGAGCCCGACCATTACGAGATTATTGCTGGCGAACGGCGCTTTCGGGCGGTGAACAGTCTGAAATGGACCGAGGTGCCCGCCATCGTTGAAGAGATGAGCGATGACGAGACGGCGTCCATGGCGCTGATTGAAAACCTCCAACGTGAGGAACTTTCCGCGATCGAAGAGGCCCACGCTTATCAACAATTGATGACGCTCAACCACATGACCCAGGCCCAGTTGGCCGAAGGTATTGGTAAGAGTCAGGGCTTTGTGGCCAACAAGCTACGGCTTCTGAAGTTAGCCGAACCCGTGCGCAACGCCATTTTGAACCGGCAGATCACCGAACGTCACGGCCGCGCCTTGCTTGCGTTACCGGTCGACGATCAACCGGCCATGTTACAGCGGATCGCTGACGGTCAACTGACCGTCAAGGAGACTGAGGCCTTGATTGCCAAGCAAAAGCAGCCCAAACGGCGGCGTAAGGTAACCAAGCACGGCGTTTCCGGCGATACGCGGGTAGCCGTGAACACGATTCGCCAATCGGTGAAGATGGTCACGGACGCGGGCATGTCGTTGACGACTAAGGAAGAAGAAACTGCAGACAGTTACCGGATCATTATTGACATTCCCAAAGAAAGCTAGAGGTGGAACGACATATGGGCTATATCATCGCATTAGCCAATCAAAAAGGTGGCGTGGGTAAGACCACGACCGGGGTTAACCTGGGGGCGGCATTGGCCTCCGCTGGCCAGAAGGTCTTGTTGGTCGATACCGATGCCCAAGGCAACGCGACCAGCGGCGTGGGCATTCAAAAGGCCGCCATTGAACGCGAAGTTTACGACGTCTTGGTCAACGAGACGCCGATTAACGACGCGATTTTGCATACGGAACATCCGGGGTTGGATATCGTGCCCGCAACCATCCAGCTTTCTGGTGCTGAGATCGAGCTCACACCCATGATGGCGCGGGAGACGCGGTTAAAGGACGCCTTGGATGAGATTCGCGATCAGTACGATTATATTTTAATCGACTGTCCGCCTTCGCTGGGACTGTTGACCATCAACGCCTTTACGGCGGCCAACTCCATTCTGATTCCGGTGCAGAGCGAGTACTATGCGCTAGAAGGCCTGACCCAGCTGTTGAACACGGTGAAGCTGGTTCAGAAGCACTTCAACCGTGAACTGAAGATTGAAGGCGTGCTGTTGACCCTGTACGATGCCCGGACCAATCTGGGAAAGCAGGTCAACGAAGAAGTGAAGAAATATTTCCAAAACAAGGTCTACGCCACGATCATTCCGCGGAATGTGCAGTTGGCGGAAGCACCTAGTCACGGGATGCCGATTATTGATTACGCACCCAAATCCAAGGGTGCTGAGGTGTACACTGAACTCGCAAAGGAAGTGCTAGCTGCCCATGGCAAGTAAGAAAGAGAAAAGTTTAGGACGCGGGATTGACGCGCTGTTTGCCGAGAACGGCGTGGATGCTGGGGAAGAAACGGTCGTTGACTTGACGTTGGCCGACATTCGCCCCAACCCGTACCAACCACGGCAGAAGTTCGATCACAAGGGATTAAACGACTTAGCGGCTTCCATCGAAAAGACGGGGGTCTTCCAGCCGATTATTGTGCGTCAACCGGACAAGCGGGCCAACCGTTACGAGATTCTTGCGGGCGAGCGGCGTTTCCGGGCTTCCAAATTAGCTGGTAAGGAGACGATTCCCGCGATTGTTAGAGACGTTACTGAAGAACAGATGATGGAGATTGCCGTGTTGGAGAATCTCCAACGCGAAGATCTGACGCCCCTTGAAGAGGCCGAGGCCTACGACACGTTGATGACTAAGCTCACCCTGACGCAGGCGCAGGTCTCCGAACGTTTAGGCAAGAGTCGGCCGTACATCGCCAATTACTTGCGGCTATTGGGCCTACCCAAGGCCGTCAAAGACATGCTCCAAAAAAACGAGCTGTCGATGGGCCAAGCGCGGACGTTACTGTCCCTAAAGGATAAGACCAAGTTGGTGGCTTTAGCCAAGAAGGCCGTGGCGGATGGCATGACCGTTCGTGCGTTGGAGGCCGAGGTCAGCAAGCTCAACGGCGCGGCGAAAAAACTCGCCAAGAAGCCGGCCAAGAAGAAGTCGCCGTTCCTACGTTCGACGGAGAACCAGCTCCAAGAACGCTTTGGCACGCAGGTTTCCATCAACGAGGGCAATGGCGACGATCATCAGGGTCGGATTGAAATTGAATACCTCTCCAATGACGATTTGAACCGCATCTTGGATCTGTTGAACATTCACACGGATTAAGCAGGGAGGCCAAAGCATGTACGATTTAGGCGATTTGGTGGAAATGAAGAAGCCCCATCCTTGTGGTGCGAACCGCTGGGAGATTACCCGGATGGGCGCCGATATTAAGATCAAGTGTACGAATTGTGGCCACGTGGTGATGTTATCACGGCGCGAGTTTGAAAAGAAATTAAAAAAGGTATTGGTTCGTAAGGCCGACACCGATAACGGAAAGAGTGAATAATTGCTATGTCATTAACTGCAGGGATCGTTGGCCTGCCGAACGTCGGGAAGTCAACTTTATTTAACGCGATTACCAAGGCGGGCGCTGAAATGGCGAACTACCCGTTTGCTACGATCGACCCAAACGTGGGGATGGTGGAAGTTCCAGATAGCCGTCTCGACCGGATTCAGGCCTTAATTCCAGCCAAGAAGGTCGTGCCAACTACGTTTGAATTCACGGATATTGCCGGGATCGTCAAGGGTGCCAGCAAGGGTGAAGGTCTGGGGAACAAGTTCCTGGAAAACATTCGTCAGGTTGACGCCATTGTCCACGTGGTACGGGCATTTGACGATGACAACATCACCCACGTGTCCGGGAAGATCGATCCGATCGATGATATTGAAACGATTAACTTGGAACTGGGTCTGTCCGACCTGGAAGCCGTCAACAAGCGACTCGCCAAGGTGGAACGGGCGGCCAAGGGAAGCGACAAGGAAGCCAAGGCCGAGTTGGCCGTTTTAACCAAGATTAAGCCCGTCCTCGAAGACGGGGGTGCCGTGCGGACCATCGACTTTGACGAAGACGAGACCAAGATTGTGAAGGGTCTCTTCCTCTTGACCTCTAAGCCAGTGCTGTACGTGGCTAACATCGCCGAAGACGACATGGCCGATCCCGAAAGCTCCAAGTACTTCAAGAGCATTCAGGACTACGCGGCCAAGGAAGGCGCCGAAGCCATTGCCGTGGCTGCCGAAGCCGAAGAAGAGATTGCCGAGTTGGATGACGACGAGAAGCAAGACTTCTTGGAAGCTGAAGGCGTCGAGGAACCTGGGTTAAACCGGTTAATTCGGGCCTCATACCACCTCTTAGGTCTGCAAACGTTCTTCACGGCTGGTGGTAAGGAAACCCGTGCTTGGACGTTTAAGACGGGCACTAAGGCCCCTCAAGCGGCCGGAATCATTCACTCCGACTTCGAACGTGGGTTTATCCGCGCCGAAGTCATGGCGTTCGATGATCTGGACAAGTACGAATCCGAAGCGGCCGTTAAGGAAGCCGGCAAGCTGCGGGTTGAAGGTAAAGACTACGTGATGGAAGACGGCGACATCGTCGAATTCCGGTTCAACGTTTAGAAGGGAACAGAAGTAGATGAGTGATAACAAGCAAACTCCGCGGAATGCGGGCGTTCACCAGAAGCGAAATAATGTCGCTGTGAGTGAACGGGCAGCGTTTGATAATATCGGGTTAACCAAGCGTAACGCCGAATACATGTACCGCTTCAACAAGGAACTTGAGAAGACCAAGTTGACGCCAGAGAAGAAGGCCAAGGCCGTGCAGGACATGGTTAATGAGCTAGTTGAAGGCCAGAAGAGCGGGAAGACCGGGAAGAATACTTATGGTGGAATCGAAGAACGGGTCAAGGAAGTCGTTGAAGGCCCAACCAAGCCGGACAATGAACTGTTTGGGCGCAACTATTGGCCCAACATGTTGTACAACGCCTTGACGTTCTTCATGATCTTTAACTTGATGTTTGGGTTGATGTACCTCTTCTCACCGAAACTGATGACGACGAGCCGCCCCGTGGGGATTACGGCCATTACGGTCAGTGCCCTGATTGCCGGGTTCATCCTGCCCATCATGCCGCGGTTATTCAGTCCTAAGATCAAGCACAAGCTTAATGGCTTCGTGCGGGCCCTGATTGTCTTACTCGGGTTCCTGGTCTGGATGGCGTTGTTCTACCTGGCACAGATGTTACCAGGCGTGGTCAACCCAATCCTGATGCCATGGCCAAGCATTATCCTGGGCTTGGTTTCCATCGCAGTGATGTTCTGGATGCGGCGGACCTACAAGATCAATGGTGGGTTCTTCGGCTAGAACGGCGATTTCTTAGCGATAAATAGACTTTAAGTTTAAAGGCGATCAGTCGCCGTTACGTTCAGCGTAGCGGCGGCTGGTCGCCTTTTTTGGCGTTGCCCGGGACTGGCTAAGCCCGCGAATGATGACGCCGCTGTTGGACAGAAATCCCGCGATTACAGGTTTCAGTACCATCGCCTGGCCCGTGATTGTCCAGCGCCGCGATCATTTGGCGTTGGATTGATGACGCTACCCTAAGTTTAGCCCGGTACACCGCGTTTCCCGCTGATTTTTTTAAACCACTAACCGGGTAAATTCTATGGCTTGTCGTCCATCACCCAAGGACCTATGATGGCACCAAGTAGTTGAGCCAATCAGTGACTTAATGAAAAATTTCATTTCCAATGGGGAGGATTTCTTTATGAAGAAAATCTTTGGATATGTTTTGGGTTTAGTCGCAGCCTTGTTCGCTGCTGGTGCGGTCGCAACTGGTGCTAACGCTGATGGGAGTTCAGCCAATGCCGCCAGTGGGAGTAGTGATAATGCTAGCAGTGGCGCAGTTACGCCGTCAGCTGGAGCGGGGGATACCAGTGATACTGATGGGTTGACCGGGATTGCCGATACCAGTAGCAGTATGGTTAAGCCAGCAAGAAAGACCGTCAAGCGGGTCACCATTAAACGGATCAAGCGGGCCAAGACTTTGGCTGCTTCCAAGGAGATGCGGGGTCGGTTACACTATCGTAAGGATAGCCGCGATATCTTATTCCAGAAGGGTAAGAAGGGTGCCGAAGTGGAACTCTTTAATCGCAAGGGCCGCGAAGTCAAGAAGTTTCGGGTGGCCAAGAATGGCCGCTTCACGCTTAAGTTGACTAAGAAGCAAGCCAAGAAGTTGGATAAGGGCGGCAAGTACTTCCGCTTCGCTGTCCATCAAAAGGGCTATCGTCCTTATGAGATTCGCTACAACATTTACAAATAGAATGTGATGACTGTGCAGTAGCAGTGATGAGTTGGTAGACTGAGACTGTTGAATGAAGCAACTGAAGTCACTAGAAAAGACGTGGGCAACCACGTCTTTTCTTATCCATTCAGATTGATTGTTCAGCGAATAAATGAGGAGGGGACACCATGTTGCATCGAATCCGGTTGAAATTACGAAGTCCAGACGGCCAGTCATTGGGGTTGTTGGCGATTGTGGGGGCATTCATCATGACCTTTTGTTCCTACACGTCACCGGCCTTTTACTTTGATACGTCGCCGGATAACAACGCCTTCTTCACGGTGGGCAAGGCCATGATGCATGGGATTGTCCCGTACAAGGACATCTTTGAGCAGAAGGGGCCATACGTGTACTTCCTGCACGGTCTCGCCTATCTGGCCTCTTCGCGGAGCTTTCTGTTGATCTTTCTCTATGAGATTGCCACGGTCACCGCCGCGATGTTTCTGGTGTATAAATTAGCCAAATTACTCGGCGCAACGCAACTCCCAGCGCTATTGACCGCGCTCCTGTCACCGCTCTTGTTCCTCTATCATCCCTACTATGACTACGGCGATACCGTGGAGTTCTTCACGTTGCCGTTTCTGCTCTCGTTAGTCTATCTGATGATCTTGCTGGATCGTCGGGGATTTAAGGACAGTCACTGGTGGTTCTTCGCGCAGGGGGCTCTGGTGGGAATTGTCTTTCTGTCGAAATACACGCTGCTGGGTGCCTGGATCGTCTTCTATCTGGTCGTGATCGGTCGGCTCCTGGTCAAACGCCAGTGGCGCACGCTGGGACGGGTCGTCGGGTGGAGCGCGTTGGGCTTTCTTCTGACGACGTTGCCGTGGCTGATCTATTTTCTGGCGACGGGGTCGCTTGGGGCCTTTATCAAGGTCTACATTCTCTTCAATACCAAGGTCTACCTGACCTCGTCCGTGGCGGCCTTTGCCAATCTCGTCCAATCGGTGACGCTGGTCTCGCAGTTCTACTGGGGTAACGTGTTGTTCTTCGCCCTGGGCGTGGTGGGAACGCTGGTCATTATCTTTCAACCGGCCATCTTCCACAGTAACTTCGGGCGCGGACTCTACCTGGCGAGCGCATTGGGCTGTGATCTGTTGGCCCTGTATGGCTATCAGGCCGGGTCGGTGTATCAGTATTATCAGTTAATTTATTTTGGCTTCTTCGTGTTGCCCTTCATTTATTTCTGCCAGTTGTTCTTCCGGCACGTGCCCTTGCCGCGAACGGACGCGCCGTTCCCGATTCTCGTGACGTTACTGTTGAGCTTATTTCTCGTGTTAGGGGTCAATAACAACGTGACCGATTCGAAGGTATTTCCCAACAATTCGTCGATCACCGAACGGCAAACAACCAAGCCGCAACAGCCCGCCCAGATTGATTTTGGCCGCATCATGCGGCGGCAAACGCCCGCGGGGACGCGGTTGACCCTCCTCAACTACGGTTCGATCGACATGGGCTTTTACACGGCATCGGGCGCGGTTCCCAACACCTATTTCTTCCAGAACTACAACATCCCGCAGAGTGCGGCGCCCCAGATTTTACAGTCCCAACGTGAGACGATTCAGCAACATCGCGTCGAGTGGGTCGTTCTGAACACGCCGGCGGGTAAGTCGGTTAAGCAGTGGCAGGGCGGCAGTGGGCGCATCACCAGTGGTAACCTTAATCCCGGGACGGCAAAATTAAACAAAGTCCTGACGCGCCATTACCGCTGTGTTGCACAACATACCCAAGTCTTTGAGGGCGTCAATGTGACGTACTGGCTCTATCAGCGAAAGTAAGTCAGGCGGCTGCGAAATGCCGCGTGAAGTCAGACTGTACATGGTTATATGAATGCGTTCAATATTTGTTTATTCGTTGATTAGTTTAGTCTATCGTTTCGATTCGTTCCTAATAGTTCGGTGAGAGTCCTTGACCTGAGTGGCCTAGACTGGTAAATTTAGAAACAATATCTCCCAGGATTCCTAACCGAGCCTGAGACTAAATTAAAGAGGAGCGATATCAACTATGTCTAATTGGGACACGAAGTTTGCTAAAGAAGGAATCACATTTGATGATGTTTTGTTAATACCCGCAGAGAGTCACGTCTTGCCGAATGAAGTTGATTTGAGTGTCCAATTGGCGCCAAACTTGAAGTTGAACGTTCCTTTCCTGAGTGCCTCCATGGATACGGTCACGGAGACCAAGATGGCCACGACCATGGCCCGTAACGGTGGTCTGGGCGTCATCCACAAGAACATGAGTGCCGAGGCGCAGGCCCAGATGGTCGCCGACGTTAAGGCGATTGAAAATGAGGCCGATCAGTATCCCCACGCGGCCGTCGATGCCAACAATCACTTGCTGGTGGCCGCTGCGGTAGGGGTAACCTCCGACACCTTTGACCGGGCCGGCGCCTTGCTTAAAGCCGGTGCCGATGCCATCATCATTGATACGGCGCACGGCCATTCCGCCGGTGTGCTCCGTAAGGTTGGCGAGATTCGTCAACATTTTCCCGATGCCACGCTGATTGCCGGTAACGTGGCAACCGGTGAAGGCACCCGGGCCCTGTTCGAAGCGGGTGTCGACGTGGTTAAGGTCGGCATCGGCCCTGGTTCGATCTGTACGACACGGGTCGTGGCCGGTGTTGGGGTTCCCCAGATCACCGCGATTTACGATGCCGCAAACGTGGCACGTGAATTTGGCAAACCGATCATCGCCGATGGGGGTATCAAGTACTCCGGCGATATCGTCAAAGCCTTAGCCGCCGGTGGCAACGCCGTCATGTTTGGTTCCATGCTGTCCGGGACGGATGAAGCCCCTGGCGACATTATCGAAGACGGCGGCAAGAAGTACAAGACGTACCGGGGGATGGGAAGCTTGGCCTCCATGTCTCACGGCTCTGCCGATCGGTACTTCCAAGGCGGCGTCAACGAAGCCAACAAGCTGGTGCCAGAAGGCATTGAGGCTCGCGTGGAATACAAGGGCAGTGTCAACGACATCCTCTTCCAAATGGTCGGGGGCTTGCGTTCCGGGATGGGCTACACGGGCAGTGCAACCATCCAAAGCCTGATTGACAACGCGCAATTCGTCCGGATTTCGAACGCCGGATTGATTGAATCTCACCCACACGATGTCCAAATCACGAAGGCCGCACCAAACTACAAATAAGCATTAAAATTGGGAGACCAGCACTTCAGCCACATTGCGTGGCGGTGCCGGTCTCCTTTTGGATTAAATAGGGATGTGTGTGGTAGTCAATATAGTGCTTGCTGGCTGCCTTGCCAGGCTGAATTGCTGAGGAAGGCCGGCCCGAGCCACAGAGCGGTCTCGGACCTTGCTTTGAGCCGAAAATTCACCGTCTCAAAGTCACTGATTTTGTGGTAAAGAACGCCACAAAATCTCCTGGCTCGGCTAGCGGTCTTGGGCAACACTGATTGGTTTACTCCAAAGTGATTGGCGTGGTGGGAGCTTCTTCCATGGTTGGTAGTTTACTGACGCCAAGAATGACGACTTGCTTAGTGGTTTCGTTCATGGATGACGGTTGTTTGGGACTCCAATGGACTATCGACCATCGAATTTATGTCAGAGACAGTGAAGTCACTTCAGCCGTGACCGCTAACTTCAGGTGAGAGCACCACTGACTAGACGGGTTCTTGGGGCTTAACCAATGTTGAGAGGAAAGAAAATTGTAGCCGAGAGTGAGCCGAATTTGGGCTCAGCCGTGGGATTTTCCAAGTGATTTACTTGGAAAATGGCGACTTTGAAACTCGTTTCTCAGAGGTTCAAAGCGAGGTCCAAGACCGCTCCTCAGGCTTGGACCGGTCCTTCCCACAGCGTTCCAGCCCAAATTCGGCGAACGGTAAGGCGGCCAGCAACCACCAGTGTGATTTCACCCTCAAAAAAGTTAAGCGTCAGTTAACCTTCAAGTTGGCGGTCGCGTGGCAAATAGTGTAAGATTAAGGAATGGTTAAGTGCCTTACGCCCGGCTAAAGGTTCGGGTTTTCCGGTCGCCACCTGGCTGTTATTTGTTAAACTAGACGTAAAGCCACGGGGCAGGACCGCTAGTGATTTACCCTAGCAGAAAAAGGAGAACAACCCACATGAAAATTTTAGTTGTCGATGATGATAAAGAAATTGCACAATTACTTGAGATTTATATCAAAAATGAAGGTTACGAACCCCTGACCGCCTACAACGGCAAGGAAGCGCTGACCAAGCTCCACACCACGCCAGACATCGCATTGATGATCTTAGACATCATGATGCCCGAGATGAGTGGAATTGAGGTCATGAAGGAAGTTCGGAAAGACTCTCAAATTCCCATCTTAATCCTGTCGGCCAAGACCGGGGACATGGACAAGATTCAAGGCTTGATTTCCGGAGCCGATGATTACGTCACGAAGCCATTTAACCCCTTGGAAGTCATGGCCAGAGTCAAGTCGCTGTTGCGGCGGAGTCAGGATCAGGTGACCGATGATAGCCCAGATGTCTTGGACATTGGGACGTTGACGATCAACAAGGATTCCCACGAAGTCAAGACGATTGCCGGCAAGACGGTTTCGTTGACGGCGCTGGAATTTGGGATTCTTTACCTGTTGGCCAGCCATCCGAACCGGGTCTTCTCGGCCGATGAGATCTTCGAGCGCGTTTGGCGGCAGGAAAGTATCGTGTCGGCCAAGACCGTCATGGTGCACGTGAGTCACTTGCGGGATAAGATCGAAGACGCCACCAACGGCGAAAAGGTCATTCAAACCGTTTGGGGCGTGGGTTACAAGATTGAATCACACTAAATTTAGCGTTACCAGAAGAGTAGGAGCACGACATGAAACCACGGAACAATCATTTTAATAAGCAGGCGGATCGCTCATGAAGCTAACCACGCGTGAGAAGAGTGCGCTATTCATGGAAGGCGTCGTCACCGTCATTCTCCTGTTGATGCTGAATCTGGCCTTGCTGGTGCTGATCGTGCAGGCCATCGAGAGCAATCCCGGCCTGCGTGATGGGATCTTCATCATCAAACGGTCGGTCGTTTTGGGGCCCAACCACTTTCAATTGTGGAGCTGGGAAAATCTGTTCATCGGTTTAATGCTGGTGGCGGACGCCATGGTCGTGTGGTGGCGGTTGATCCGGCGTTACCGGCAAATGCAGTTGCGCCACATCATTGACGAACTGCACTACATCGCCAACGGTCACTTCGACCACCGGATTCCGTTCCGGGTGAGTGGTGACGTGCAGCGGGTCGTGGATTCCGTGAACGCGCTGGTGGATTCCGTGATTAATTCCATGGATGAGGAGCGGGCGATTGAGAAGTCCAAGGACGAGCTGATTACCAACGTCAGTCACGATATTCGGACGCCATTGACGTCGATTATTGGCTATCTGGGGCTGATTGAAGACAAGCAGTACCATAGTGAGGACGACCTTCTCAAATACACGCACACGGCGTTTTTGAAGTCGAAACAGATGAAATCTCTGGTGGACGATCTCTTCGAATACACCAAGGTCCGGCAGACGGATACGCCGCTGAGCTTGACCAACATTAATTTGGCCGCCATGCTGGAACAGTTGGGTGCCAGTTTTGAACTGGAGGCCCAGAAGAAGGGCATGACGATTGGAGCGGAGAATTCGTCGGAGACCATGATGATGGAGGCCGACCCCGAAAAGTTGGTGCGGGTCTTCAACAATCTGGTGTCGAACGCCTTGAAGTATGGCGATGGCGGGAAGCACATCAATCTGGTGGCTAAACAACTCAGCGCTTCCGAGCTCGAGGTACGGGTCACCAACGATGGGCCGAAGATCCCCAAGGAATCGTTGAACATGATCTTTGAGCGGTTCTACCGCGTCGAGGAGTCGCGCTCCAAGGAAACCGGCGGGACCGGCCTGGGCTTAGCGATTGCCCAGAGCATTGTCGCCTTACACGGCGGCTACATTTACGTGGAATCGGACGACGCGTTGACTAGCTTTGTGATTCATCTGCCGGTCAAGCACGACCAGCCACTGGAGATCCCGCAACGGTTAAAGACGCCGGGACGCTAAATGATTTGACAAGAGTTTGCATAAAAGATGGCCACTTTGGCCTTACATAAGACAGAGGAGTTTTGATTCTAATGATGAAACGATTACGGCAAATGTTGATTGGACTGGTGACGGCGGTAACGCTGGTCACCGGCGGCATCAGTAGTTTAAGTGCACCGGTCACGGCTCACGCCGCAACCAGTAGCACCAGTACCACGGTGAATTTGAAGGCCAAGGCGGGGATTGCGGTCGATGCCAAGACCGGCCAGATTCTCTACAGTAAGAACGCGGACCAGACGTTACCCGTGGCGTCGATGACCAAGCTGTTGTCGATCTACATGGTGCTGGACGCCATTCACGCGGGTAAGTTGAAGTGGGACCAGAAGATCACCGTGAACAAGGACATTGCGAAGATTGCCCAAAACACGGACCTATCCAACGTCCCGCTACGAGCCGGTCATCAATACACGGTCAAGGCGCTGTATCAAGCCTCACTGATCTACTCGGCCAATGGTGCTGTGGAAGCCCTGGGAAGTGCGGTCGCAGGTTCGCCCCACGCGTTTGTCACCCAGATGAAGGCTCAGGCCAAGAAGTTGGGGATGACGGACGTTAAGATCTATAACGCCTGTGGGCTGACCAACAAGCAGGTCGGTAACCTCGGTTATAGCAACGTTAAGGGATCCGCGGAGAACGAATGGTCCGCCGCCGACCAAGCCAAGCTGGCCGTGGCGCTGCTGAACAAGTATCCGGAAGTCCTCCAGACCACGAGCATCAAGAAGATGTGGTTTGAAAAGGGAACCAAGGACGCCACGAAGATGGAGAACTGGAACTGGATGTTAAAGGGGCTCTCAGCCGCCTACTCGAAGCTCCACGTCGATGGCCTGAAGACCGGGACGTCCGATGCCGCCGGGGCCAACTTTACCGGGACGGCGAACAACGATAACAACCGGATCGTGACGGTCGTGTTGCACGCGGCCCACAAGTCGGAGACCGATGCCTCACGGTTCCAACAAACCCAGAAGATGATGTCATACGTCTACAATAACTTCAAGACCGTGACCTACAAGGCCGGCGACCAGGTGACCGGCGCCAAGAGCGTCACGACCCACGATGCCAAGGCCAAGACGGCCAAGACGGCGTTGGGTCAGGACGTCAAGCTCTGGATTCGTAACGACCAAGTGGCCAGCAACGTTTCGGCCAAGATCCAGCTGAAGTCCAAATACAGCCATAAGGGTGACTTGGAAGCACCCGTGACCAAGAACACCACGATTGGGACGGCTAACCTATCCTTAAAGGGTGATCAGTTAGGCTTCTTGGGCAATACCAAGACGACCAAGGTGCCGTTGCGGGTGACCCAATCCGTTGAGAAGGCCAACATCTTTGTTCGGATGTGGCGGTCAATTGTCGCACTGTTTTAAATTAAAATAATTGAGAGTCGCTTGCCAATTTGGTGGGCGGCTTTTTTGATTCCTAACCAACGGGAGGGAATTGTCCTGTGCCATCGAAATCATTTGCGGCTATGATAGTCTTATGGCGGCTACTTGATTCTGGTCAAGGTAGCCCGGCGACTGGTCTTCTACAATGAGATCAGCCTTAGAAGAATGGCGAAACGTTGTGACCGGTGAAATTTAATTTATTATGTGTGAGAACGTCAAAACGCCGGTGTTATCGAATTGGTGACGATTTCCAAGAATTGTCGATGGCGTGTTGCTTTTTTGACAAGTCAAGTATTAATGTGCGAAGATACTTTTATTATTAGCTGAAAACGCGCAATTTTAAGGATATTTTGAGGATAAAGGGAGTTGGCATTTGTGAATATGATTAAAGGCGAATGGAATTACATTCGGCATAATCGGTTGATTTTAATCTCCGTTCTTGCCATTATGTTTATTCCATTCCTCTACAGTATCTTCTTTCTGAAGTCGGTCTGGGACCCGTATGGGGAGACCGGCGAACTACCCGTTGCGGTGGTTAATCAGGATAAGCCCGTAACCTATCAGGGGCAGAAATTAAACGTTGGGGATCAGACGATTACCAACTTAAAGAAGAACCACCAATTGGGGTGGAAGTTCGTGTCCGCTAAGACGGCGGCCGATGGGTTGAAACACCACAAGTACTACACGGTGATTACGATCCCCAAGAATTTCTCGGCCAATGCCGCTACGGCACTGAATAAGCATCCCAAGAAGATGACGTTCACCTACAAGACGAACGGCTCGGCGAACTACATTGCCCAAGTGATGAGTGAAGTGGGGTCATCCAAGTTGGATAGCCAAATCCGCGCTAAGGTGACGAAGGCCTACGCCCAAGCAACCTTCAAGCAGATCTACGCTGTCGGGCAGGGGATGGACAAGGCCGCTAAGGGTTCCGCGAAGTTGAAGGACGGGACGGTTACCTTAACTGATGGTCTGAACACCTATACGACCGGGGTTCACACGTTAAATAACGGCCTGCAACAGATGAAGACCTCCGTCAAGCCATTGGCAACCGGGATTCAGAAGTTGTCGACGGGTTCGCAAACCTTGCAGACGGGGCTGGCGAAGTATACCAGCGGCGTTGGGCAGTATGCTAGTGGGGTTAATCAGTATACGAGTGGTGTTGGGCAATTGAGTGCTAAGATGCCAACCATGCAAGCTGGGGCCAATAAGTTAGCTACTGGAGCTAAGACTCTGAATACGGGGACTTATCAGTATGTTGATGGTGTTTACCAGCTTAAAGATGGTGCTCAGCAATTAAATTCAGGAGTTGGTCCACTTAAGAATGGTGTTTCACAGTTAGCAACTGGTAGTAAGAAGCTTAATAGTGGATTGTCAACACTCAATAGTAAATCTGGTGAGTTGAATACTGGTGCAAGTAATTTAGCCGATGGTGCGGCCCAAGTGAGCGCCGGAGTTCAAGAAGTTCAAAGCGAATTAGGCAAGTTGACCGATCCTGATACACAAAAGCAGTTAGCGAGTGCCGGTACCTTACTTACAGAGTTGAATGCTTTAAAGAACGATCCTAGCTTAGTTGCTATGACTACAGCACTGACGCAACCAGTTAAGGATTTAATGGCTGCTGAGGTTCAGATGAATGCCGCATTAAGTGCACAGAGTAAGGCAGCTAAAAGTCTGCAACAAGATGCCTCTGGTTCTGCTACTGCTGGGAATGACTCTACCGCTGTTAACGGGGCAAAGGCAGCTACTGCAAGTGCTCAGAAGACCGCCGAGGAGATTGCTTCTTCAGAGGACAGTGCAAAAACTAAGCAATTAGCAACTAAATTACAGGAGCAATTGCAGACCGCTCAAGCAGAACAGAATAAGATTGATACTTCAACTGGGGATTCTAACGATGGGACTTCAGCTGATGCCTCAGCATTAGAAGCTGCCACTGCTGCTGTTCAGAACGCATCAGGAGAGTTACAGACTGCTTTGACGAAAGTATTGACTGTGGTAAGTAGCACTGGGCTCACGCAGGAACAAGTTGCATCGTTACAAACAACGCTTAGCGATGCTCAGGCAGCTGATCTAACTGCCTTACAATCTAAATTGGGTCAACTGTCAGAACTAGCAAGTGGTACGGATAAAATTAATAAATTGGTTCAGGGAGCCGATGAGTTGAGCTCGGGAGCTAAGACGCTTAATTCTGGGCTTAGTGACTATACAGGTGGTGTCAAGACAGCATTTGATGGCTCAACAACATTGAATAATGGGGTTGCTAGCTTAAATGCCAAGGTTCCGACCTTAACGAACGGTGTTACTAGAATTCTGAATGGATCAGTTAAATTGGCTAAAAAGGGTTCAGCTCTAAAGAGCGGCTCTAACCAACTTTCTACCGGTGCTTCGCAACTAAGTTCTGGTATCAACCAAGCCGCTGTCGGTGTCAACACCCTCAACTCCAAGACCCCACAACTCACCGCCGCCGGCAACAAGTTAACCAGCTCCTCTGGTCAACTCATGAACGGTGCGGGGCAATTAACCTCTGGCTTAAATACGCTGAACAGCAAGGTCCCAACGCTGACCAGTGGGGTTAACCAATTGGCTAATGGGTCGCAGAAGTTGGATGATAACAGTAATCAGTTGATGCAAGGGGCCAAGAAGCTTTCCGATGGGAATGGCACGTTAGCCAAGTCATTGAAGAGTGGGGCTGACCAGATTCAGGCCCAACCGTTGACCAGCAAGACGGCCGACATGTTTGCCGCACCAACCAAGCTGAAGCATGAAAACTACAGTTATGTACCAAACTATGGGCATGCCTTGGCACCTTACGTGCTGTCCGTTGCCCTCTACGTTGGGGCGCTAGTCTTCAACTTTGCCTTCCCAATTCGGAAGGTCTCACGCGAAGGCGGGACTGCCACGGGTTGGTACTTGAGTAAGGTCTCCATTGGCGCAGTCGAAGGACTCGCCATGGGGCTGATTGAACCAGCCTTGATGATGCTAGGTGGTTTGACGGTCGATCACCCAGGTCAGATGATTCTGATCTCCGTGTTCTTCGCCGAGGCGTCGATGTTTATTGTCATGTTCCTGTCGATGTTACTGGATAACCCAGGACGATTCATCGCCATGGTTCTCCTGATGCTTCAACTCGGGGGTTCTGGTGGGACGTTCCCAATGGAAGTGACGAACCACTTCTACAACGTCGTCCACCCATTCCTGCCAATGACTTACTCAATCCTCGGATTCCGGCAAGCCATTACATCGGGGATGTCCGGCATGGTCGGTCAAGCCTTGTGGGTCTTAGCACTCTTTACCGTTCTTGGTTTAGCACTGCTCTGGCCGACAATGTGGTGGCTGCAAAAGAAGCATTTGATGGGAATCTCGCAATTGGATGACAACCAGAAGTTACAAGCGGTTGAAGATCCAAACACGAATGCTCATTCATAAATAGCGTATCTGAAGAGAAATGCAATGTTAGTGTTGCGTTTCTCTTTTTTTGTAAAGTTTTGACGTTATAACGTTATGATGTTAGACTCATGGAAAAGCATTTAGAAGGTGATTACATGAAAAATTCGGCACTGAGCGAAGAACGCCATGTTATCAACATTGGCCATTCTCTAGGTGTGACAATTCCGGCAGATATGATTAAAGCCTTGGGAATTACGAAAGAGACGAAGCTAGAAGTTACGTTGACAGATGATGGTTTGAAAGTCACTAAGAAAAAGGAAATCTTATCGCCGGAATTTGTAGCGGCCATGAATGAAACGCTTGCGGATTATCACGAGGCATTGGAAACACTCAAGAAGAGTGATGAATAGTGCGATATTTAAAAGTAAAGGAATTGATTGCCATTAATACGGCAGTTTTAGCGGGCACGACAGAAAGATCGTTCATTCGTAATGCCAAAGGTTTAGAATCAATCATTGCATTACCGCAACAAGCTTTTTTTGGAGTCGTGGCTTATCCAGAGATTCATCAAAAAATTGGCATTGTTTTTATCAAAATTATCAATCTTCACCCGTTTGAGGATGGCAACAAACGGACGGCTGTTGTGGCCGCACTAGTGATGGCTAAATTGAACGGCTATCAGTTGCGGTTCACAAACCAAGAAATTGCTGAACTTGCACTCAGTGTCGCAGCGACAGATGAAAGTGAACTGAAGTATGAAGATGTGTATGCCATATTTGAAAAACACTTGCGGAAGAAATCTTAACGTCAATTTGTGCCGTGAAGCCACTGGTTTCGCGGCACTTTTTGCGTATAATGAGGGCAGATAAGAGAAAAGAGGGGACAGCATGTCCGTAAAATTTCGTGTCGCGCAGAGTCGCGATCAGGCGGCTATTATTGCCATTTATAACCAGGCGGTGGCGACTAAGGGGAGTACTGCCGATTTAACACCAGTAACGGTGGCCCAACGTCAGCCGTGGTTTGCGGCTTTTACACCGGATCATTTTCCATTGTGGGTGATTGAAAGTGCGGGTGAAGTCGCCGGGTTCGTGGGCCTAGAACCCTACAGTGACCGTGCGGGCTATCGCAATACGGCCGAGGTTGCCTTGTACCTGGATGACCACTATCAAGGCCAACACTTAGGTACCCAGGCCGTTGATTGGATCGCCCAGCAGGCGCCCAGACTAGGCGTGACGACGGTGATCTCTCGCATCTTTGGTCATAATCAAGCGAGTCGGCACCTCTTTGAGAAGGCGGGCTATGACCACTGGGGGCATTTACCGGCAATCGCGGAGATGCAGGGATTTACCGCCGACTTAGAGGTTTATGGGCATCATTTCTAATGCTGTAATAAGTTATGAAAACTTGCTTTGATTTTTCACAAATAGTTCATCAAATCAAGGATTGTCGGGGCTCATCCTTGATAAATATTGTATATGTTATATGAAAATGACGTGAAACATGTTAAAATATCATCGTGTGGTTTTATGCATAACGGGGGAACCCGTTAGGTTGCTTCATATCTCAGAGTATTCGACGGAGGCAAACATTCTTGAATAAACGACGGCCAAACCCCAAGCAAGTGCCGGACCCCAATGAACCCTTATGGCGGTCGACACTGCGGGTAGCCATGCCCCTTAACTTAAGTTACATACCGATTGGGCTGGCTTGTGGGATTTTGCTACACGCGGCAGGGTTCAATACCTTACTGACTGGATTGGTTTCTTTGTTGATCTTTTCCGGTGGGGCACAATTTTTAATTGCCACGATGTTGACTATTAATCCCCCATTACTATCAATTGTTTTGATGCTGTTTTTCCTGGAATTACGGTATGCATTACTGAGTTCGAGTTTATCGCCATACTTAAAGGGCTCATCTAACCGCTTCTTGTTCATGTTCGCGGTTTCGTTAAACGATGAAAACTATGCCATTAACTATTTGAAATTTGCCACGGATAAAAAGTGGACGGGCAGAGAAGCGCTGATGGTAGAACACTATTCGTTGCTCTTCTGGGCGGCTAGCAACGTTGTCGGGAGTCTGATTGGCAGTGCCTTGAAGATTGACCTCAGCATCGTCAACTTTGCGCTGACGGCGTTGTTCTTGTACATGATTGTCATGCAGATCAAGAACCGCTTGACGATTGTGATTTGCCTGATTTCAGGGGTGCTCGCAGCGGTCTGCATGATGCTGACCAAGAGCACGTTAGGGTTGGTTATTTCGACAATTATTGCTTCACTGATTGGTTTTGGCTTGGAGGCCACGCTCCGCAAGAAATTGCCCGACAGTCATTGGCTGTGGCGCTTGCGCAGTCCGGGGTCCAAGAAGGAAGCCGTGGAGCATTCGGATGCTAATTAGGACACAGGGAGAGCTATATGAACGCAGTTAATACGTGGAACAGTACGCAACATTTTTGGCTAATTATCTTAGGCTTTATTGTGGCCTTTATCCCGCGTTTCTTCCCGCTGATGTTGTTCACCAAGCGGGCGATTCCGGAATGGTTTAACGAATGGATGAAGTTCGTGCCGGTATCACTGTTTACGGCGCTGGTCGTAAAGGATATCTTTATTGACAGTGCGAGCTACGCATTGTTGTTAAATAAGTATTCGGAAATGCTGGCGGCGGTCGTGGTCATTATTGTGGCCTACCGCACCCGCTCGATGGCCATCTCGGTGATCGTGGGTCTGATTGGCGTCTTCATTCTATCGATGTTCATGGCGTGACTAAATTTTTAAATGAGTGGGCCTTGCCGGTTGGTGAGGTCCTTTTTTGAAGAATTAAATGGCTTGGTCAACCGGTGTCGGTGGGATCATCCATCGGCAACTAGTCCATTCACAAGGTCGCAACTACTTAAAAATCAAGCAAAATACTTTTGATTTCAATCAAAGGATAAATAAAAAATCTTAATCTTTTCTGAAATGTACGTTCACCTAATTAGTCGCCAGTATGTGTTATACTTGATCCAACCTTTAGGTGAAATGGAGTGGTGGCATTAGAACGTTGGCTGAAGATTAGGCGTTATCTCAACTTAACTCAAGCTATGGAACTATTCTAAATGAGTCGATAGTATCAGCGCTTAGCCAATCGAGTGAGCAGATGGATATTTGGTCATGAACTTCCACTGAATAGTTTGAGAATCAATCATGCCCTATACAAGGTATAAACCAACAAAAATCGGAGTGTATTAATATCAATGAAGTCTAAAATTGCTAACTTAATTGTAGGGCTAAACTTAGTTGTGGCTTTTACAAGCATATTTGCAACAGCCACAGTGCCCTCTTATTATACAAGTACTGGTTTTGAATTAAGGTGGCGGGCAATGCCGCTCATTCTATTCGTCACAATTGCAGTAATTTCAATAGGCTTGTTTGCACTAATCAAATCCCATGAAAAAGTAGTCGCTGTGACGTCACTTCTTAGTTTTCTTATCATGGCCACGTATATCGGAGTGAATAATTTTGCGTACGGGAAAATGTTATTGCTAGTTCTGCTAGGATTAAATGTCATTGCTTTTATTTGGTTTTTTAAAGCTAAACTGTGATATTCGAGTGGTAATGCCGAATTATCTGCGTATCGTTTGTAACGGAGAAAGGGCACTCTCTATTGGCGTGTCGTTGTATTCAATTTACGGGTATGAAAGGATAATTCTGTTCTGGCACTTGATGGCCACTTGTGTGATTAATTTTGTGGTGTAGAATGGCGATAATCTGTCTCCCAAAAACACCACCTGACCGAGTGATCAATCCCAGTCAGGTGGTGCTTTTAGCTTCAGGTGATCCGCGGTCACCCGAACATTTGAATTAGTCCGTTACTTGAGCATGATCGTGGGTGTCATCGTACATGTAGTCCCGCGTCATGGGTAACATCCGGGCAGAAGGGCCCTTCGAAATCAAATACTGAATCACGTCAATATTACCAGACTTGAACGATGCCGCGCAAGCTTGGAGATAAAGATCCCACATCCGGACGAACTTTTCGTCAAACATCTTGGCCACTTCGTCACGGTGTTCGTTGAAGTTCTGATCCCAAATTTCAACCGTCTTTTGATAATGCCGACGGAGAGGTTCCATATCATCGATTTGTAGACCGCTTTCGATGATGTGAGTGGTGTTTTCAATCAAACCAGGGACGTAGCCACCTGGGAAGATCCATTTGTTTAACCAGCCATTGTTGGCCCCACCCTGTTGCCGGGTAATCCCGTGGATGAGGGCAACCCCATCGTTGGTCAAGTATTTCTGAACGCAGTCGAAGTATTGACCTAAGTTCTCTTGGCCCACGTGTTCGAACATGCCGACAGACGTGATGTAGTCCCACGTTTCGTGGCCCAATTCGCGGTAGTCTTCCAGACGAACTTCGGCGACGTCGTTGAGGCCTTCGTCTTGGATGCGTTGGTTCACGTAGTCGTATTGTTCCTGACTCAGGGTAATCCCGGTGACGTGCAGACCGTATTCCTTGGCCGCCGTCAGCATCAGGGTACCCCAGCCACAGCCAATATCAAGCAACGTGTTGCCCGGCTTCGGGTTGAGCTTCTTGATAATGTGGTGGACCTTGTTAACCTGTGCGGTATACAAATCATCATCGGGTGATTCAAAGTAGGCACAGGAGTAAGTCATGGTGTCGTCCAACCAGAGTTGATAGAAGTTATTCCCAATATCGTAGTGGTTTTGGACATCTTCCTTGCTCTCTTTTTCAGTGTGCTTTTGCTTAGGCAGGAAGTGAATGAACTTGGAATTGTGGAAGAAGCTATCGGCGTTTTCGTAAGCGGCCGTCAGCAGGTCTTCGATACTCCCATCAATTTCAATCTTACCATCCATGATGGCTTCCCCCAGCGCAATGGATGCGTTGCGGGAGATTTCCTTAACCGGGATGGCCTCGTGAATGGTGATGGTGATGTCAGGAGTGCCGGTCCCGTAGACATCGCTGGATCCGTCCCAATAGTTGACACGGACAGGGATGTTGAAGGTGTGACTCAGAAACGTTTTGTAGAAAGTTTTTTCAAGCATGTCAGGGGTCCTTTCCGGTTTCGTCAGCAAATACTGAAGAAACAAAATTACCATGCCATTATACGCCTATCGTCCCCTAAAACGTAAGGGGGAAGCCTTCAATGAAAACGCTTAACATTTTCTGTGGCTGATTCGGTCTTGTAAAATTCACCGATTCCCGGAACAGGCATGGTATAATAAGACCATAATTAACCAGCGGAGGTCTTTCACTTTGAAAAAATGGGTATGGGTCGTGGCGACAATCGTTGTGGCACTGCTGATTGGTGGTTACGCGTATTCGAATCATCACGCGACGGCCAAAGAGTACCAAGCGGCAATGGCCAACGGGCGTACTGCGATTGAGAGTAAACATTATACGCAAGCTGAGAGCTATTTCCAAAACGCACTCAAGCGGCGATTAAACGATAAGACGGCACAGCGGTACTTAACCCAAACACAGCGTTATGTGGACGGTGAGGACGCGCTAGAAGCCCGTCACTTCAGTACAGCTGAGAATCACTATGCGGCCGTCAAAGCGACGACTAACGGCTCGTCCGTGCTCGTGACGCGGGCCAAGGACCGCTACAAGCAGGTCAAGGCCATTAAGGCCAACGTCAAGCAGTTCAAGCAGCTCTTAAGCAAGGCACAAGGGGAGAACAAGGCGCTGAACTATGGGCAATCGAACACGACGTTGGATGAACTCTTTAATAACGCGAAGTTCCGTCAAAGCTACTACAAGAATCTGTATGACCAAGCCTTGGCCTTACGCAAAGCCAACAACGCCGGTCAGACCAGTCAAACGAGTTCGGCGGCCGTTGCGGCTTCCTCATCGACAGCCGCAAGTAGCCCGTCAACCAGCAGTTCCAGCGCGTCGCTGACGTCTTCAGAAAAGCAGGCGGCCAAGAATTATTCTGGGAGCAACGAATACACGGTGACCCAGAGTCAAAAGGAACTGGATGGCAAGACCATCACGGCCCAACAGATTACCAGCGCGCGCAAGACCATTGATTCTGCGGGTGGTAATGCCAGCGCGATGAGTGATCAGGACGTGCGGGTGGCCATGCAACAGGCGGCCAAGAAGAACGTGTCCTTGGCAAAATACACGAGTCAATATTTGAAATAGTCCTGAATTTCGAGGGAACGCTACGTAGGTGGCGTTCCTTTTTATTTGCCGCGGTCACGGCTGACCCCGAAATTCCCATTAATTGCGGAAATTTGGCAATTTGGTAAGAAACCTTACCATTTTGAACTTATGAGTCTTAGAATTTGACAGGATGGTAAGTTTAGCGAACAAATAGTTCAACCGGGTGTATAATATAAATAATCAGTCAGCAAGTGATTTAACCGTTGAAATGTCAGTAGTCACGCGGACTTTCGGCTGTCACTAGATGAAATGCCCCAAAAAACTTCACAAGTCGTTTTTCATGCCAAATTAGATAGTGTGTTTTACTATGTATTTAGAATCAGGAAATTCTACTAAGGGGGGTAGAGTAACGTGCCTGATCACTGGCTAGGTGAGCACCAATCTTGGGGGATGGGGCGAGACCTAAAAACTGATTTGATTCCCAAATCACCACGAAGCTAGTATGGTTAGATGCGTTACAGAAAATTATGATTATCAACAAACATATCATGCGTACGACAAACGAGAAGCAGGTTCTTCAGCAGATTGTGAACGCAGGTCCGATTTCACGTAGTCAAATTTCCCGGAATCTTAGTTTAAATAAAGTGACGGTTTCCGATATTTACAGCCAGTTACTGCATGAGGGCCTGATCCGTGAGGTTGGTCACGGGGTCAGCACGCGTAACGGTGGCCGGAAACCAGTCATGGCATTGCTAAACGTGGGGTATGGCTATGTCATCAGTATTAACATTTTGCGGCAACGGTTCTCAATGATTAGCAGTCAACTGGATGGCCGCTCGGAGAATTATGCCAGTGTTTCAACCCGTGATGTTGATTTAACCACGGTCCTGGACATGATTGATGAGAAGATTGCGGCTACTGTGGCCGAGAATGATAGTCGCCTGCTGGGCATTGCGTTTGGCCTGGACGGCATCATCTACGAAAATCAGATCTTAGGGGCCTCATTGAAGGGCTTCAAGAACTTCGATTTGGCGAAATACTTCAGTGACAAGTTCCAAGTGCCCGTTATTTTAGAGAACTTGGCCAATGAATCCGCCATTTATGAACGGGATTTTGCCGGTGAAGGTATCTATAAGAACTTGATCTCCGTGACCATTCGGGACCAGGTTTCGGCCGGAATCGTGACGGAAGGCCATCTGTATCGGGGTCACAACGGCGAGGCCGGCAACATCGGCACGTGCCCGTTGGCGGATCGCTATCAAGAAAAGGAAATGCGGACGGTTAACCAGTATGTCGCCGAAGGAACGGTTCTACAACGGATCATGGCCTATCAGAAGTTGGACCACGTGGACGTTAACCGGATTCGGCGGGACTACTTGGGCCATCGCCCAGAGTTGTTGGCGATCCTGGATGAATTCTCCTTCTATCTAGCGAAGGTCTTGGGCAACCTGTCAAACACCTTTGCGCCGGATGCGATTATTGTCAACGCACCAATTTTGGAACTTTTGCCCGAGATGATGGACTGCGTCAGAAAGTACGTGGATGACTTGGCGATTATCCGCAAGGCACCGCTACTGTTAACCAAGAACGCCAAGGAAGCTTCTTTAAAGGGTGGGGCTTCGGCCATCATTCACCGGGCCTTGGCCTTGGATGACCTGCAATTGACGTTTAGCAATCAGCGGTCGGCAGTTTTAGAGGGCGTAGAATCATAAAGAGAAATTGAGGAGAACCGTGATGACTGGCTGTTGGCAGGCCGCTAGTCATTGCGGTTTTTTGTTTAATCCGAGACCAGTGAACGCCCGAAGTGGCCTCAGGTCAGGAATGAGTTAGAGAATCGCGGACAATGCGGTATAATAAAATGAAGAAGGGAATGGGGGATTTATAATTGAGTTTATGGGAACGGTTTATCGCTAACGTACGACTACGCCGTTTCACGGTGCTAGTTGTCCTAATCTTCATCTTGTGGCTAATTCGGGCCGAGATGAACATGATTCTACTCACGTTTATTTTTACTTTCTTAATCCTGCAACTGGTCAAGGCCGTGCGTAAGGTGGTAAAACTACCGCCGGCGTTGATCGTTTCGGCCGCCTATATCATCTTCATTGGCGCGCTCTATTGGGCCATCACGACTTACTTGCCAACACTGATTACGTCAACGGTGAAGGGTGGGGAGACCCTGTTTAAGTTCTATCAAAGTCCGCAGACGGATAATAATGAAATTATTCGGTGGATCTCGGACTACATCAAGAGTTCAGACATTGTCAATCAACTCCAAAATGGTGCCAAGGTGGTCTTAACCTACATCTCAACGATTGGGACCTTTGGGGTGACCCTCTTCATGTCATTGATTCTCAGTTACTTCTTTACGATTGAGAGTAAACAGATGGCGGCCTTTTCCAAGCATTTCTTGACGAGTACGTATGGCTGGATCTTCCAAGATATTAATTTCTTTGCGACGAAATTCGTCAATACATTTGGGATCGTCTTGGAAGCCCAATTCTTTATTGCGCTGTGCAATACGGTGATTACGACGGTGGTGCTGGCGATTATGCACATGCCCCAGCTACCAACGCTGGCCATCATGATCTTCATCCTGAGCCTGATTCCAGTCGCCGGGGTGATTGTCTCCGTTATCCCGCTGGCGATTCTGGGATACTCGGTCGGTGGGGTCCGCTACATCGTCTATATTCTGGTGATGATCGTGGTGGTTCACGCCTTAGAAGCTTACGTGCTGAACCCGAAGTTTATGTCGAGTCGGACCGAATTGCCGATCTTCTACACGTTCGTGGTGTTACTGGCGGGCGAGCAGTTGTTTGGCGTTTGGGGCCTGATCGTGGGGGTACCAATCTTCACGTTCTTCCTGGATATTCTAGGCGTTCGGCCGGTCCATGGCTTGCATCCGCGGCCACAGGTCGATGTGAAAAAGATTCGTGAGTACCGGCAACACCATGGTAAGAATAGTGATACGGATGAACATCAGAAATAAGTCTGAAGAAATCGTTCTGGCCCAAGCAGCGTTGTGGGCAGACGATTTTTTTAGTGAAATCTGCTAAGTAAGCGGTGTCAAAAAAAGAACCGCTCAATAAAGCTGAAATTACCCGCTGGATGGTGTAAAATAACAAGGTATTCTACCAAAGAAAGAGGTTATAAGTGATGGCAAAATTAGTATTGATTCGCCACGGCCAAAGTGAATGGAACTTAGCCAACAAGTTCACTGGTTGGGTTGACGTTGATTTAAGCGAAAAGGGTGTCGAAGAAGCCAAGGCAGCTGGTCAAAAGATCAAGGAATCTGGCATGAAGTTCGATTACGCCTACACGTCAGTTCTGAAGCGGGCAATCAAGACGTTACACTACGTTTTGGAAGAATCTGACCAACTTTGGATTCCAGAAACCAAGACTTGGCGTTTAAACGAACGTCACTACGGTGCTTTACAAGGCCTGAACAAGAAGGAAACCGCTGAAAAGTACGGCGATGACCAAGTCCACATTTGGCGTCGTTCTTACGATGTCTTGCCACCACTCTTGGCTGCGGACGCTGAAGGTTCAGCTGTGAAGGATCCTCGTTACGCAAACTTGGACCCGAACATCGTTCCTGGTGGGGAAAACTTAAAGGTTACCCTGGAACGCGTTATGCCATTTTGGGAAGACCAAATCGCACCAAAGCTGCTTGACGGCAAGAACGTGATCATCGCCGCTCACGGTAACTCACTGCGTGCCCTTTCCAAGTACATCGAACGGATCAGTGATGATGACATCATGAACC
>NZ_JAAVSC010000014.1 GCF_012641095.1 Lactobacillus sp. HBUAS51381
CAAAAGGAGCACGGCCTGTCTTCACTACCACTATAAAGTAATAGAGGCATAAGAGCATCCCGTCGGATAACTCTTATGCCTCTAAGCTTAGTATTTTTTATGTGCTCTTTTTGCCGTCTAAGTCGACCTACCGCGGTCAACTTGAGGATGTTTAGTGCTATGACGACGATTCCGGCTTCGTTCTTGACCTTATCAAGGCCTCGAACCGAGAACCGATTGAAATGCAAAGAAGCCTTCATCTTGCCAAAAATTGGTTCGACATCAATCTTTCGTTGCGCATAGATTGACCCAGTTTCTGGTGCTGAAAGCAGTTTTCGTTCTTTGGCTTTAAAATACTCCCAAGCTTCGTTGACTGAGATCCGCCGCAAGTTGCCTTTCGGTGTGAGCGCAGCCGGGATTAATTGATGGTTCTCGTCATACTTTTCGGCGACGTATTCCTTGAATTGACGCGTAAACCCATACTTATCGGTTCGCTCACTATAACGATTAAAGTTGAAGCGCACCTCGTGTGGATCAATGAAGTAGTCATCCTTTTCGTGATAGTCCCAATTCATTACTTTGCGATCATCACTCCGCCATTTACGACTATTTTCCTTAAGCATGGTACCGTATGGCACGAGGAACGTATGCTCATCTAACTCGTCTTCGCAATATCGATAATTGCTCTCAGACCCGTAACCAGCGTCGGCGACAACGATCTTGCCAAGTGCTTGTTGAGACTTTAAATGAGCCAAAAATGTTGGAAATGTCCGCGTATCGGTGGGATTCTGAAAGAGGTCAAAGCCAGTGATAAATTGATTGCTAGTCGCAATCTGTAGGTTGTAGGCGGGCTTCAATTGGCCATTTTGCATTGGGTCTTCTTTGACCCGCATGAAGGTCGCACCATGATCAGTCTTAGAGTAGCTATTACGATTACCATAAATGGCCTGTTGCTGCTGATGCTCGCGCATTTTTTGGCACCGTTCATCGAGTTTACGCTTTTGTGATTTTAATGTCCGCCGCTGACGCTTAGCTGGGTTAGGCGAGACCTTCTTGGTGGCTTGAACTTCTTCATCAAGCGTAACCAGCTTATCCTCAATGACCCCAATGATGGCGTCGAGACTTTCCGGTGTAAGCTCTGAACCAGCCGGTACTTCGCCAATCACTTTGGCTTCATGCAGTTCACCTAGCATCGTAACTAACTGATCACGATTCATTTTGTCAAAGCGCACCGTGTTCTTACGCCAAACAAAGCTATACTTGTTGGCATCGGCCAAGATTTTGGTCCCATCAATAAATGAAACGTCATCAACGAGACCCTGTTCTTTCAAAAACACCGTTAAGTTGTTCAGACTTTCAGTGGTCAATTGTGCTAATTCTTCCGAAATACGGAAACGACAGATGGTCCGGTACGAAGGTACTTGACCCGCAATAAACCAACCAGCTGGTTTATTCTCACGAGCGAATTGCTCGATTCGACGACTGCTAAAAATACCGTATGTATAGGCCAATAGAACCAGTTTTAACATGGCGGCTAGATCATATTCGCGCGGACGACCAAATTGATAGTGATAGTCGATTTTCAATGATTCCACTAACGTATCAATGTAGCGGGCTGGGTGATTTTCTTCAGGAACATAGTCTAAAGCGATACTCAAAGTAGTTTGATTCATGTTATAATAACTTTGCATATTGAGATGTCCTTTCGGGGATAATTTCGTGGAGTACTGGGTGTGACCAGTGCTCTTTTTTTATTTTTTATTATACCAAAAGACCGGTCATGGAAAACCTGAAGATTTTCCATGACCGGTCTTTAATTTGAGGACTTATGTCACAGCCCCCTTTTTGTATACGGCTTAAAGGGAAAACTAGAGTCCCGCCTTGATTAGGTTCCAACTGCGTTCAAATCGTTGGGCATAGTCGGGGTCGTCCCATGTTTCTTTAAAATTGGGAAGGGTAAAGATGGCGAAGGCGGCGAGAATGGTTTCGGCCCGTTCATTGTGGCGGTCATGATAATCCATGATTTGCGAGATTATTTGGTAAGCAGGGGTCAGGACCTGCCTTAGCGCTTGGGGATGATTGTCAATGTAACGGGTATTGAGGGCAAACATTTGTGGATTGGTATGGTACGCGTTCTTTTTAGCGGTCACGAAGGCCCAGAGCCAGTTGTGTAACCGGTTTTGGGGTGTGATGGCTGCCTCGCCTTGAATCCGGTCGATAATTTCACGCTGAAACCAGGCGGCGGCCACGGCCTCCCAAAGTGCCTGTTTGTTTTGAAAATGTTTATAGAGCGCGGCATGTGTGATGCCCAGTGTTTTTGCAATTTGATCCAAAGTCACTTCAGAATGATGGGTTTCTTGAATCAGTTGTTCAGCGGTTTGGATGATTCTGTCGCGAGTTAGTGCCATATGAATGCCGAAGCCCCATGAGATAGAGGATTTTCGGCTCGCCTCCCTTAATCTTGTTTTGCTCCATTGTAGCATAAGTGATGGCTTGAGTAACTTTATTTGAATTTTGTAACTTAACATGATAGAATTCTCAAGGAGTTACAAAATGAGCGAAAAGTTACCGTTTATGAGGAGGATCATCCAACATGCAAGCTGCGCAGTTATATAAATACGATA
This sequence comes from Lactobacillus sp. HBUAS51381, assembly GCF_012641095.1. Classification (GTDB taxonomy): domain Bacteria; phylum Bacillota; class Bacilli; order Lactobacillales; family Lactobacillaceae; genus Levilactobacillus. The sequence continues at coordinate 2,604 of NZ_JAAVSC010000014.1, forward strand.
AGAATTTTAAGCTCAAGATTAATGAAGTTCCGATACCTACGCCAACGGCAAATGAGGTGCTGGTTCGGGTTCAGTTTGCGGCCGTCAATCCCTTAGAGCAACTGATCGGTACCGGCAAGGTTAGATTAATTCAGGACTATGTGTTGCCAACAACAATGGGTAATGAACTTTCGGGGATTATCACCGCAGTTGGCGCTAATGTGACTGATTTTCGAGTAGGAGAGGCGGTGTATTCGCGGCTACCCCTAAACAAGATTGGGGCTTTTGCGGAGTTTGTGGCAATTGATCAGCGGGCAGTCGCCCTCACACCACAAAATCTAGATTTTGCCCACAGTGCGGCGGTGCCCCTGACTGGCTTGACGGCTTACCAGGGTTTACAAGAAGAACTGCATGTCCAGCCGGGGGAACGATTACTGATTCCTGGGGGATCAGGATCGTTTGGACAAATGGCGATTCCTATCGCCCGTGAAATGGGATTGCACGTCAGCGTGAGTGGTAATGCCAGGAGTAAGGCGGCCGTCTTGGCTAGTGGTGCAACACAATATTTTGATTATCGGCAGGAGAATTATTGGGAAAAATCAGCACCAGTGGATGCCGTGATTGATACCCTTGGGTCAAAGGAGCTAAGTCACGAACTTCAGATTATCAAGCCGGGTGGGAAGTTGCTCTCGTTGATTATGGGGCCCAACCGGCACTTTGCGCAGAGCCATCACCTTTCCTGGACAAAAACAGCCCTTTTCTCATTAGCAGGTGCTCGACTTGATCATCAAGCCAAGCGAGTGGGGGCCCAGTATCGGTTTATTTTTGTTCGCAGTGACGGCGCTCAGTTGCGTAAAATTACGCAGTTGGTGGAGCGTGAAGGTATCGTTCCCGCGGTCGATCCAACAGAACTTAGATTAGCGGATATCAATCAGGCATTAAGTTTAGTGGCGACTGGACACCATCAAGGAAAAGTCTTAATTCGTTTATAGGAGACCGCGCCAAGTTCGTCCCACAACAAAACCCCACGCTATCACGGCAGCGTGGGGTTCTTTTAGAAGTATTGAAGTTTTTGAAATGAATTATTTCGTGAAGTCGACAACCATCCGGCCAACGATCTTGTTAGCTTTCATTTCGTCGATGATATCGTTAACTTCGTCCAGACGACGGGTTTGAACGATAGGGTGAACCTTGCCTTCAGCACCGAATTGGAAGGTTTCAGCTAAGTCTTGACGGGTACCAACTAAGGAACCACGAACTGAGATACCATCCAGAACAGTCTTAGCAATGTTCAATTCCATATCGCCTTGAGGTAAGGCAACGGCAACTAACTTGCCATCTGGCTTCAAAGCGTTAACGGATTGCGTGAAGGCATCCTTAGTAACGGCCGTAACTTGGGCGTTATCAACACCGCCGACCTTCTTTTGGATTTGTTCAGCAACGTCACCGTCATGACGGTTGATTAAGATTTCAGCGCCGTCCTTCTTGGCAGCAGCTAACTTGTCAGGGTTACCATCAACGGCGATAACGTGGGCACCGAAGACGTTGTGGGCGTATTGGATAGCCAGGTTACCTAAACCACCGGCACCGACAACTTCAACCCATTGGCCGGGCTTCGTTTCACCAGTCTTCAGAGCCTTGTACATGGTTACACCGGCACAGGTCAGGGAAGTGGCTTCGATAGGGTCCAAACCTTCTGGAACCTTAACGGCGTAGTTAGCGTCAACGATACATTCTTCAGCCATGGCGCCATCAACGGTGAAACCAGAGTTCTTAACGTTGCGGCAAAGTGTTTCGCGGCCGGTCAAGCAGTATTCACAGTGGCCACAGCCCTTGAAGAACCAAGCGATGGAAACACGATCGCCAATCTTTAAGTTGTCAACATCGTCGGCAACTTGGATAACACGACCAACACCTTCATGCCCAATAATCCGGCCAGGTTGCTTACCGAAGTCACCGGCAGCAACGTGTAAGTCGGTGTGACAGAGACCACAATATTCCATCTTAACTAAAGCTTCACCATGAGTGATGGGACGTAACGTAACATCTTTAATATCAACGTAACCGTCGACTGAATCGCGAATAACAGCAGCTTTCATTTCAAAAAACCCCTTTTCTTTTTTCTACAATGCCTAGTATACTAAAAACTCATTCAAATTCAAGTGAAAATGTGAACAAAAACGAAAAAAATAATATGTGATTCGTTGTTCAAAGCCGACAATGAGTGCTTTCTTGGATTGTTGGGTAAACGGCCTAATGTGAAAGAAAAATTTTGAAGGGTTTTCAAGAGCAACTACAGCAATTGTATGCAACCGGTTGCCTTGAATTGCTGGCTTGAAAATCACTAGCGATCCCGTTTAAAAATTCGCTAAATGTGAAGCGACTGGTGGTTTTCGCATACAATTATGAGAAACTATGATAAAATTAAATGTTGAAATGAACAACGGACGTCCGCCGCCGGTATGGATTTGGTTGGTGGCGGACGCATTTAATCAGTCAGAGGAGTTAAAGCGCAATGAGTCGAATTTTAATTATTGAAGATGAAAAAAATCTTGCCCGCTTTGTCGAGCTTGAATTGAAGCATGAAGGTTACGAAACCAACGTGCAGTTCAACGGTCGAACGGGGTTGGAAGCAGCGCTATCCCAAGACTTCGACGTTATTTTGCTGGACCTGATGTTGCCAGAACTTAACGGCATTGAAGTGGCCCGCCGTGTTCGGGAAGTCAAGAGTACGCCAATCATTATGATGACGGCTCGTGACTCCGTAATCGACCGGGTCTCTGGGTTGGACCACGGTGCTGACGACTATATCGTGAAGCCATTCGCGATTGAAGAACTACTGGCCCGGGTACGGGCGCTGCTACGGCGGATTCATTTGGAAGGCGAGCAGAAGAATACCAAGCAAACGACCGTGAAGTTTAAAGATCTCACCATCGAGAAAGAAAATCGGATTGTTCGGCGTGGCGATGAGGTCATTAACTTGACCAAGCGGGAATACGAATTACTCTTAGCGCTGATGGAAAATATTAACGTGGTCTTGGCCAGAGACGTTCTCTTGACCAAGGTTTGGGGTTATGAGTCCGAAGTCGAAACCAACGTGGTTGATGTCTATGTACGTTATCTCCGCAATAAAATTGATGTGGCCGGCCAGAAGAGTTACATTCAGACGGTTCGGGGCACGGGGTACGTGATGCGTTCGTGAAAACGTTAGATCGTGAAAATCACGAGTTGCCTGAACAGACGCCTAAGGCTAAGAAAGGGTTTCGATTCTCACTGAAGTGGGAGTGGACACTATCCACAGCTGTGGGTGTGCTGATTATTTTTGCGGCCATCGTGTTTTTGATTTTTAACAGCTTTATGACGGTTCTAATGCGTCAAGAGAAGACGCACGTTGCCGATTCGCTGAATGTCGTGGTTGAACGGCTAAGCAATCAGAGTGCGACCTTGACGGATAGTCAGGTTGATCAATTGTTGCGTCCGCGGAACGTTTTGGCTGATGAGGCCAACAACTCTGGACAGGGGACCCTCTATAACAATGCAGTGGTCACAACGCTTGCCCGCGATAGTCAAACGGTAACGGTGTACAATCCCCAAGGACACCTGTTGTTCTCTACAGGCGATGTCACCGCGAAGTTTAGGGCGGTCGACAAGCAGCATATTGCGGTGGCAACCCTCAACAAGCGCAAGCATCTGGTTGGACGGATGCCCATTCATAGCAAGGAAAACAATCTGCTCTTAGGGTACGTTCAAGTGACCGACAATCTGAAAGATTATCGGGCCACCCAGGTCAAGTTGTTTCAGGTAGCGATTGTGCTGGGTCTAATCGCTGGGTTGGCCGTCGCGATTCTGAGTTATATCTTGGCGTCATTTCTCTTACGGCCGGTTGAGTCGATCCGCGAAACCATTCATGCTGTTCGGGACGATCCCCAGACGGACAAACGGGTACCGGAAATTCGGCATACCGATGAATTGAGTGACCTGGGGAACCTGTTCAATGGCATGTTGGACACCACCCAGGGCTACATGGATCAACAACAGCAATTCGTAGAGGATGTCTCCCACGAATTGCGGACACCGGTGGCCATCATTCAAGGGCACATGGAGATGCTGGACCGCTGGGGCAAGGATGATCCGGAGGTGCTCGACGAATCCATTAAGGCTTCTTTGCAAGAGACCAAGCGAATGAAGAGTCTGGTTCAGGAAATGCTGGACCTGCAACGAGCCGAACAGATTGAAGTGAACTACACCAATGAAGTCACTAATATCAGTGAAGTGGTGCAACAGGTCTATGATAACTTCAAAATGATTCATCCGGATTTTGTTTTTATTCTGGATGACGATGTGCACAGGCCGGTTCAGGTTCAGATGTACCGCAATCATTTGGAGCAGATCTTGATTATTTTGCTGGATAACGCGGTGAAATACACGCAGACCCGAAAGGAAATTCACCTGAGCTTCGAGAGCGACTCTAGGAACATCGAGGTGGCCGTTCAAGACTTTGGTGAGGGAATCTCCCAAGAGAACCGTGACCGGGTCTTTAACCGCTTCTATCGGGTAGATAAGGCCCGTTCACGGACCAAGGGTGGCAACGGTCTGGGGCTGGCGATTGCTAAACGACTCATTGAAGCCTACCACGGTAAGATTACCATCGAGAGTGCGGTCGGTTACGGGTCAGTCTTTCGGATTTCTCTGCCAATCTTGTCGGATGAGGATGCACGCGTCCTGAACGAAAAGAAGGAACGGGCACAGGCGGAAGCCAATGATACCGGGATTCCGGGAATCAAGTCGGCACTGCTGGAAGGCTCACCGGATCAGACCAAGGACGATTCGGATGATCAGCCGGATTCAAAAGCATAAAGGTTAAACGCATACCTCCGCGGAACGGACATTGTTCTGTGGAGGTATTTTTGTGTCCAATTTTATTTTGGTGGTTGACAGGTTAAGGGGGATCGGTTATTCTGAGATAACTAGTTAGTTACTCTAGTAGCTAACCAATATGGGGAGGAAACTAAAATGAAATTTTTACTGAAATTCGGACTGTTTTGTGGGGGCCTATTCGTATTAATCGGTGCCGGTGCGGTGATTACGCCCAATCTGACCAAGAACCACGGTTCAGAGCTGGCACTAGCGATTGATAATGTGAATCCGGCGGTTAAGACGGAAGACGTGTATGCCGATACGACGGTTAAACCCATTCGCCATTACATTGGTGGCGGTGGTGAGCACGAGTACGTCTACGAGATGCAGACCTACAATCAAAAGGGCGAGGCACGTAAACTTCACTTCGAGTCACAGTGGGTATTAAAGCCCCACCACTATTTGAAGATTACCACGAAGGGGCAAAACGTCGAGACGTGGAAAGCCGTCGACAGGGATGACGTTCCCAGTGGTGTTCGCCAGAATTTGATGATGATGTAAACTGGAGTACGAGCCGTTAGGAACTAATTTTCGGTTGGGCTAGGTTGGTCGGCGACTCAGGGGTGAAATAGATGATCGCCAAATCCATCTAGATGGGTCCGTCACCAATAGTCAGACTGAGAAGATTGCTTGTCCTCTGTAATGACGCTAATTGTGATGACCAATAAGCATCGTGATAAGGTTATCGGTCAGTAGTTGGGCATTGAAAAAGTTGCTAAAAAGTGAAGATGAAACGAAAAAAGTGCACGCAGTCATATCTCGACTACGTGCACTTTTACAACCTATTCAGACTTTAATTAATGGTGCCGTTGTTGTTTACCGGCATTCCGGTTACGATTCTTTTGTTGCGTCTTGGCACTGGCCTCGGCTTTGGCCGCTGGTGTGGCGGGTTTAGGTGCCACGGGAGCCACAACTGGAGCAGGCCGATCCTTCATCTTTTCCTTGATTTCCCGACGAATCTTAGGCCGGTAGAAGTTGATGATGAGCGTCTGTACACAGGCGAATAACCCACCGACGAAGAAGTACAGGCCTAATCCGGCTGGTGAACTCAACGTGAAGAAGAGGATCATTACTGGCGAGAGTAACAGCGTGATTCGCATCTGTTTCTTCTGATCCTCTGGCATACCCAACATTGAAAGGTAGGCTTGCAAGAGGTAGGAGAGGAAGGACAGAACGGCTAAAATCCAACTCGATTTCCCTAGCGGAATTGTCATGAAGACGGCACCAGATAGTTCTGGTGAATACCGGATTGCGGCATACAGAGCAGCGAAGATTGGCATTTGAATCAGTAAAGGTAAACAACCAATACCGCCCGTCATGCTGATGCCGTTTTCCTTATACATTGCCATCATGGCTTGGCCAGCGGCAGATTGTTCTTCAGGTGTCTTGGCTTCCTTTTGCCGTTTCTGTAAAGCAGCCATCTGTGGCCGAACCATTGAGATCTTTTCCTGTTGAACGGTGGCGCTCCGCATCTGCTTAACCATGATTGGGAGCAAGACCATCCGAACAATCACTGTCAGGACGATGATGGCCCAGCCGTAGCTGTTTCCGAAGATCTGGGCGAGCCAGTCCATGACGTGTTGTCCGGGAACGGCCAAGTAGTCGTAGACAAAGCCGTACGGTTTACCGTTTTTAGTTTGGACACACCCACTCAAGATGAGGGCCATGGCCGCTAACGCACCGGTAACCGTGACTTTCTTGGAGATTTTCATATTAATTTTGAACCCCTTTGTATTTAAAACGTAGAGCGCGCACGCCCCCAAACGACGAAAACGCCGCTAACATCAAACATATTACTTGATTTGGTGGTGATTTTCAAATGATTATCTAGTGATTATGCGAAAATCGGTAAATCGCTGGGGTCGAGCCGCTGTGACGTTGAGGTCGCGCACGATGGCCCAGGGAGTCACCCCATGTTTGAGCTGCTGGGTAAAATCAGATAATTGCTGGGCATCGCCACTAGCGACGATAGCGACTTGCCCGGATGGCAGGTTCTGAACGGTTCCGGTCACGCCCAACTGTTGGGCGAGGCGCGCTGCGGACCAGCGAAAGCCGACCCCCTGAACCTGTCCCGAGACTAAGATATGTTGCGTCATCACAAAAAAGTTCCCCCTTATGCTGGATGCTGGAAAATTTAGATTAATCATAACGCGAAGCACCGCGGCTGCCTAGTGATATGGTAAAATTAGTCGTGTGATCTGAAGGCTGAAAGATAGAAAACAGATGAGATCTCTGGTGTGACAAGGATAACCCCTATTATAATATGATTGTCGTGTACTGGCCGCCTTACCGTTCGCCAAATTTGACGCACTCACGGCTACATGAGATGTATCCAATTAAACTGACGGAACGTTGCCATTCCAGCGATGTCACCGCACATTTAGTGATTTTCAACCACTGTAACCGGAGACAGCCGGAGGACCGCTTCTCAGGCCGCAGGCGGTCCCCACAGCGCCGGAATCTCTGGCAGCCGCAGGTGGTCGTTGATGCCTAATTTAATGGCGATAAGCCTTACCAACTGGGACTGGAGTGTGTTCGCGGACTTTCGGCCTTTTGCTGGTCGGCAATTTTCAGGAACACCGACTGCCTAAAATGGGCAGAAAAATATAAATCTACTATATATTAAGTGAGTTTTTGAATAAATAAGTGCAAATTGAGTGGAGGAGAGTAACGTGAGAGAAAAAATAACGTCGGGTCAAAATAAACGGGTTAAGCAGTGGCGAGCCTTAACTTCAAAAAAGGGCCGCCGGGCGACACAATCCTACCTGTTGGAGGGGTGGCATCTGGTCCAAGAAGCGGTTAAGGCCCAAGTGCCACTGACGGCCGTCATGGGGACAACGGAGCAGTTAGCCGCGCATGCAGCGGCTTTGCCAGCCAATGTCGACGTCTTTGAACTGACCGACAGCATCGCCAAAACCTTGGGCGATACCAGTACGCCACAGGGAATCTTTGCCACGGCGCCAATCCCAGACGACACCAGTGTCACGCCCGCCACTGCCACGGGGACCTGGCTGTTCTTGGATCACGTGCAGGACCCCGGAAATATCGGAACGATGGTCCGGACGGCCGATGCGGCGGGACTAGCCGGTGTGGTTCTGGGCCAAGGCAGTGCGAGTCGCTTCTTACCCAAGGTGCTACGGTCGATGCAGGGGAGCCAATTCCACATTCAACTGGTGGAGGGCGACCTCCATGCATGGATTACGGCATTTACACAACGTCAATTGCCCGTCTACGGGACGAATTTGGACCCGCAAGCCAAGGATTATCGTGATGTGGCCGCGATGACCGCCGGCGCCATTGTGATGGGGAATGAGGGCAATGGCATGGCTCCGGATCTCCAGCAACTGACAACACAAAATCTTTACATTCCCATCAAGGGTCAGGCGGAATCGCTTAACGTTGCTGTTGCAGCGGGAATTGTCATGTTTCGGCTTGTGGGCTGAACGTTAAGAAACGGTAAATCAAGCTGACTTTCAAGACATTTTCATTGCTTTTTATTTAAAAGGAAGTATGATATAGGGTAATTGAGAAAGACTAAAAATCATAATTCTAAATGAAAAGGAAGCATTCTATGACCAAACTTACTTGGCGTGATGACCCCGAGTACCTCGCTTTAGTTTCTGATTTGTTGGAAAAGGAGCCAGTCCAACGCCTGGCGAATTATACCCAGCATCACCATTCAACCCGTTTGGAACACTCAATTTCGGTGTCCTATAACAGTTATTTAATTGCAAAGAAACTAGGCTTGAACACCCGGGCCACCGCACGTGGTGGGTTGTTACACGATTTATTCTATTATGATTGGCGCACGACGAAGTTCAACTTAGGCTCGCATGCCTTTATTCATCCCCGAGTCGCTCTGCGGAACGCCGAAAAGCTGACCGATTTGAGCCCGATGGAAAAGGACATTATCTTAAAGCATATGTGGGGTGCCACTCTGGCAACGCCTAAATATCGGGAAAGTGCCATTGTGTCCTTGGTTGATGACTATGAAGCGATCCATGAATTCTTTGGACCGACTCGGAAGCACGTCCAAGCCTTTGTTGAGAAGCTTACGCCTAACGCCTAGTTTCAGTTGAAACTTAGATGGGAGGCCAGAATTACCATGCAAATGATGTCATCAGAGAAGACCACAGACACGGTTGATTTCTCACTTTGTCCGCGTTTTGAGCAAACTTTTTCGTTTCTCGGGAAGAAGTGGAATGGGCTCATCATTGACGTCCTCCTTCATGAGGGACCCCAGCGGTTTAAGGATCTCGCACACAAGGTTCCCCGTTGTAGCGACCGTGTCTTGGTTGAACGACTGAAGGAATTAGAAGTGAATGGCGTCATCGTTCGCCGGACCTTTCCAGACAATTCGTTAATTGAATACGAATTGACAACGAAGGGTGAGGAATTCAAGGATGTTATGGCCGCGGTTCATGCGTGGTCGGATAAGTGGTCGTGCCCCACTGAGGCGGACCAGAAGTAGTTGACAGTCGGTCAAAAGTCGGCTAGTCTATAACTTGTAATAAATTTAAAAACGATGATAGAAAAGCAGTAGCCGGTGCAATTTGTCAGGAAGAGTTTGCCAAGACTGGAAGCAAACTTCAAATTACTGGGTGAATTCAGTTCTTGAGTTGTAATCGGGAGTCGTGGTGACACGATGAATGATTTTCCGGTGAGTGACCGTTATCACTTCTGAGTGTGGTTGATGCCTGCGGGGATCGACTGAATCAGGGTGGTACCGCGAAGCTTCGTCCCTAGTTATGGGGACGGAGCCTTTTTTTGTGGCCATTTACGGTTAACACTCAGAAGTGACGGGCTAACGGAATTAGGAAAGTAAAAGAAAATGGAGGATGACGTATGTCGTTAAAGGATAAACTTAGCGAATTGCGGCAACGCGGTTTAGCTGATATCAAGCAATCTTCAGACTTAAAAGACGTTAATCAAGTGCGCGTCCAGTTGTTAGGGAAAAAGGGCCCCATTACCGAGGTCTTACGCGGGATGCGTGACCTGGATGCCGAGGAACGGCCCAAAGTCGGGGCCTTCGCTAACGAGATTCGTGATGATTTGACGAATGCCCTGACGCAACGCAAGGAAGAGCTCGAACGGGCGGTCTTAAACGCCCAATTGGCCAAGGAAACGGTGGACGTGACGCTGCCAGGAACGCCGGTTGCCAAGGGTGAACCCCACGTGATCCAACAGATTGTGGATCAGATTGAGGACCTTTTCTTGGGAATGGGCTATCAGGTGCTCAGTGGTCCCGAAGTGGAAGAGGACAAGTACAACTTTGAGATGATGAACCTGCCGAAGAATCACCCCGCCCGTGATATGCAGGACACGTTCTACATTACCAAGGAAATCTTGATGCGGACCCAGACCTCGCCAATGCAGGCGCGGACCCTGGAAAAGCACGACTTCAGCCAAGGACCTTTGAAGATGATCTCTCCCGGTGTTGTTTATCGGCGGGATACCGATGACCCAACCCACTCCCACCAATTCCATCAAGTGGAAGGACTGGTCATTGATAAGCACATTACCATGGCCGACTTAAAGGGGACACTTCAGGTCCTGGCCCACGAATTATTCGGAGACAAATTCGACGTGCGGTTGCGGCCCAGCTACTTCCCATTTACCGAACCATCCGTTGAAGCCGACATTACCTGCTTTAACTGCGGCGGTAAGGGCTGCAAAGTCTGCAAGAACACCGGTTGGATCGAAGTGTTGGGTGCCGGAATGGTGCATCCAAACGTCTTGAAGATGGCCGGCGTCGATCCTGACGTTTACGGCGGGTTTGCCTTCGGGGTTGGTCCCGATCGTTTTGCCATGTTGAAGTATGGGGTCGATGACATCCGGAACTTCTACTTAAATGATGTCCGGTTCCTCACCCAATTTACAAAGAAAGGATAATCGCCAACCATGAAGATTTCATACAATTGGATTAAAGAATATTTAGACTTAAACGTAAAACCCGCTGATTTGGCGGAAAAGATCGAACGAACTTCCGTGGAAGTCGATAGTGTGACGACGCCTAGCGATGGCCTCAAGAAGATCGTGGTTGGTCACGTCCTTTCCATGGTCGCCCATCCCGACTCCGATCACTTGCACATCTGCCAAGTTGACGTCGGTGAAGATGACCCCTTGCAAATTGTGTGTGGGGCGCCCAACGTTGCGGCCGGCCAAAACGTGATTGTGGCCTTGCCAGGCTCTCGGATTGCCGACAACGTGAAGATTAAGAAGTCCAAGATGCGCGGCGTACCGTCCGCGGGGATGATCTGTGCCCTTCAAGAAATTGGTTTTAGTGAAGATGTCGTACCGAAGAAGTACGTCGATGGCATCTACGTCTTACCAGCCGATGCTAAGCCGGGCGATGCCGTCTACGATTACCTCGGCATGAACGACAGCCTGATTGACTTAGACGTCACGCCTAATCGTGGGGACATGTTGAGTCTTTACGGGACACTCCATGATCTGGCGGCCATTTACGACAAGCCACTCAAGCTGGATCGCCCGGACGTTAAGGAAACAGGTACCGACATTCAGGACCAACTGACCGTTCACGTGGACGACCAGCTCTCCTCGCAATACCGGATGCGCTTGGTCAAGAACGTCAAGTTGGCACCGAGTCCAATGTGGCTCCAGATTCGTCTCTGGAATGCCGGATTGCGGCCCATCAACAATGTCGTGGACATTACCAACTACATCATGTTGAAGTACGGCCAACCGCTACACGCCTTTGACTACGACAAGTTTGCTGGCGAAGACGTCTACGTTCGGACGGCCAAGGCGGGTGAAAAATTAACGACCTTGGACGAAAACGACCACGACCTTGATGAAACGGACATTGTGATTGCCGACGAAAAGGCGCCAATCGCCTTAGCCGGTGTGATGGGTGGCCTGAGCACGTCGATTCAAGACGGGACGACCACGGTCGCTATTGAATCCGCCGTCTTTGAGCACGATCACATTCGCAAGGCGGCTCAACGGCACAATTTGCATACGGATGCGTCCCAACGTTTCGAACGGGGCGTTAACCAAGCCGGTGTTCAGGAAGCCTTGGATGCGGCCGCACAGATGATGACAGAATTGGCCGACGGTGAGGTACAAGTCGGTACGGTGGTGGGCAGCGATAACGTGCCTGATCCCGCGGTGATTGACATCACGTTGACCCACGTCAATGCGATTCTGGGGACCGCCTTAACGATGGATCAAGTGACCCACATTCTGGAAAGCCTGGGCTTCACGGTCGCCGTTAGTGGCGATAAGCTGACGGTGACGGTTGCCGTTCGGCGCAATGATATTCACATTCCGGCCGATCTGCTGGAAGAAATTGCCCGAATTTACGGTTACGATCAACTCCCCGCAACCTTACCGACGGGCCGGATGACCATGGGTACACTGACAAGCAAGCAACGGCTGATGCGTGCCACCCGGCATTCGCTGGAAGGCTTGGGCCTGAACCAGGCGATTTCCTACGCGCTGACAACGGAAGCCAAGGCCCAGATGTTCATGATGAAGGCCAGCGAACCGACGCATTTGGCTTGGCCAATGACCGTGGACCACGCCGTTTTACGGATGAACGTGATCTCTGGTTTATTGGATGACATTGCCTACAACTCCGCTCGGAAGGTGAAGGACGTGGCGCTCTACGAACAGGGGCGGGTCTTCTACCGTGAAGACGGCAATGACCGCCCTAGCGAAGAGGAACACATTGCCGGCGCCATTACCGGAACGTTGATGCCCGAATCCTGGAACCAACCAGCCAAAGCGGTCGACTTCTATCAAATGAAGGGGATCGTGGCCGCTTACTTGAAGGATATGGCGGTTAATGGTGACGTGACCTACGTGCCAAACGCCGACATGCCGGAAATGCACCCGGGTCGGACCGCCGACATCTTGGTTCACGGTCACCGGATTGGGTTCTTGGGTCAGATTCACCCATTGGTCGCTAAGCAATTTAAGATTGCGGCAACTTACGTCTTTGAATTGAACCTGCAAGCCATCATCGACATGCCTAAGCAGGAGAACCAATACGACGTGATTTCCCGTTACCCAGCGATTACGCGAGACATTGCAATGTTGGTGGATGATGACATCACCAACGACCAAGTCGTGGCGTTGATCGAACGTCGCGGGGGTGCCTTCCTACAATCCGTCAAGCTATTTGACGTGTACGATGGCGTGAAGGTCCCGAAGGGCAAGAAGTCCTTGGCCTACACGTTAACCTACCAAGATAAGCATGAAACGTTGGTTGACGATGCCGTCACCCAGGCGTTTGACAAGGTTTCTAAGCGTCTAGAAGACGACTTAGGGGCTCAGATTCGATAAAATTATCAGTGAAGAGACGCGCTTGATTTCTCAGTTAGAAATCGAACGCGTCTTTGCTAAGTGTATGATTGGTGGATCGATTTATTACATTTTTATCAAAGTAGCGCTTTCAGGCTTCCGCGTTCTGGGAATTTCTGTATAATAGAGAAGACTATGGCTATAGAACGGAGGAAATAAGTTGGATAATGGCAATACGCCCACACCGTCAAGGCAGGATTCGGGCAAAAAGCGATCGTTTGGCCGACGGATCATGATTGGTGTCGCGAGTCTGCTGGTCTTACTGGCCGTGGTAATCGGTATCTTCGGGTATCACTACTTTCAGACGGCCCTCAAGCCGATGAATACGAAAGACAATGACGTGGTTCAAGTCCACGTGCCACTGGGGGCAACTTCCAATAAGATTGGACAAATCTTGCAGGATCAGAAGATTGTGAAGAGTGGGATGGTCTTCAACTATTACGTGAAGTCCAATAAGTTCACGAATTTTCAGGCGGGGTATTACCAGCTCAAACCGTCAATGACCCTCAAGCAAATTGCCAAACAGCTTCAAAAGGGTGGATCGGCAGAACCGATTCAAAGTACAGCAGGCAAGTTGTTAGTGCGTGAGGGCGAGACCGTTGATCAGTTGGCCGCCGAGATTCCCATTCAGACGGACTTTACGAAGACCGAATTTCTCAATCTGATGAAGGATCAGCACTTCTTTGACCAGTTGGCCAAGAAGTATCCACAACTCCTGAGTTCAGCTAAGACGGCCAAGCACGTGCGCTATCGTTTGGAGGGGTACTTGGCACCGGCAACGTATCAAGCCGGCAAGAAGATGACCCTCAAGGACATCGTGACACAAATGGTGGCTAAGACCGACCAGAACTTACAGGGAAGCTATGCGACCATCAAGAAGCAAAAGCGTAGCGTCCAAGAAGTCATGACGTTAGCATCGTTAATCGAACGTGAAGGGGTCTCGCAAACGGATCGTGATAAGATTGCGGGCGTCTTCTTGAATCGGATCAAAGCTGGAATGGCTTTGCAATCTGACATTTCCGTTCAATACGCGTTGAAGACGACTAAGAAAACGTTGACGTATAAGGATCTTAAGGTCAAATCACCATACAACCTGTACGTGCACACCGGTTATGGTCCAGGACCGTTCGATAATCCAAGTGTATCTTCCATTAAGGCAGTGTTACATCCTAAGGAACAGAAGAAGGGGTACTACTACTTTATCGCGAATACCAAGACGGGGAAGGTTTACTTCTCCCAGACTTACGCGCAACATCAAGAAAAGACGAGTTCATTAGCAAGTGATAACAAGTAAAGGATGGCGACAGTGTTGGCAGACAAGAAGCGACCGATTATTATTGGGGTTACCGGGGGTTCCGGGAGTGGCAAGACAACGGTTAGTCGGGCAATTTTTAATCAATTGATTGGGCATTCCATCATGATTCTACAACAGGATTCGTACTACAATGACCAATCCGAGATGACCATGGAAGAACGGGCGGCCGTCAACTATGACCATCCCTTGGCTTTTGACACGGATCTCCTGATCTCGCAGCTCAAGCAGTTGCTGGACCGTAAGCCGATTGAAAAGCCCGTCTACGACTACACGCTTTCTACGCGGAGTAGCAAGACGATTCATCAAGAACCGCGGGACGTCATCATCTTGGAAGGGATTCTGATCCTGGATGACGAACGGCTACGGAACCTGATGGACATCAAGGTCTTTGTCGATACGGACGATGATATTCGCATTATTCGGCGCATCGAACGGGATATGAATGAGCGGGGCCGTTCCTTGGAATCCATCATTCAACAGTACCTGGCCACCGTTAAGCCAACGTACCATCAATTCGTGGAACCCACGAAGCGTTACGCCGATCTGATCGTGCCCGAGGGGGGCGAAAATCAGGTCGCAATTGATCTCTTGGTCACGAAGATTCGGGCGATCCTCGAAGCTAGTGGCAATGAACAAGTTTTTGACAATCCAGATACAACCATATAGAATAGGACGGGTTAGCTGGTTTACCAGCTAACCTTTTCTACAAATTAAAATTTAAGTTAGCGTGCGCGTTGACATTAAAAAAATCAATTTAAAGGGGTGGCCAGTGTGGCACAAGATAAAATGTATCCAATGACTGAAGAAGGTAAAGAAAAGCTCGAAACCGAGCTGGAAGACTTAAAGATGGTACAACGGCCAAAAGTTATTGACCGGATCAAGATTGCCCGTTCTTACGGTGACTTATCCGAAAACTCGGAGTACGAGTCAGCAAAGGACGAACAGAGTATGCTGGAAACGCGGATCAGCACCGTCGAACGGATGCTCCAATACGCTCAGATCATCGATAACGATGGGACTGACAAGGACGAGATCACGGTTGGTAAAAAGGTGACGTTTAAGGAATTACCCGACGAGGAACCTGAAGAATACACTATCGTGGGGGCCGCTGAAGCCGACCCTATGTCCGGTAAGATTTCCAACGATTCCCCGATTGCGAAGGGACTGTTGGGCCACCGCAAGGGCGAAGAAGTAACCTTTGATACGCCGGGTGGCGACATGTCCGTGAAGATTTTGGACGTGGAATAAGTACGCGCTTAAAGACGTAACCTGAAATTTGCGACTAACAACAAAAGTCTGGGCCTTGTGGGGCCGAGGCTTTTTTGCGATCAGGCCGCTGGTTTTGAGATCAACGAGACCGGTGACAGACGATTGCAGGGGTAAAATCAAGTCGGTGCTGTGTCGGAAACTTGCCAAGAACGGCCCCTGCATGTTATAAAGGAGTGGAACGTGAAAACGGATTCACAGTCTGCCTAAGAGGAGTCTTGGATAATGAAAATTACGGTTACCGATGCAGCAAGTAAATGGTTTCGAGAAGAAATGGGAATGACAGGTCGCGGCATCCGGTTCTTTGGCAAGGTCTACGGTAAAACGCCAGTGCATGAAGGCTTCTCACTGGGGATGACGCCGGACGACCATCCCCGCGATCCGGTTGTGACGGCGACTAAAGATGATGTGACCTACTACATTACTGAAGGGGATCAATGGTTCTTCGTCGGGTACGATCTGACCATTGATTACGATCCCAAGACCGATGGGCCGACCTATATTTACGATGAGAATGGCGAACTGGACTAGTTGTGATAATGTTGGACCAGGGGGAAATCAGTTGCCCTTTGGCCCACGGTGCAACAAGTTATGTTCCCAGATGCATTAAATTACGAATAAACAAGCGGTCCACCAATTTATCTGGCGGACCGCTTGTTTGGTTCAGGTTAAGTTACTAAAGGTTGAAAGTTCACGAACACGTGCTAGTCCCCAGATGGCAAGACTTGTCGTCATCAACAACGCCAAAGATTCCGGTGCTGTGGGGATCGCCTGCGACCTGAGACGCGGGCTGACGGCTCAAAGCGAGGGAAAAGACAGGGCTTTGGCTTTTCCCGGTCCTTCCCACAGCGTTCCAGACCAAATTTGGCGAACGGTAAGGCGACTGGGGTGGCGTTACCGTCGCCGGTGAACGAGCCACCAACCGCCAGTCAGGACGACCAACGTTAAGCCGCTGACGAGCAACCCCAGGTTCAACAGGGGCGGCCAGTAGGACAGGGTCACGGTGTTCTTGCCCTGCGGTAATTTCACCGCAGTAAACATCCCAACCGTCTTGTAGGTCTTGGCGGGCTTCCCGTTAACGGTCGCGTGCCAACCCTGTGAGTAAGGAATCGAGGTGTTCAAGACCTCATTGGCCTTGGTTGTGGTGATCGTCCCGCTGAAGTAGCGACTGGAGTGCTTGGTGAGGTGCCAGGGTTGCGTCTTTAGCTGGGTTACCGCGGACTTGAACAAGCTGGCGTTCAGTCGATACAGCGTGAAGTTTTCCAGCCACAGGGAACCCTTCTTCAGGGTAATGGTCAACTTGATGGTCTTGCCCTTGGCGTGGTCGGCCACACTGACGAGGATGGTATTGCGATACGTCTTGTACTGATTCAAGGTTTTCCCGTTGAGCACAAAGGTCGCATTATCCGGGTTAACGGATGAGCCAAACGTCAGGTAGTACGGATCATTGGTCGTGGGTTTCATGGTTAACGTGATACTCCCGGGCTTGAGCAGGTTCTTCTTCTGCAGCATGGCACCGGTAATCTTGGTCTGCTGGTTCATGTTGGCAAAGGTGACTTGGTCGAAGTTTTCCGCCACGTAGAGCTTCCGGTCGGCCGGATTACCCGTTAAAGCAGCAAGCCAGTTGGCCTGATATTGGGCGGGATCGGCCGTCTTATTCTTTAACGACAGGATCTGGGCGTTGGCCGCATAGCCCAATGGCAGGGCGTAAGGGTTGCGGTAGGTAGTTGCCCAGTGATCGGTCGCAACTTTCGTGTAATCGGCCACGTCGGCCTTGTTAGACGTGGCTGGTAGCATGCTGGAGCCGCTCAGAGCCCCAGAAAGTTCCTTTTGCTGGAAATAATACTTCATATTCAACAGTGAATCCGTGACCAGCGTCCCGTTACTGTAGGCCACAAAGCCGTCACCATCGGGATTCCCGGTATTGCCGTAGAAGGCCGGGACAGCCTTAGGAAGGACGGAAGAGAAAACGCCCCCGCCGTTGAACCCCGTTTGGAAGGCATCGCCCTTGGTTCGCATAAAGGTCTTACCTATGCGATAGAAGCTCTGATCCTTCTTCTGGACGCGATTAACCAAGCGCTGAAGCTCATTGGTATAGTTTCCGTATTCGCCCTGAGAGACGTAGCTAATGTTGTTTAACGAGGTGAACGCGTTGGCGGCAACTTCGGTCACGCCGATGACGAAGAACATCAACGGGTAGATCCAGTAATTCTTGATGGGTAGCGTCGTCAGAATCAGCGCCATGACGACGAAGAACATGCCCAGTAGGAGTTGATTCATCTGTAGAAATTTAAAGTGTTTCAGATTTAAGGCCACGTAAGCAGCACCAGCCGCCAC
Source organism: Lactobacillus sp. HBUAS51381 (assembly GCF_012641095.1). Classification (GTDB taxonomy): domain Bacteria; phylum Bacillota; class Bacilli; order Lactobacillales; family Lactobacillaceae; genus Levilactobacillus. The sequence continues at coordinate 20,746 of NZ_JAAVSC010000014.1, forward strand.
GATGATTGTGACGATGGCGATGGCCAGCCAACCGGGCTCGAAGTCATCGGTCAAGGTCTGTGCCGCCAGCCAGATCAGCCAGAAGCTGACGATGAAGGAGAACCGGTAGGGGTACCAGACCGGAAATTGGCCCGCGTGCCACAGGAGGTCCAGGGGTTGTACGCACAGTGACAGCGCCAAGAAACCGGTGATGATTGCCGCCGTGATTCGGGTCCGTAATGCGATTTGACGATTGCCGAAGTAAAACAGGGCACCGAGTAGGGCGATGGCCCCGATGAAGAGGTTGGCCGTTCCGTCCGGCATTTGATCAAAGTTGAAAGCCCCTAAGAAGAACTTAGCCAGCATCTTCGGCGGGAAAAATTCGAATTTCCACTTGAATGACGTGACCGTATACTGGGCCTTACTTTGCGCTAGCGACCACCAGGTTGGCAACAACACGACTGCGGAGAGGAGCCCGGCAGTAATAGAGGTCCAGGCGAACTGTCCCGCTTGTTTAAGCGTGTCACGGAAGGTCGTGTAGCGATCCACCGCGAGAAAGATGAAGGTTAAAATCATAAATAGACAAATCATGTAGGCCATGTAGTAGTTGATAATCAGCGAAAGGGTCAGCCAAATGACATAGGTGCGCCATTTGCCGGTCGTCAGCAATACGTACAAGCCATAAAAGACCAACGGCAGCAGATAGGCGGCATCCAGCCACATGACATTCAGTTGATTGGCGATGGACCACCCCATCAACGCGTAGGCCGTGGCAAAGGTAATCGCCTTGAGACCGGACTGCTGCGTCGTCTTGAGTAATAACCAGGCGAAGGCTAAGCCGGCCAGGCCGTACTTGATAACGGTCAGGAAGAAGACCCCGGTCGTCAGGGATGCCCCCGGACAGAGCAGGAGAAGCCAATTCAACGGACTCAGCAGATAGTAAGCCCAGGTGCCTAACATTTCACCGCCTAAGCCGTTGGCGAAAGAATAAAAGATACTGCTGGGGTCGTGGAGCACGGCCCGACGCAGGTAAGCAAAGAAGTCGATGTATTGCTGCCCCAAATCGACCGTTAACAGGCTACTCGACCCAAAGGGGGCCATTTGACGGTAAATAAAGTAAGCCGTCATGAGAATAAAAGGGGTTAAAAAAGCCCCGAGTAGGGTAAATTGGCGCGGTGAGAGGCGCCAGCGCCGGTTTCGTACTTGCAAGTAAGCCACCTCAATCTTTAGAAATTATAAAAGTTACCTTGGAGCCTGTACATTTTGCATTTCGCTCTCTAGAATAGCATAGAAACATTAAATTTCGGTAGCGGGATAGTTGTCTCAGGAGAAGTTTGGTAAAATAGTAGCTGTACAATAAGGAGCAGAGCTGTTGTGAAGAATTTTTATAATCGAGTTAGCAACCGTAATCGGCGGTCTGGCGGTCCACAGAAGTCGCAGATTCCGTTTCGGTTAAACTTCCTATTCATTATTGTGGCCCTGTTATTTGCAGCGCTGATTGGTCAGTTGGCGTATTTGCAAGTGATTTACGGGTCCAAATTTAAGGCGGAGGTCAATTCGACCGATACCACCATTGAGACAACCAATGTTCAACGGGGGATGGTTTACGATTCCACCGGTAAAGTCTTAGTGGGAAACAAAGCCCACCAGGCCATCTCGTACACCAAAGGGGTCAACGTCTTATCGACCAGTATGTACGATATCGCCAATAAACTGGGCCGGTACTTGACGGTCTCAACCAGTAGTCTGACCCCACGGCAGTCGATCGATTACTATCTGACCGATACGAATCGATTAAAGGCGGTGGAAAGTAAGCTTTCCGGCACCAAGGGGCTGTCTACGCAGGCGCTCTATAACAAGGCGTTGAGTTATTTGGAGAATGATTCATCCTTTAAATTAACGAAGACGCAGCAGAATGCCGCCGCCATCTTTGCGAAGATGAGCGGGGCCTACGCGCTGTCCACGACCTACATCAAGGATTCGGGCGTTTCCAGTACCGAAATTGCGGAGATTGGGGAACACTTGTCCGAGATGCCCGGGGTTCAGGTGGGCACGAGTTGGTCACGGAACTACCCGAACGGTAAGTCTATGAACTCGATTATCGGGACCGTGTCGTCTGAAAAGACCGGTTTGCCGAGTGATCGGGTCAATGAGTTGCTGGCACAGGGCTACTCCCGAAACGACAGTGTGGGCCAATCCTACTTGGAACAGGAGTATGAATCCGTTCTGCGCGGAACCAAGGCCGAGAAGCAGGTCGAAGTAGCCGGAAACAACACGGTGACGAAGGAAGTTAAGAAGTATGGTGGTCAGAAGGGGGATAACCTCCAATTGACCATCAATTCCAAGTTCCAGAGTCAACTACAGAGCCTGGTTAAGTCGGCCGAGGCCGGGGCTGGTGGCAACTCCACCGGGACCTACGCCGTGGTGATGAACCCGAATACGGGTGGCGTCATCGGCATGGCCGGGGTTGATCGTGATCCTTCCACGGGTAAGACGACCGATAACGCGTTGGGAACCATTAACAGCGATATCGTGATGGGGTCCGTGGTCAAGGGCGCCATGGTTTCCGGTGCCTTGATGGACGGCGTGATCTCGCCAACCAACAGCACCTTGACCGATATGCCAATCACCGTTGGTGGGGTCAAGAAGGCGTCCTGGTTCAACAAGTCCGGGGGCCAAAACATCGCGGTTAACGCGGCCGGTGCCCTCGAAGTGTCGTCTAACTCCTACATGATGCAGTTGGCCATGAAGGAAGCCGGGTTTAAATATTCATCCGGTGCCGCATTGACGATGAGTACCAAGGCGTTTGATATCGAACGGGGTTACTTCAAACAATTCGGTCTGGGAGTTAAGACTGGGATCGATTTGCCGGGTGAAAGCTCTGGATTGGAAGGCTCGAGTTCGTATGCCCATATTGGGAATGCTTTGGACTTGGCCTTTGGGAACTACGATGCTTACACGGTCATGCAGGTTGCCCAATACATGTCAACGATTGCCAACGGCGGAACGCGGATTGCGCCTCACGTGGTTCAGTCCATCCGGGGCACCACGTCGACTGGAAAACTAGGCGCCGTCAAATCGACCGTAGAACCTAAGGTATTGAACACGATTGACATGACCACTGCGCAAAAGAACCTGGTTAAGGAAGGGCTCTACGATGTGGTTCACGGGAGCAACACCTACAAGACCGGGGGCGCTTTGTCGTCAATTACACCGAAGATTTCGGCCAAGACGGGGACGGCCCAGACGTATTACAAGGGTAACGAAACGGTTACGCTGAGTCTGGCATCCTACGCACCATCGACGCATCCACAGGTGGTGGTGGCCTTAGCCATGCCGAACTTGGGGGTTAATGCCGAAAGTAACAACATGACGTTAGCCAAGAAGATTTATGCCGCCTACTGGAAGACGGTGCAGTCAACATCAACGATTAATCAATAAGTCTTGCGAAGCAGCGTTAGCGGGCCCAAATGGCTGGTTGACGCTGCTTTTTGCTGAGGATGTTGTACCGAAAAGGATCGGGGATTCAGCGGCTACTGCGGTAACACTTAAATAATTAAGTGTTGAGAATGCGGATCAATTTCTAACTGACAGGTTTGTCACGAAAGGTTACACTGTGTCAGCCTATCAAGTCTACCGTTCAGGACGAGCGCAACAGCGTTAAATTTCGCTAGCGCCGTTGGATAGGCTGGCCGCGGTTTACCCCCGGTCATTCGCAGGAGAAGCCCAGTCGGTAGGCGTTAAGATAGCTGTTAAGTATTTTTCCTTAACATATTTGGATTTATAGCTGGTAATTGTCCCGAATTAATGGTAATATATTACGAGTTAAGGCTCATGCCTGTAATTCTGAACAAGTTGGGAGGTTACCCACAATGCGTGTACACATCACTTTAGAATGTACTGAATGTCACGAACGCAACTACTTATCCAGCAAGAACCGGCGTAATAACCCGGACCGGGTTGAATTTAAGAAGTACTGCCCGCGTGAACGGAAAGTAACTTTGCATCGCGAAACTAAGTAAGGGTACGGGCGAGAGTCCGACCCTTTTTTTATACGACGAAAGAATCAAGGGGGTAAATGATGCCAAGTAAAGCAGAGATTCGGCAACACACGATTCAAGCGCTGTCTGCGATGGCCGTGCCGGATCGGCGGCGGGCAGCCGATGACCTTTATCACCAATTGTGGTCGTCGACCGCCTATCAACGGGCGACAACCATCGCTACCACCATCAGTGGCGGGTTCGAATTGGCCACGCGGCCGATTATTGAACGTGCACGGGCCGACGGTAAGACCGTCGCGGTGCCCCAAACGTTGCCCCACCGACAAATGGCCTTTCACGTCATGGACGAGACGACCACGCTGTCCCGGACTAAGTTTGGGCTGATGGAGCCCCAGGATAACCGTGTGATTGCGCCGAGCGACTTTGACTTGCTCATCGTTCCCGGGTTGGTCTTTGCGGCCACAGGTGAGCGCGTGGGCTTTGGTGGCGGGTATTATGACCGTTACTTGCCACAGACGACCGGGACCAAGGTGGCGTTGGCACTGCCGGCCCAACAGTTTGACCGGCCGACCTGGCCCGTTGATTCTTTTGACATATTATTGGACGCGGTACTCGCCGCTAAATTAGAATAGAGAGGAAGCGGCAGTGTGGCGCAAATGAAATATCGACTGAGCCGCCTCAATCAGTATCCCTTCATGACCGTGGGACTGATCGTCATCATGGTTCTGGTCTATGGGGCGATGACCTTGGATGGTGGCAGTACCAACGTGAATGTCCTGATTACCTTTGGGGCCAAGCTCAACGTTTTGATTCAACAGGGGGAATGGTGGCGGCTATTCACGCCAATCTTCCTGCACATCGGGTTTACGCACATCCTCATGAACATGATTACCCTGTATTTCGTGGGGATCCAGATTGAGGCAGCGTTCGGCCATACCCGATTCCTAGCGCTGTTTCTGGTAGCTGGTGTTGGCGGGAACGTCGCGAGTTTCTGTTTCTCGAATAGTTTGTCGGCAGGGGCCAGTACGGCGATATTCGGCCTGTTTGGAGCGTTCATGATGTTGGGCGAATCCTTCTGGCAGAATCCCGTGATTCGGCAACTCACCCAGACTTTTTTGGCCTTCGTGGTGATGAATATTTTATTCGATCTATTCGCGCCGGGAATTGATTTAGCCGGCCATATTGGTGGTCTGGTTGCTGGGTTTTTGGTAGCGTATTCACTGGGAGTTCCTCGGATTGGTAAAGTTAGCGTAGTTAAGCGGGTTGTAGCGACCGTCGCTTTAGTCGTTGGATTGGTATGGTTGTATCTGCACGGTATGGCACAGTAGAAGCGAAAATGTCTCGTGCAATTTCACGGAGGTTGTGGCACAATGAAAACGTTATATGATGTTCAGCAGCTACTTAAAAAATTTGGTATTTATGTCTACGTGGGCAAGCGTTTGTGGGACATTGAAGTCATGGCATTGGAATTGGATCATCTCCGTCGAGCACGGGTAGTCGATGATCAGACCTTTGTCGCGGCCAAGGTGGTTCTCACACATGAACACCGCATTGAAGTACAACATGCAAAAGATCAACACCAATCCATTGGAGGGATTTAGAGTATGGCACGGAATTTAATTGGAATCGACTTAGGCGGGACCACGACAAAGATGGCGTTTCTCTCCACTGCCGGCGAAATCCTCGCAAAGTGGAGCATCCCGACTGATATTTCAGACGAAGGAAGCCACATTGTTCCCAACATTGTCGAGTCCATCAACCAACACATTAGTAACTCAGTCTTTAGCAAGGATGATTTCATCGGGATCGGCATGGGGACGCCGGGCTCAGTAGATATTGAAAATGGAACTGTAATTGGCGCCTTCAACTTAAATTGGAAGAAGCGCCAACAGGTTCGTGATCAGATTCAGGCCGGAATTGGTCTCCAATTCATCTTAGATAACGATGCCAATGTGGCCTCTCTGGGTGAATACTGGAAGGGCGCCGGTGAAAAAGATGCCGACGTTGTCTTCGTGACCCTGGGCACGGGTGTCGGTGGTGGGGTCATCGCCGGCGGTCACTTGCTCCACGGGATTAACGGTGGCGCCGGTGAACTCGGGCACGTGACGGTGCAGCCGAACGGGTACCTGTGTACCTGTGGGAAGCGCGGTTGTTTGGAGCAATACGCCTCAGCAACCGGGGTGGTGCACGTTGCCGCCGACATGGCCAAGGACTTCATGGGCACATCTCGTTTGAAGGAAATGGAAGACAATCAGGAGAGCGTGACGTCCAAGATGGTCTTCTACTTAGCCGACAACGGAGACATTCTGGCTAACCAAGTGGTCGATCGGGTGACCTTCTACTTAGGGTTAGCCCTGGCTAACGTGGCCAACATCTTGAACCCCGCTAACATCATCATTGGTGGTGGGGTGTCAAATGCCGGCAACACGCTGTTACAACCCACAACGCGGTATTTCCAAGAAAATGCCTTCCCGGCAGTGCGGGATTCAACCAAGCTGCGGTTGGCACAACTAGGGAATGACGCCGGAGTTATTGGTGCGGCGTCGTTAGCGTTACGGTTCCAAAAAACAAATTAATGATTTAAAGGATTAGGAAGGAAGATTTCGTTTTGGTTATTGGTGCAATCTCAGGATGGACGGTCTACATGATTGTCCTCATCATTCTTATTGCCGTGTGGGGCGGCTGGCAGTTGACCACGATTATCCGGCGTAACCGGGTAGCTAAGTTGATCGACGCCGAAACTTTTGAAGCTGGTATTCGGACGGCTCAAGTCGTCGACGTACGCGAAAAGAAGGACTTTGACGCGGGACACATTTTGGGGGCGCGCAATTTTCCATATTCCACGTTCAAGGCTTACCACAATCAGTTGCGTAAGGATCTACCGGTCTATTTATACGATCAAGGGAAGACCATGAGCACGCGGGCAGCCATCATGCTGGGTAAAGATGGGTTCAAACAGATCTTTATCCTGAAGAGTGGCTACGTCCGTTGGGAAGGTAAGACGAAGAAAACCAAGTACTAAAAATGAGGACTCTCGGCATTGGCCGGGGGTCCTTCTTTGCTGGGGATTATCGGTGATCAAAAAAAGAACCCGAATACGTTCCGGGTTCCTGAGGAGCTTAACCGTTATGAGCAGAATGGCTCTTCCGGTTGGCACGCTTCCGATTTTCTTCAAACCGGGCTTCTTGATCTTCAATGGGTTGAACCACTTTTTTCCGGAAAGAGAAGACGGCTCCAGCTACAGCACTCGCGGTTGCGACAACGCCAAAGAGGAATCCCTTAGTGAAATGTTTCATCGTATCGACTCCCATCATTTTTAATTAATTGGTTATCCGTTTCCATTATGCTGGTTTTGCCGGTAAATAGCCAGTGATTAGCAGACGCCAATCGAAAAAAATGTTGATTTTGTGGTACGCTAGATTTTAAGCATTGCGAAAGGAGTGGGAACCGTGTTTACCCGACAAACAACCCAGATTATTGCTCATCGTGGCAGTAAGGGCACCCGGCCCGAAAATACCCTGCTGGCCTTTCAGGCGGCCTTGGATGCGGGGGCCGATGGCATTGAGACGGATGTCCAGCTGTCACGCGACCATCAGATGATCATTATGCATGATGAGCAGGTTGATCGCACGACCACTGGCACGGGATTGGTGCGAGAGCTCACGTTGGCCCAACTTAAGGTGTTGGATGCGGGGATTCGGATTGACCCGGCGTATGCGGGCACCCGGATACCGACCCTAGACGAGGTGATCCAGTTACTCCAACGCAACCATTTCACGGGAATCTTCAACCTGGAGCTAAAGACCAATAAATTTCCGTATCCCGGGATTGAACGGCAGTTAGCCACTTATTTTCAGCACCAGTCAATTGGCTTTCGGCTGGTCTTCTCGAGCTTCAGAGCGCAGTCATTGCTCACGTTGCGGGGGCTTTATCCCCAGGCGGAGTATGCCAAGCTCTTCCAGACGGCGAGTCGTCAGGCCAAAAGAATGCAGCGTCTACACCAGGTTGCGGATTTACACCCCGATATTCGGTGGGTGAAGGCGCACCGGTTTTGGCTGCCGCACATGCAGCTACGACCGTGGACGGTAAACACGACCGCGGATATGACCTACTGTTTCAAACATCATTTTGCGGGAATCATTACCGATTATCCCGCCCGGGCGGTTCGTTTACGCCGGCAAATACAAGGAGAGTCCGATTCATGGAAAAAGTCTTAGCAATCGTGGGGCCAACAGCCGTGGGAAAAACCGCGCTGGCCATTACCCTGGCCCAAAAATTCAATGGCGAAATCATTTCTGGTGATTCCATGCAGGTCTACCGGCATTTGGATATTGGGACGGCCAAGGCCACGCCGGCGGAACAGGCCCAGGCCGTCCACCATTTAATCGATGTTCGGGATGTCGACCAGCAGTTCACGGTCGCCCAGTTTGTGACGGCGGCGCAGGCCTTGATTCCGGCGATCATCGCGCGGGGACATCTCCCCATCATTGCCGGGGGAACTGGTTTTTACCTGCAGGCCTTATTTGATGGGCTCAAACTGGGCGCCGATGCTCCCGGTGATCCCGCGATCCGGGATAAATTCAGGGCCATCGCGCAAGAGCGGGGCGCCGATTATTTATGGCGTCAGCTCAATGCCCAAGACCCGCAGGCCGCGGCCAAGATTCCCGTCACCAACGTGCGGCGAACGGTCCGGGCCCTCGAGGTGATTGCCGTTACGGGCCAGCCATTCTCCCATCAAGCAGATGCTGGGCCGCAGTATGACGACCGCTATCTTGCGTTGAATACGGATCGCCAGTTGCTCTATGCGCGCATTAACCGCCGGGTCGACCAGATGGTTCAGGCGGGGTTACTGGATGAAGTGGCTTGGCTAGCGGCCCAAGGCGGACGTGACTTGCCGGCGGCCACGGGGATCGGCTACCGAGAGTTACTCCCCGTCTTGGATACGCCGGCAAAGCTTCCGACGGCCATCGAAGCGGTTAAGCAGGATTCGCGGCACTATGCCAAACGACAATTAACCTGGTTTCGGAACCAAACAACGGCCACTTGGTATGATTTGGTCCAGCATCCAGAACAGCTCGAAATCATTGAAAAACGGGTTACGGAGTGGCTCCAGTCTTAATTTGGTATAGAAAATTAACTAAGTTTATGCCAAAAGTTGCGGTTCATGTCATAAAAACTGACATAAGCTCTTGACTCCCTGTCTAGGGGTGGTATGATAGCGTCATAGTTAAAGGGGGCCAATTGCATGAAGGAGAAAGAGTTACGACGGTCAATGGCTGTGTTGCCAATGGGAACCGTGATGAAGTTGACGAGCTTAACGGCCCGGCAGATTCGCTACTACGAGTCTCAAGGCCTGATTTCTCCCGAACGGAGCGATGGTAATCGTCGACTCTATTCATTGAATGATATTGACCGGTTGCTTGAAATTCGGGATTATTTAGCGGATGGCGTGAATGTGGCTGGGATTAAGGCCATTTACGAACAACAACACGCAGCGGCTCAGGCTAAACGCGAGGCGCAGGAACAACCGCTGACCGATGAGGATGTCCGGCGCATCTTGCAGGATGAATTCATTCGGCAAGGTGGATTGGGCCATCCGGAATCTGGGCTACAGCAACGACCCCTTTAACCGGCGCAAGAGGAAGTTATCAAAACTGACAGGGAGCGATTTTAATGGCAAAACGGGATTATTCCAAAGATGATATTCGCCAGATGGCAAAGGACGAAAATGTTAAGTTTCTACGGCTAATGTTTACCGATTTATTTGGCACGATCAAAAACGTGGAGGTACCCATCAGCCAACTGGGCAAGTTGCTAGACAATAAGTTGATGTTCGATGGTTCCTCCATTGACGGCTTCGTGCGGATCGAAGAAAGTGACATGTACCTGTACCCTGACCTTTCAACTTGGATGATTTTCCCTTGGAGCACGGAACGCGGTAAGATTGCCCGGGTGATTTGTGAGGTTTACACGACCGATGGCAAGCCATTTGAAGGCGATCCACGGAACAACCTCATTCGGGTCTTAAACGATATGCGCAAGGCTGGCTTTACTGACTTCAACATTGGACCGGAACCAGAATTCTTCCTGTTCAAGATGGATGAAAATGGTAAGCCCACGACGGAACTCAACGACAAGGGGAGTTACTTCGATATGGCCCCAATGGACTTGGGCGAAAATTGCCGGCGTGAAATCGTCTTAACCCTTGAAGAAATGGGCTTTGACGTTGAAGCTGCGCACCATGAAGTGGCGCCTGGCCAACACGAAATTGACTTTAAATATGCGGACGCCTTGACTGCGGCGGATAACATTCAAACGTTTAAGCTGGTCGTGAAGACGATTGCCCGCAAGTACGGTCTCTACGCCACCTTCATGCCTAAGCCTTTGGCGGGGATCAACGGTTCAGGGATGCATTTGAACATGTCACTCTTCCACGATAAGGGCAACGCCTTCTACGATGAAAAGGGCCACATGCAGTTGTCGGAGGATGCATACCACTTCCTAGGCGGCTTGTTGAAGCATGCTCGGAGCTTCACGGCCATCTGTAACCCCATCGTCAACAGTTACAAGCGGTTGGTTCCCGGTTACGAAGCCCCCGTTTACGTGGCATGGTCCGGCTCTAACCGTTCGCCATTGATCCGAGTACCAAACTCTCGGGGCTTGTCAACGCGGTTGGAACTGCGGAGTGTTGATCCGGCGGCTAACCCTTACTTGGCCATTGCTGCGGTATTGGAAGCCGGCTTGGATGGGCTACGGAATCAATTAGCGCCACGTGAAGCGATTGATCGGAACATCTACCGGATGGACGCGGAAGAACGGCAGGAAAATCACATCACCAACTTGCCGGATACCCTGCACAACGCCTTGAAGGACTTGGCGGCCGATGAAGTGATGCGTAATGCCATGGGCCACCACCTGTTCCAAAGCTTCATGGAAGCGAAGAATTTGGAATATAATTCGTATCGGACCCAGGTCTCCCAGTGGGAACGCGATCAGTACCTGGAACTGTATTAAAATGAACGTTTTAAACGGACGCGGTCGGATTAGACGCGGGTCTGAATAAGAATGGAAGTCGTCTGCGGCCTTGCGCTGCGGGCGGCTTCTTTGTTTGTCTTATTTGTCCGGCGTGTCGTTTGAAGAGTGATAGACTGGATGGTCGGAAACCATCGTTGGGCCCGTCGTGTGGTCCGTCGTGTCGTGGGAGATCCAGCATGGCCCAGACAACGCCAATTTGCCAATCCGCTGGCGATGGGATTTCAGTGGTTGGTTCGGGAGCTAACGATACAATTTTGTTAAAAAATTCATTGTTTTCCGGCAAATTTAGGGGAAACTGCTTTATTCTCCGCCTTTTTTTGGTAACATGAACGTATAACCAAATGTTTTCAGCACAGGCTGGGGAACATGAGAATGAGGGATAATCCATGGAAAATCAAGAACAGCAAGCCAATGCGGCCGATGCCCTGACGCAGGTAATCGCCAACAAACTCGATTACTTAAGTACGATGCAGGCAGCGGTTCAGCATGGTGACGACCGAAAAATCTACGAACTTCTTGATCAAGTTCGCTATTACCAAGAAGTAAAGAAGACGCGAGCTGACCGCTCTGTGAACCACTTGGCAGAACTGGTCGACAATATTCATCCCCAAATTAGCCATTATTTGAGTGATAAGTTAATCGATTATTTAGGGCATATTTATCCCTTCTTTTACTATGAAGAATTTACCACGGGGATGTTCCACATCTACTTTGGTAACTGGTGGGACCGGCGTTTGTTTGGCGATTTAGACGTCATCAACGTTCGTTTCGAGTTCGACAAGACCGAATACCAGAAGCTACGGGATTCATTTGAACTGGAAGGCCAAGGACAACGGCTCAATACATCCAAGATTGAAGCCATTTCCGCCGAGAGCGAAAAGCTACAGGAGCTGGTCAACGCACAACCCAAGCGGGACAACGAGAAGACGCAGCTTCGCGAACAGTTGAAGGAAAACAGCGGCAAGAGCAGTATGCCTTGGGAATCCGGCAAGGTGAAGACCGAACGTCAAGAGATCATTGACCAGTTAACCGAGCTGGCGGATGCCGACGAAAAGGCCTTGAACGCGCATAAGTTAATTAAGGAAAATGATGACAAAATCCTAGTGCTTTCCAAGGAAGATACCATCTTGAATTACGAGAAGCAGAGTATTCGTGACGCCTTCGATGATTTTGAACATTTCGAGGCCCACAATGCCAGTTTGTATGCTGATTACTTGAACAGCCTGTTAGGCAAGAGCGAGGGTGAGGTGACCGTCGATGATTAACGAAAACGATCCGTCTACGCTAACCACCAGTGGCCGTCTGCTGAACTATAACGAAGCCATTAAGGACGGCCTGCAGACGGGGCTGACCTTTACCAAGTTGATGGATCAACTCATCCGGACGACCGATCCGAATGAATTGGTCGATGCCGCGACCCAGCTAGCGGACTTTAAGCTCGATTCCGACTACGTGACTTTTCCCCACCAGTACAGCAACGCCGACTATTACCTGCTCTTTATGTCACGGATGCTGGAACTGCACGATCAAGGAAGCCAAGTGATCTTGCAGTCGCGGGATCACCGTGAGGAATTAACCCAGCAATTGACCACGTTAGGTGACCGGGGCACGTTTAATTTTCGGGTGGAGACTTCCGAAAATGGGGGCGTCTTCTACCGTGAACGGGCAACGGGACAATCCCTGTTTTACCTGAATCTGGAACGAAAAATGTTCCGCTTCAACAGCCACGCGTTAACCCAGTTATTTATCATTGACCTGCACGACACGGTGCCGGCCGAAACGGTGAAGACATCCGTTCAGGTCTTGCTCGATTTTGCCCGTTATCTGAAGGAAGACTACGGCTATTCCGTGGACTTCAACATCTTGGATGCGGCTAACCGGCAGAACTATGCGGTTCGTGCCGCCGATCTGCCAGCCGGTATCGTTGACCGGTTGTTCGTGGCGGCGGCCAAGAACGACTACATGCTGACCAACGGGGTGAACGGCAATGGGGCCGAGATCGCGTTGGATGAGGGCGTTGTGGTTGATATTTTCAACAATCAGTTAGCGGGTCAACCGGAATGGGTGCTCACTGTTCACGATGATGAGCAGAAGATTTCCTGGTTCGACGTGCTCTTGAAATACCCGTTCATGCGGGATTGGTACTTAGAGAATCTGACGGATCTGGAAATCAAGTCGGACCCGCTCATCTTCGGTTAGGAGGCCTAGTCGGTGTTAGAGTTAGCAAAATTGGTGCAGCAGTCCATCGCCTTGGACGAACAGATTACGCGGGATCGCGATATCGAATTACCGCGTAAGGTTCAGATTGAAAATGCTTACGTGGCATTGGATGTCGAGCTTGCGGAGACCGCGAACACGTCCGAGTGGTTCAAGGTGTGGAAGACCCACCGCGGCAAGGCCGATGAGGGCCAAACGCCGCGGCAGACGCTGCTGACGGAATATACGGATGCCATGGACTTCTTCTTTCTGGTTGCCGCAAAGAAGACCTGGACGCATCTGATCATGATCACCGAAGAAGACTTGACGGGGTTGGAGAAGAGCCGCCCGGCCAAGGACTTAGACCAACAATACTTAATTTTAAAGCGGATGCTATTTAATAGTCATTTCGACCACCGACAAGAGGACTTTCGCCATGCTTGGCGCCTCTTCTTGAAGTGGGGATTCGTCGATCTGGGTTTCCAGCAAGACGAGATTCAAGCCGCTTACGAAGCCAAACGCCAGGTTAATCTGGATCGTCAGGCCAATGATTATTAACAGTTACCCAGCAAAAGGGGTCGTCTCCAAGGTCGACCCCTTTTGTATACGAGAATGCTGGCATCAGTTTACAGCCAGTCGCAAGCAGTGACCCATCCGGTGGGATTAGGACAAGACGGCTGGTGTTTTTAGTGACAGACTGGTAAAATGCAAGGACTGCTAACTGAAGGATAGCCTGGCGCCGCTTGATACTAACGATCAGGATCGGGTAAGGCACGCTAGCCAATTATCGGTTTTAGCCCACTAAAACAAGCGTCGTTGCCGGTTAACGCATACTTGTCGATGACTCAGTTCATCGCCGGTTCATCGGTCCTTTGGCGGTAAAGCGACAGCGACCATTAACGATTTAAAATTGCATCACAGGGAGGGGACTACCATTAGTCATATCGATCCACGGGTCGTTCGGACTAACGAACGACTTCGTCAAGCGCTCAGTACCTTACTCAAGGACCATCAACTAAAGGAAGTTTCCGTGCAGTCGTTAACCAAGACGGCACAGATTACACGCGGGACCTTTTACTTACACTATAAAGATAAAAATGATTTTCTCTTACAGACCGAAAAGCAACTCATCACTGAATGGTTTGAACACGCGGAAATGGTGACGGCCATTACCGATCCAACAGCTTCAGACGACGTGATTCGCGTGGTCGGTTTTGACTTGAAGGCGGGGCTTCAGTTTGCCGACCGGCACCATCAGATCTTGACCACACTGTTTGACGCGCAATTCCCCCAGTTTCGTCGGCTCTTATTGGACACGTTGATTCAGAAGCTATTTCAATTTGGTCGCCACCTTGAGGGAAATCAACAGAACTTTCCACCGACAGAAAATGAAATTCCGGCAAGCTACCTGGCCTCCGCGTTTATGGGGATGGTCATGCAGTGGTTGGCCGACGATCGGCGATTTGGCTACGAGCATTTAGGCCGTACCTTCGCCGACTTGTTACCGAGTCCACAGGCGACGCGACTGAGCCAATGGTTTCTCACGGCGAGTCTCCAGCGTTAGTCGTTGCTGGGACGTCGATTTTGAGGGCATTGAAAATAAAGCTTGACGTGGGATGGCCCATCAAGTATAATTTTCATGTTGTATTTGTGGACTTCCACAGCTGCAACCGCTCGGGACGAGTCATTAAGTTTTCCGCTTGCGGAGCACTTGTTTTCGGCGAGTCTAAGTCTATATATATAAGGAGGTGCACACACATGTACGCAATTATCGTAACTGGCGGCAAGCAGTACAAGGTCGAAGCAGGCCAAGCTGTTTACGTCGAAAAGTTGAACGTTGAAGCTGGTGAAAAGGTTACTTTTGACCAAGTTGTCTTTGTCGGCGGCGATACGCCTAAGATTGGAACGCCAACTGTTGCAGGTGCAACTGTTACCGGGACTGTTGAAAAGCAGGGTCTGGAAAAGAAGGTTGTTACTTTCAAGTACAAGGCCAAGAAGGGCCAACATACGAAGAAGGGTCACCGTCAACCATATACTAAGGTTGTCGTTGATGCTATCAACGCTTAAGCCTAAAGATTAGAGAGGCGATCTCAATGATTCACGCGACGTTCCATCATGGAACTAACCGAATCGATTCATTCCAAATCACTGGCCATGCTGACTCAGGTGAGTATGGTCAAGACATCGTTTGTGCCGCAGTCTCGGTGCTTGCGATTACGACGGTCAATAGCCTGCAACGCATCGCTGAGATTCCGGTGCAGGTTGACAATCGTGATCAGGAAGGTGGCTTTCTGGAAGTCCACCTCCCACCAAAGCTGGAAGCAACGGCTGAACTTAAGGGACAAACGCTCCTCCAGAGTTTTGAGGATGGGTTAAGAGATGTCGCCACAAATTACGCGGATTTTGTTAAATTCGCAGAAACCAAAGATTAATTTGCGGAGGTGAAACTTATGCTGATGAACATGAACTTACAATTCTTCTCTCACCATAAAGGTGGTGGATCTACTGCTAACGGTCGTGACTCTGCTGGTCGTCGTCTTGGGACGAAGGCTGCTGATGGCTCTACTGTTACCGGTGGTTCTATCCTTTACCGTCAACGCGGGACGCACATCTACCCTGGCTTGAACGTGGGCCGTGGTGGTGACGATACGTTGTTTGCTAAGGTTGCTGGCGTCGTTAAATTCGAACGTCTGGGCCGTGACAAGCGTCAAGTATCCGTATACCCAGTTGCAGAAGAAGCAGCTAAATAACACGAGGTTTTCCTCGTAACGACTGAAGAGCTTGAGGCGAGACCAATTCGCTTTGAGCTCTTCTTTCTTCTCTCTAAGTGTCTAGATCATCGCTGATGAGGTCGGCCATTTGGTCGGTTACATAACTTTAATCGTGACGCGATGAAGATAAAGATGACCGTACTGGTCAGGGTGAGCCCGGCGTTTGGCAGGTCTCTGACAAGACGGCCGGGATTAACAAGTTATGATTTTGGCAACAATCAATTCATCTCTATAATGGCAAAGGAGTTGGGTGTATGGCGACTAGAATCGAACGGTTACAAGCACAATTTGATCGACTGAGTATTGATAGTTTTCTGGTATCCAATGCCAGTAATCAACAATATCTGGCGGGCGCTAGCGTTGAGGGTGGCGATGGTTATCTGTTAGTGACGGCTAAGGATGCCGTGTTTATCACGGATGCGCGCTACCTGACGGAATTGAAGACCACGATTCCGGACATGCCACTGGCAATTACGCGGGACTATCTGCAGGCCGCTAACGACCATTTACAGGCTGCTGGGGCGACCGTCTTGGGAATTGAGGATAGTTTACCGTTAAGCGAGTATCAGTGGTTAGACGAGCATTTATTGACGGATATCGTGCCACTGGCCGGAGTGGTCGATCAATTACGCCAGATCAAAGAACCGGCCGAGATTGCGGCGATTCGCAAGGCAACGGCGCTGACCAGTCAAGGGGTAACGGCTCTCTTTGACCAGCTCCACGTGGGGTTGACCGAACGTCAGGCCGCTCAGTGGCTGGAACGGTGGATGGCCGATCACGGGTCGACCGGGACCAGCTTTGAGACCATCGTGGCCAGTGGTAAACGGTCCGCTTGGCCCCATGGTTCGGCTAGCGATAAACCGTTAGCCAATCACGAGATGGTAACCATCGACTGCGGGTTTTACGTCGACGGTTATACCTCCGACGTGACTCGCACGGTGGCTTTAGGCGATCCGGGCGAGCAGTTGAAGACCGCCTACCAAGCTGTGCAGACAACGCAAGAGAAGATTATGGCCGCCGTTAAACCCGGGGTGACGGGTGGTGAGCTGGATCGGATTGGCCGCGACTACCTGACCGAACAGGGGATGGGTGATGCCTTTATCCACGGGACTGGTCACGGAATCGGACTGGACATCCATGAAGGCCCGAATATCGGCCGCGGCTGGCCGGACGTCATGACGGCCAACGAGGTGATCACGGTAGAACCCGGGGTCTACTTCGCGGGCAAGGGTGGCTTACGGATTGAGGACGATTTGTTAGTTACGCCAACTGGTCATGAAACGCTGACCACGGCGCCCCGGAATTTAATTATTCTGTAAGTAACGCGCCCGTCTTGCTTTTTATGGGTAAGAATTGATATTATAAAGAGGACATATTTTAGGAGGCTGAACACATTATGGCAATTTCTACTGCTGATTTTAAAAACGGTTTAACTATTGAAGTCGATCACGCAATCTGGCGGATCATTGAATTCCAACACGTTAAGCCAGGTAAGGGTGGCGCTTTCGTTCGTTCAAAACTGAAGAACCTGCGGACTGGTGCCGTTCAAGAAAAGACTTTCCGTGCCGGTGCTAAGATGGAACGTGCCGATATTCAAACGCGTTCGATGCAATACCTGTACGAAGACGCCGACAACCGGGTCTTCATGGACACCGACAATTTCGAACAAATCGAAGTGCCTGACGAACAAATCAAGGACCAACTGCCTTACTTACAAGAAAATATGAACGTTGACTTGGTACAATTCGGTAACGAAGTCTTGGGTATCGAAGTGCCAAACACGGTCGTCTTAGAAGTGACGGCAACGGAACCTGGTATCAAGGGAAACACCGCTTCTGGTGGCTCCAAGCCAGCAACGATGAACACCGGCTTAGTCGTTCAAGTGCCATTCTTCGTTAACGAAGGCGACAAGCTCTCCATCAACACGACCGATGGGACCTACATTTCTCGTGCCTAAGTTTTTAAACGTTTAAACAGTAAGGGAGGGTCAACGAATGGCAGAAGATACTAATATCATTTTAGAATCAAAGGAACCCGCACTGGGTAAGATCGAAGTGGCACCACAAGTCCTCGAAATCATCGTCGGCATTGCGGCTAGCCAAACTGAAGGCGTTGCGCGGATGCGTGGTTCACTGGCAAACAGCGTCACGGAGCTCTTGGGTCGCAAGGAACAACACGGTAAGGGCGTTAAGCTCGTGTTTGACGGCGACGAATTAGCAGTTGACGTTTACGTTTACTTGAATTACGGGGTAGCGGTTCCCAAGGTTGCCTTGGCCATTCAGGATAGCGTGAAGCAACAATTGTTGTTCATGACGGACCTCGATTTACGTGAAGTAAACGTTCACGTGGAAGGCGTCATTCCCGAAAAGACGGCGCAACAGGTCGATCCGGATAACCTGTTTAACCAGACCGATGAAGGAGACAGTGACCAATAGTGACACTTACACGACATCAGATTCGGGAACGCGCATTTCAAATGCTGTTTGCATTGAATGCCAATCCTGAAGCCGATCAGGACGCGTTGTATCAACGTGTTTTGACCGATGACCCGAACCAAACCGTTCCCGTGCCTGCTTATCTGACGACCTTAGTTCAGGGGGTCTTGGCCAACCAAGACGACTTGGACGCGCAGATCGACCAGTACTTGAGTACCGGTTGGCAATTAAAGCGAATCGCAAAGACTGACTTGGTCATTATGCGAATAGCCTTTTTTGAAGTGGAACACGTGGAAGAAGTGCCGGATCGCGTGGCCGTTAACGAAGCCTTGGAATTAGCCAAGAACTTCAGCGATGACCGTTCACGCCGGTTTATTAACGGTGTGCTGGCCCATACATTGGATGGGAACACCACGGATTCACAAGCTTAACCTGTAGACCGACTGCCGATGAGGTGGCCGGTTTTTTAGTTACGGCTGGTTGGATAACTAAATGGCGAAGGTTTGTGAACACGTTCTAATTCCCAGCTGACAAGACTTATCACCATTAAATTAGTCATTAACGATCACCTGCGGCTGCCAGAGATTCCGGCACTGTGGGGACCGCCTGCGGACATCGGTTCTGGCTGCCTCCGGTTACGGTGGTTGAAACTTACTAAATGTGCGGTGACATCGCTGGAATGGCAACGTTCATCCAGTTTAATTGTGTGCATCACGTGTAGCCGTGAGTGAGTCAAATTTGGTCTCAGCCGTGGGACTTTTCAAGTGTTCTGCTTGAAAAGTGGCGCTTTTGAGACGCGGGCTGACGGCTCAAAACGAGGGAAAAGACAGCCCTTTGGCTTTTCCCGATCCTTCCCACAGCGATCAAGACCAAATTTGGCGAACGGTAAGGCGGCCAGGTTAGCCAATCTCACTGGTTGACGTGCAGCGAACGATGGTGACACAGATTTCCGGCAAATATAGTTTTCATTATGGGAACGGATACCTTGCCCGTTTTCAGAAGAGATATGCTAGAATGGAAGGTAACTTGAATTTTATGGGGAGGACGAGTCGCAATGGCAATCATCATCGACGGCAAACAGATCGCAAGGGACCTCAACGCACAGACCCAACAACGGGTATCGGCGTTAGCACAGCAGGGGGTCGTTCCCGGCCTCGCCGTGATTATCGTGGGCGATGATCCGGCCAGTGCCATTTACGTGCGTAACAAGCACCGCAAGGCCGTTAAACTCGGCATTAAATCCGTGGTGCGGGAGTTGCCAGCCACCATCAGTCAGACAAAGCTCCTCGCCATCGTTGACCAGTACAATCACGATGAGAGCATTCACGGCATTTTAGTTCAGTCGCCGTTACCGGTGGGCTTGGACGAACAGGCCGTGGTGGCGGCCATTGATCCCGCCAAGGATGTGGATGGTTTTCACCCGTTAAACGTGGGGCGGCTCTTTGCCAACCTGCCGGGCCACTATCCGATCTCGTGTACGCCACGGGGCATTATGACCATGCTGGGAACGCTCAATGAGCACCTCCGTGGAAAACGGGCCGTGGTCGTGGGGCGGAGCATGATTGTCGGTCGGCCCATGGCGGCGATGCTGTTAAATGCCGATATGACGGTGACCGTGGCGCACGTCCATACGAAGCATCTGAGCGACTTAACCCGGATGGCCGACGTGTTGGTCGTGGCGACGGGCGTGACCCACTTGATTAAGGGCCCCGATGTGAAACGTGGCGCCATTGTCATTGACGTGGGGATGGATCGCGATGAGGACGGCAAATTGACCGGTGATGTGGACTTTGACGCCGCCGTTGACCGTGCCGGGGCGATTACCCCAGTTCCCGGTGGCGTGGGTCCCATGACGATTGCCACGTTGATGCAGCAGACGGTAGATTTATGTGAGTGGAGTGAGCAACTTGGCAGCAACTGATTACTTAACGGTTACGGCGCTGACCCAGTATTTAAAGAGAAAGTTTGACGTGGACCCTTACCTAGGAAAGGTTTATCTGACGGGGGAAATCTCTAACTTTCGTTTGCGGCCACACGCCCACCAATACTTTAGTCTCAAGGATGATCACGCGAAGATTAGTGCAATCATGTTTCGGTCGGCGTTTGAGAAGTTGAAATTCACGCCGGAGACCGGGATGAAGGTACTGGTCACGGGACGTATCTCGCTATACGAACCCACCGGGCAGTATCAGATTTACGTGGAACGCATGGAACCAGATGGCGTGGGTCAGCTCTATCAAGCCTATGAACAATTGAAAAAGAAACTGGCCGATGAAGGGTTATTTTCGGCGCCTAAACGACCGTTGCCTCGGTTTCCTAAGCGAATCGCGGTTATCACGAGTCCCAGTGGGGCCGTCATTCGCGATATCATTACGACGACTCGCCGCCGGTATCCCATCGCTCAAATTGTGCTGTATCCCGCAGTGGTTCAGGGGGATGGCGCGGCACCAGACCTGGTCCGCCAATTGGAACGGGTCAACGCGGCGGGCACCTATGACACACTAATTATTGGACGTGGTGGGGGATCTATTGAAGATCTCTGGCCGTTTAATGAGGAGAGCGTCGCCCGGGCCATCGCCGCCAGTCGGATCCCGATCATTTCCTCGGTGGGTCACGAAACAGACACGACGATTGCCGATCTGGTTGCGGACGTGCGGGCAGCGACCCCCACGGCAGCGGCCGAATTGGCCGTGCCGGTCCTAACCGACGAAGTCCTAAAATTACAACAACAACGCACACGGCTGTTCAATGCCATGACGAACCGGATTAACTTCCAACAAGAACGGTTGAATAAGTTAATGGCGGCCTACGTTTTCCGTCAACCCCAGCGGTTGTATGAGACCTACGTTCAGCGTCTCGACCACGCCCAGCAGGGATTGACGCGCAACATGCAGCAGCAATTGCGTCAACGTCAACAGCGTTATCAGTTGGCACGGCAGGGCTTGCAGAGTCGTAGCCCATTGGCGCGGGTGCAACGCGACCGGACGACGGTCGATCAGCTGACGGTGCGACTAAACACGGAGATCAAACGGTATCTGGCGGATCGCCAAGAACGGGTGGGAAAGCTGATCAGTGGCCTAGACTACCTGAGCCCGTTGAAGATCATGAGCCGCGGCTACAGCTACGTGACCCAAGACGACCACGTGGTGCGGCAAACGGCCGATCTGAAGACTGGTACCGCAACGATTCATCTGAGCGATGGTACGGCCACCGCGGAAATTACCAACATTCAACCAGCATCGGAGGATCAACATGAGTGAAGAACAAAAACCAACATTTGAAGAGAATCTAACCACTTTGGAAAACATCGTCGCTCAACTTGAGCAGGGCGACATTCCGTTGGAACAGGCACTGTCTCAGTTCCAAAAGGGGGTCGCCTTAAGTAAGGATCTCCAGGGCACACTGCAGGGGGCCGAGAAGACCCTGGCAACGATGATGAATGATAACGATCAGGAGCAAGCTTTTGAGACGCCACAAGGGGGCACGGGTGATGCCGATTGAAATACGGCTAACAGAATTTGAAAATACGTGGGTGCCACGGCTCAATGCCCCATTGCACGATGCCATTGTGCAAGATACCGGTGATGATCGGTTGGCGGCGGCCATGACGTATTCCGTGCTGGCGGGCGGCAAGCGGTTGCGGCCACTTCTGACCGTTGCCACGCTCCAGGCGTTGGGGCAGTCCTTTGATGATCTACGCCACTGGCGGCCGGTGATGGCGCTAGAACTCCTCCACACGTATTCGTTGATTCACGACGACTTACCCGCCATGGACAACGATGACTTGCGCCGTGGGGAACCGACGAATCATGTGAAATTTGGCGCCGGCATGGCCACCTTGGCCGGGGATGGCCTCCTGACACTGGCTTTTCAGTGGCTAACGGCGACCGATCTACCGTCTGCAACGCAATCACGGCTTGTTCAGGCGTTGGCGGTAGCGGCCGGTCCCGGTGGAATGGTTGCCGGCCAAGCAAAGGACATTCAATCCGAACACGTTGATTTACCCCTTGAGCGGTTGCGAATCCTTCATCGTGAGAAGACGGGGGCACTGTTACATTATGCGGTCCAGGCGGGCTTAATCATTGGTGAAGCGCCGCAAGCGCAGTGGACGCCCTATCTCGCATTTGCCGATGCCTTTGGACTGGCCTTTCAGATCTATGATGATATCTTAGATGTCGTGGGGACACCTGCTGAATTGGGAAAGGCCACCCAAAAGGATGCCGGTGAGGCGAAGAACACCTATCCTGGCAAATTGGGACTACAGGGCGCCAATCAGGCGTTGATTGCCACCATTCAGACGGGAAAGCAAGCGCTAGAACAGCTGCCGGTTAGCGATGGTCGGCAGTTATTGGCGGCGTTCTTTAGCTATTTTGATACGAAACGGGTGAAACCATGAAGAAAAAACGCGTTGCGGATTTGTTAGTCGAACAGGGCGTCTTTACCTCGCTGGATGAGGCCAAACGGGCGGTCATGGCTGGTGAAATTCTAGGCACCAACGAGGAACGTCTCGACAAGCCGGGGACCATGATTTCCGCCAATACAGAGCTCCATCTGAAGGGTCATCCACTGCCATACGTTTCACGTGGCGGCTTTAAGTTGGCGAAGGCACTGGAGGTCTTCGGCATTGACGTCACCGATCGGGTGGTTTTAGACATCGGGTCCTCGACCGGGGGCTTTACCGATGTGATGCTCCAGCACGGCGCCAAGTTGAGCTACGCGCTGGACGTCGGCAGTAATCAGCTGGTGTGGAAATTACGGCAAGACCCACGAGTGGTCGTCATGGAACACACCAATTTTCGCTACAGTAAGTTAGCCGACTTTACCTATGGTCAGCCAACCTTTAGTTCGATCGACGTGTCCTTTATTTCGCTGAAAATGATTCTTCCACCCTTGAAAAACATTATCGCCGTGGGCGGTGACGTGGTGGCCCTGATTAAACCGCAGTTTGAAGCGGATCGTGAGGACGTTGGTCGCCATGGGATTGTTCGGGACCGGTCAGTTCACGAGGCGGTGGTACAAGGCATCATCGACTTTGCGGTGGCGACGGGGTTCAGTGTTTTGGGACTGGATTTCTCACCGATTAAGGGTGGAGAGGGAAATATTGAATTTCTCGTCCATTTACGTTCGGTTGATAAACATGCAGTTTGTGCAAGTTCAGTTTCCGTTGCGCGAACGATTGATGCCGCCTATCAGGGGCTGAATCACTAGTTTATGAGAAAATTATGAGAATTTGCTTTCCAAATACTTAGGTCTGGTATATGATAAGATTATGCATTTTTTATCAGAGAAAGAGGGGGCCAAGTATGAAGAAGCAAGAACGCCAGCAATTACTGAAACGTCTCTTAACGTCACGCGAGATTGAACGTCAAGAGGACTTTGTCCATCTCCTTGAGGCGGATGGCATTCACGTCACCCAAGCGACCATTTCACGGGACATTAAAGAGATGCAGCTGGTGAAATTGCCGGCCGACTCGGGTGGCTATCGTTACAGCTTGCCGGTTCAAAAAAAGATTGACACCCAGAAGAAATTACAACGCACACTCCAAAACGCCTACGTGTCCTTCGCCATTCAAGGCGAGTTCACGATCCTAAAGGTGTTGCCGGGCAATGGTCCGGTGATTGCCTCGCTGCTCGACCAGATGCGCTACGAGTTTGTCTTTGGCACGGTTGGCGACGATAGTTCCGTGTTGACTGTTTGTGTTTCTCACAAGGGTGCTTTACAATTAGAAGAGACGATTAACCGCATGATTGCGGACTAGAACCGACCACGACTGACCGACCAGCACGGCGCTGACGAAGCAGCTGTGGTCGTTTTGCGCTCACTCTGAGGGATATCCAAGATGAGCGCATAAAGATAACGAAAACGAATAAATTTGGGTCAAATTTGGGAGGCCAGAACGTGTTACAGGAGCTGTCTATTAAAAATTTTGCCATTATTGACCAGTTGGATGTGGCGTTTAAAAATGGCATGACGGTCTTGACCGGAGAGACCGGGGCCGGTAAGTCAATCATTATTGATGCCGTGGGCCTACTGGCGGGTGGCCGGGGATCGGCCAACTTCGTGCGGACAGGAACGGATAAAGCGGTTATCCAGGGGAGCTTCGTTTTTCCAGCTGATGGAACGACTTATCGGGTGCTCGATGATCTGGGAATTGACCATGACGATGGCAGTGTGATCCTCCAACGTGAGATTCACGCCAACGGTCGCAATACCTGTCGGGTCAATGGCATGCTGGTCAATACGAATACGCTCAAACGGATTGGCGAGACGGCGGTCGACATTCACGGCCAAAATGAGCATCAGGAGCTGATGCAACCCGAAAAGCATCTGGGCATGCTCGATGAATTTGCCGGAAGCAAGGTGGCCAAGTTGTCAGCGACTTATGCCCAAAAATACGCCGCGTATACGCAATTGAAAGCCACGTTGGAGAGTCGTCGCGCCAACGAAAAGGAATGGGCGCAACATCTCGACATGCTAAAGTTCCAGGTCGATGAGATCGAAACGGCGCAGCTTAGGGCCGGCGAGGAAGATGAGCTGGTCGCGGAGCGGGATCGCCTGGATAACTTCCAGAAAATCAATGACGCCCTTCAACGGACGCAGATCATCTTGACCGGTGAGGAGACCAGTGCCGGAGCCAACGATCAGATTGGGAGTGCCATGCAGGCCATGCAGGCCATTGCCGACTTTGATCCGGCTTTTAAACAGATTGCGGCCAGTCTGGAGACGGCCTACTATGCGTTGAGCGATGCCGTGGGGGATGTGTCCTCGCAACTCGACCTGCTTGAATGGGATGAGGGGCGTCTGGACGAGATTGAACGGCGTCTAGACGTCATTAATCAATTAAAGCGGAAGTATGGTGACTCCGAGGAACAGGTTCTGAGTTACTACGATAAGATTGCCGCCGAATTGAAGCAGATGCAGGCCACCGATGAAACGGCGGATGATCTGGAGGATCGCGTGGCGAGTCAGGAATCTGAATTACTGAAGTTGGCGGAAAAGCTCAGTAAGGCACGACAACAGGCGGCCAAGCGGTTGGAAAAGGCGATTCACGGTGAGCTGGCCGACCTTTACATGGACAAAACGGTCTTTGCGGTTCACTTCAGCCGGGCGAAGTCCCAAACGCTGATGAGCACCGGCTTGGATCACGTGGAGTTTTACTTGCGCACCAATCCCGGTGAAGCGATGCGGCCACTGGCCAAGATCGCTTCCGGTGGGGAATTGTCGCGGATTATGTTGGCCTTGAAGACAATCTTTTCCGAATCGCAGGGGATTACGTCGATTATCTTCGATGAGGTCGATACCGGAGTCAGTGGGCGAGTGGCTCAGGCCATTGCCGAGAAGATCAGCGGGATTGCACAGGCCTCACAGGTGCTGTGTATTACCCATCTGCCGCAGGTGGCAGCCATGGCCGATCACCACTACTTCATCGCCAAACAGGTGGTTGGTGATCGGACGGAAACGTCTCTGACCCGTTTAGACGAAACTAGCCGAGTGGATGAGTTGGCCAGAATGTCAGCCGGCACTCAGGTGACGAAGTTGGCGTTGGAACACGCGCATGAATTACTAGAATTGGCCGGTGAAGCCAAGGCAGCACACGGTCAAACCAAAAATGAATAGATGCATAAAGAAGACGTTATCGAACGATAGATAACGCCTTTTAATATTGCAGACTGTTTCGTTTAATGCCATTATAAATTATTCCTTAAATTAATTCTGCTTTTGATATATAATTGAGTTATCAAACGAAAACGGTGTAGAGGTGTGGGTCATGTGGAAAAGATTGGGTGTATTGGTTTTTAGTTTGTTGATTGGATGGTTAGTCTTGGGGAGTGGCGGTGCGTTAAAGGGCCATGCTGCAGATTTGACGGATGCTGTGACTGGAAGTGTGACGAAGCCAGATAGCATCACAGAGGATGGCATTGCCGACCCAATCTCAGTTGATTCAGATTTGCTGAGTGGTCAGGGCTATGTGTTGACCTACAAATGGGGGATCAAAGATAACCAGCCTATTAGCAGTGGTGATACGGTGACAGTAAAATTACCGGCAACGGCCCAGTATGATAACTTCATTACTAGCCCGATTGCAGTTAATCTTTCTGGAAGTAGCCAATCAGTAGGGACAATGGTCCTTGACCCCGAAAATACACAACAGATGATTATCACGTTTAATAATAATTTAGTCAATACGAATGCTGGCCGTACAGGGACCATCGGTATTCACGTTCATGGAACGGTAAGTGATGGGTCTGGAACCGGAGGAGGATCGAGTGCCGCCTTGATCAGTAAAAATGGATGGCCAGTGACCTATGACCTAGATAAAAATGGTAATCCGCAATATATTGTTTGGCAAATTGTTATCAACCCGAATAATAAGAATATGGGTGATGTGAAGCTAACCGATCAGATTGGGCCACACATGACCTTTTACAACAATCCAGCTAAACCTGATGATGCTTATAACCTAACAGCTAAGGCGGGTGATACAGCCGTTCCCGTCGCCCCTGTTGTGAACGGGTCAACGGTTACCTTAAACTTTAAAAATGTGACTAAAAAGATTGATATTTATTACTATACTAAGATCGATGCGCAGTATTTTACGGATTACAAATGGGGGAATTTTAGTAATCAAGTTGGTTTAAGCAGTACGTCTGGTGGTGGCGATACAACAACAGATCCTGGAACGGCGGATGGCATTCCGGCTAATGAAAATGTCGTGAAAAATTACAGTTGGGGCGCGACGGCAACGCTTAATGGCTGGTATTTGGGAACTTTTGACTTATCCAAGACGAATGGTGAGGATCTGTCAAAGGGACTAGCTGGTGCCACGTACAACTTGCAAAAACAGTTAGCTTCTGAAAAATGGGAAGATTATCAAACGGGCTTGATGACGGATGCAACTGGTCACTTAATCGACTCCAGCCTCGAACCCGGGACTTATCAGTTAGTTGAGACGGCCGCGCCAGATGGTTATCTAGTGAATAGTAAGCCGATTCCGTTCACAGTTGCCGCAACCGATGGTACAACTATCCATCAGATCACCCAAAGTGATCAACCCAATGGGGCCACCCTGACGAAGACCGATCCCGCGGGCAAGGCCGTGCCGGGCGCGACCTACCGCCTAGTTAAGGGGACGGCGGACGGTCCAGATGATACCGCGGTCGTCAAGAGTGGTTTGGTGACGGATGCTCAGGGGCAGGTTACCGTTAGTCTGTTGTCACCGGGAATTTATTACTATGAAGAGACGGCCGCACCGAGTGGCTACGAGAAAAATCCAGATTCAGTTAAAGTGACGATAACGAATAGGGATACCTCAGTTCAAACGGTCACTCAGACTGACAAGCCCGTAAATAGTTCCGACTCGTCAACCGGTAGCACTACGGAGACGACCACCTCTAGCTCGGGTACGTCGTCTTCAGCTTCAGACACATCGTCTAGTTCCGGTAATACCAAGACGAGTTCTACCGAGACGAGCGCTGCCCAAACCAGCTCGACCACGACCAGTTCTCATA
The DNA here is from genome assembly GCF_012641095.1 of Lactobacillus sp. HBUAS51381. Taxonomy (GTDB): domain Bacteria; phylum Bacillota; class Bacilli; order Lactobacillales; family Lactobacillaceae; genus Levilactobacillus. Next base: position 48,673 of record NZ_JAAVSC010000014.1, read on the forward strand.
GCACTTCCGTCACTAAAACGACCCACGGAATTGTGGCTGCGGTAGGCGCAAATCATTCGAATTCGACCTCGTCGTCGCCAAAGGGTGGGCATACCGCGAGAACGGCCGCTAATCGTGCGTCTCGGACAGCGACACATCGGGCCAATGACAACAACCGTTACTTACCACGGACGAGTGGCCAGCGCGGTCTACTAGCCATGCTGATCGGGTTCTTCCTTCTGGGACTCAGTATCGCCAGTTGGCAGTGGCGTCAAGGCCATCGGTCACGTTAGTTAATGCCTAAAGGTTGAAAGTTCATGAACACACGCCAGTCACCAGCTGACAAGGCTTATCGCCATTAAATGAGTCATCAACGACCACCTGCGGCTGCCAAAGATTCCGGCGCTGTGGGGACCGCCTGCGGCCTGAGAAGCGGTCCTCCGGCTCGGTTTGAAGCCTGACAAAACCCGTCAGTCTCCAAACGCGTCCCGCGCTGTAAGCTGATGCTCAGCTAACACCGCTGTCACGGCTACCTACATCTCTGCCTGCCTCCGGTTACGATGGTTGAAAACCACTAAACGTGCGGTGACATCGCTGGAATGACAACGTTCATCCACGTTAATTGACGACATCTCACGTAGCCGTGAGTGAGTCAAATTTGGTCTCAGCCGTGGGATTTTCCAAATGGTTTACTTGGAAAATGGCGACTTTGAGACGTGATCTTTCGGCTCAAAGCGAGGGAAAAGACAGGGCTTTGGCTTTTCCCGTCCTGCCCACCGCGTTCCAGACCAAATTTGGCGAACGGTAAGGCGGCCAGCACGCGACTATCATATTATCATGGTTGTTATCCTTGGCACACCAGGAATCCTAGCTATTTTCTATCTTTCAACCTTTAGTTAATGCATCAAAGAACCGACTTTACACAGCTAAACGTTGTGTGAAGTCGATTTTGTTTTAAACGACGATTGCAAGTTAACTGAACAAATTAAAGCGGCCATTTTCTAGTAGGTTACAAGCAGGAGCAAGCCTTTCGATAGGCGTGGGGAACCAATCATCGTATAATTGATGGTGTAAAACAATAATTGGGGGTTGATATGATGAAAGTGGGACTATTTTTGGGGCTTGCCACGGTTTCCTTAGGGGTGGCCGTCGGTATTGACAATGTCCAACCGCAGCCGATTCACGCGGTTGCGACCGTTAAACCAACACCTAAGGCCTATCGTGGCAGTTGGTTTCAGTATCAAGATTTACAGTATCGTGTGAAGATTACGAAGACGGCCTTTATCTTTGGTGGGGGCTATTATGCGAAGCAGAAGTGGCATCCCGTTAATCAGAAAACGTATCGGCTCAGCCGGACGGTTAAAGCGGGAACGTGTACTTGGAATCAGAAGAAGACGAAGGCTGGTTATCAGACCATCAAGATCAAACAAGGTAAATTCCTGGTTAAGGTCACCAATGGGACGCTCGCACTTAAACAGTATCGCCATGGTAAAGACGTCAACGGCTATCCCTTATATTTCCACCACGTGAAGCATGCGGCCGTGGTCTTCTCTAAGTAAGAAAAAATCCGTCGGAAACAGTCGCTGGGCTGATTCTGACGGATTTGTTAATTAACGTGCGCGTTGAACTGAACGTAACAAGCCACGACTGACAATGGTGGTGATGGTGCGTGACTGTTTTAAGATGAGATGACCAGCTGCGTCTTCCTTTAAAGTGCCGATAACGGTGGTTGGGGCGACATCGACTGGCGCCTTGAATTGCAGGCGAACCAAATAGTGGCGATCAAGGGCCTGTTGAATGAAGTAGGTTAATTGAAAGTCGGGCATCTGCGGATAGACGACTTGGCCGTTGATGACAGGTAAGTCACTGAAGAGTTCCTTGTACGCGGTCGCTACCCGATCAGACAGGGCAGTCGTGCCATTCGTAATTAAGTTTTGCATGCTGATCACCTCGAACGTTTGTTTGTATTTATATTATACGAACGCCTGTTTGATATTGCAAGCCTTTTTTCGAAAATGACGGGCTGTACCGAGCGGTTAGAGAGATGAACCCTAACTGTACGGGGATTGGCTGGCCCAATAAAATATGGCTGGTTCACTTTTGACCGAACAGACGGTTGTTTGGCCCAGTATGTGAATTTACCCAAGTTCTCAAGAATTTTCCACGTTTTCCGTCCTAAAAAGCAGTATTTCTTCCTAAATAGTGGTAATATAGTAACCTATAGATTATAGCTGGAACCAACGATGATTGGTTTTAAACGACACGGTGCCTTCGGGTGACGGTGTCCTACTTAAATTTTTTGTGAAGGGATTTTTGAACGATGGCTAAACGTGGAATGCTCATTGTGCTTTCAGGTCCATCCGGCGTCGGTAAGGGAACTGTGCGTAAGGCACTCTTTGACACCGGCGAGACCGACTTTTCCTACTCCATTTCGATGACGACGCGGCAACCGCGTGAGGGTGAAGTCAACGGTGTTGATTACTACTTCGTCTCCAAGGAGGAGTTCGAAGAAAACATTCGGACCGGACAGATGCTGGAATACGCCAAGTATGTTGACAACTACTATGGCACCCCGTTAAAATATGTAAATGAGACCTTGGATCAAGGCAAGGATGTTTTCTTGGAAATTGAGGTCAACGGTGCCATGCAAGTCCGGGCAAATTGTCCGGATGCCGTCTTTGTTTTCCTGACACCGCCTGACCTGATGGAGTTGAAGCACCGCTTGATTGGTCGCGGTACGGACGCCATGGACGTCATTAACAAACGAATCAAGAAGGCCGTCGGTGAAATTCAAATGATGCGCAACTACGATTACGCCGTGGTCAACGACGAAGTTAGCAAGGCAGTTGACCGGATTCAGATGATTATTCGCAGTGAACGGTTACGGGTAACCCGGGTCATGCCGGATTACGAACAAATGATTGGAGACGAATAAATATGCTACTTTATCCCTCAGTTGATGATTTATTAGCACAAGTGGATTCACGGTATTCTTTGATTATGCTGGCTAGCAAGCGGGCACACGAGTTAGATGCCGGGGCCAAGCCACTGTTGACCGACTACAAGTCCCCTAAGACGATTGGTCGCGCCCTCGAAGAAATTGCGGCCGGCGCCTTAATGATCGATCCGGACGAAAAAGATTTGAACGCCTAACACGGGCATTTTAGAAAAGACCAGGTTGCCGTTGGGTAATCTGGCTTTTTTTATCAAGGCTTGAGAGTGAATGGAGGGACAGTATGTTTGAAGGAAAACACGTGGCACTAACCGTCAGTGGGAGTGTGGCCGCCTATAAGGCGGCCACGTTAGCACGCGCCTTACAGCGCGCGGGTGCAGTGGTTCGGGTGATCGTGACGCCCGCGGCCGCCAGATTTGTGACGCCCGCGACGTTTGCAGCACTGACCAAGCAACCAGTACTGACGGATACAACCTGGTGGCGTGAAGACGGCCAGATTGCCCACGTCGAACTGGCCGATTGGACGGATCTTGCCATTGCAGCGCCGGCGTCCGCCAATCTGATGGCGCAGTTTGCCAACGGGCTGGCCGATGATGTCGCGAGTGCGACCTGGCTAGCTACGGCGGCGCCCAAGGTTGTGGTGCCGGCCATGAACAGCCACATGTGGCAGGCCGCCGCGACTCAACGGAACCGCCAACAACTCATTGCCGATGGCACCACGGTTCTGCAACCGGCCACTGGGGCGTTAGCTGAAGGCTATGCCGGAACGGGACGCTTTCTGGAGCCCGCCGAAATCATGCGGCAACTGGCACAATTGCCTCTATTTGTGCCCCAAACCTTGCAGGGAAAATCGGTGATTGTGACGGCCGGGGGAACCCGGGAACGGCTCGATCCTGTCCGTTTCTTAACCAACGATTCCTCCGGTAAGATGGGGTACGCGGTGGCCGCCGCGGCTCAAGCCGCTGGGGCGACCGTGACCTTGATTACGGCGCCCACACGGTTAACCCCCCCGGCGGGTGTAACGGTGGTGCCCATTCAGAGTACGCGCGAGCTGGCCGATGCCGTCTTGACGCGGTTTCCCCGTGCGGATGCGCTGGTGATGGCCGCCGCCGTCGCCGATTTTCAACCGCTGACGACCGCCGATCAAAAGATCAAGAAGACCAAAAACAACGATGAACTTATCTTAAGACTCAAAAAGACGCCGGATATTCTGGCGGAAGTGGCGAAGATTAAACGGTCCAATCAAGTGACGGTGGGCTTCGCCGCCGAGACGCAAAATCTGCTGGCTAACGCGCAACGGAAGCTTGACAGCAAGTCGCTAGACCTACTGGCTGCCAATGACGTCTCCCGTAAGGATATCGGCTTTAATAGCGATGAGAATCAGGTGACCTTTATTCAAGCCGATGGGGTTAGCGATCAGACGCCCAAGACCAGCAAGCAGCTGATTGCCGTGGCACTGGTCGATCGTCTAGCAGCTCTTTTAAAAGAAAAATGATTTTAGAAACGAAGTGAGGTGACCACAATGGCCCAGATTGGCCAAATTTTAGTGGATGTTCCAACAATGCAGACCAATGATCCTTATTCTTATGCAATTCCGGCTGAATTGGAACACCAAGTGCAGGTGGGGATGCGGGTGATTGTCCCGTTTGGCCGTGGGCACCGCCTGGTTTCCGGCGTGGTCGTCGGATTGAGCGATGTGACCAGCTTTGACGGTCAATTAAAACCCATTCAAACGGTGCTGGATCTGGCGCCCGTCCTGAATGACGAACTGCGCCAGTTGGCCGATTGGCTGGCCCGGACCACCTACGCCTTTCGGATTACCTGCATTCAGACCATGCTACCCAACCTCTTGAAGACCCAGCCCAAACGGCAAATCCAGCCGACCACCACATTGACGGCGGCGGAAATGGCCACGTACTTTCCGGAGGGGGCGCCGCGTGACTTTGATGCGACGAAGCTGGACGATACCACGGTGGCGGGACTCCTTAAGCTTCAGCGGGCCGGTAAGGTTGAGGTGGTTTACGAGGTGAAGGACAAGGCTGCCGCGAAGACGACGACCGGAATCACACCGGCCCTGACACCGGCAAAACTACGCGAGATTGCCGCTGAAGTCAGCAAGCGCGCGCCTAAACAGGCGCAATTACTGACTTATTTGGCTCAAATGACGCCAGAAGACGTTGTGGCCCAGGCCACCGTTAGCAAGCGTGCTGGCGTGACGCCCGCCGTGATGGCGACGGCGGCCGACAAGGGCTGGCTGACCAAATCGACGCTGGAAGTCTATCGCGATCCCTTTCACCAACCCGTTAAGCCCACCCAGCCATTACAGTTGAATCCCGAGCAACAGACCGCCGTTCGGACGATTACCCAGGCAATTGACGATCAACGGTCGCAGAACTTTCTGGTTGAAGGGGTGACCGGGAGCGGCAAGACCGAGGTTTACCTGCAAAGTATTGCCCAAGCCCTCCAACAGGGGCGAACGGCCCTGATGTTGGTGCCCGAAATCGCGTTAACCCCGCAGATGGTCAACCGCGTCAAGGCCCGCTTTGGTCAGCGGGTGGCCGTGCTCCACAGTGGCTTGTCCAAGGGTGAGCAGTACGATGAATGGCGACGGATCGATCGCGGCGAGGCGACGGTGGTCGTGGGCGCACGATCGGCCGTATTTGCCCCCGTCGAGAACCTCGGGATTATTATCATGGATGAGGAACATGAGAGTAGCTACAAACAGGATGAAAATCCACGGTACCACGCGCGTGACGTTGCGTTATGGCGGGGAAACTATCATCACTGCCCCGTGGTCTTAGGAAGTGCCACGCCCTCGCTCGAGACGCGAGCCCGCGCGGCCAAGGGACTCTACACCCGGCTGGTGCTCTCCCAGCGAGCCAAGGCCCAGCCAATGCCAACGGTCCATGTTGTGGATATGCGCGAGCAATTGAAACAACAGGGCGATAGCGACTTTTCCGAACCGCTAATGACGGCGATTCAGGCCCGACTAGAGCGACACGAACAGATCGTACTGATGTTGAATCGCCGCGGGTATTCGTCGTTCGTGATGTGCCGGGACTGTGGGTTCGTGCTGAAATGTCCCAATTGTGATATTTCGCTCACCTTACACATGGATACACATAGCATGAAATGCCACTACTGCGGGCACGAAGAGGCCATTCCACACGTTTGTCCGAACTGCCACAGCAAGAAGATTCGGTACTACGGGACCGGGACGCAAAAGGTTCAGCAGGCCCTAGAAAAACTGTTACCCACCGCCAAAATCTTGCGGATGGACGTGGATTCCACCCGGCGTAAGGGGGCCCACGAGCGAATTCTTCGTCAATTTGGTGAGCATCGGGCGGATATTCTCCTGGGAACGCAGATGATTGCCAAGGGACTAGACTTTCCGAACGTGACCTTGGTTGGTGTGTTAAATGCCGACACGGCGCTAGGCTTACCGGACTTTCGAGCCAGCGAGCGGACCTTTCAGTTGTTGACGCAGGTCAGCGGCCGGGCTGGACGGGCGACGAAGCCGGGGGAGGTCTACATTCAGACGTTTAACCCCGACCATTACGCCATTCAGTTGGCACAGCGGCAGGACTATGAGCGCTTCTTCGTCACGGAGATGCATATGCGCCATCAGGGCAACTACCCGCCGTATTATTTTGCGGTCCAACTGACGGCCAGCCACGAGGAAGAGGCCGTGGCGGCCAAGGCCATGTTTCAGATTGTGGCGGCGTTAAAGCAGGGCCTGAGCGACAATGCGATTATTCTCGGTCCCACGCCCAAAGCGATTGCGCGGGTGAAGCGCAAGTATTATTATCAAGTGGTGATTAAATACAAGCGGGAACCGCAATTGCGGCCCGTGTTGGAACAGATTCGCCAAGCGGCGCAGGTGCCAGCACGGCACGGCTTGTCGGTCACGATTGATTCCGAACCGATGAATTTCATGTAGTCGTGCTGGTTTAGCGATTGACCATTTCAAAAAAATCAGACGAAATTGTCCCAGACGATAGGGATTGGGCGCCCAATCTGCTATCATTATGTTGTGTTCAACACTGCTGGGGACAGCGTGCAAAGATAAAATATAAATCAAAGAACTTAAAACCAAGAAAGTATGGTGTACGATGACTTCAGTAATTTTTATGGGCACGCCCGAATTTTCGGCGCCCATTCTGAGCAGTTTAATTGAAAAGGGGTATGACGTTTTAGCCGTGGTTACCCAACCCGATCGGCGAGTTGGCCGTAAACATGTGTTGACCGCATCACCCGTGAAACAGGTGGCCGTGGCCCACAACATTGAAGTGCTCCAGCCCCAGAAGATTTCCGGGAGTGACGAGATGGCACGGGCAATCGAATTGGCTCCGGACCTGATTGTGACGGCGGCGTTCGGCCAATTTTTGCCGACTAAGTTGTTGAAGGCTGCCAAGGTGGCTGCCGTCAACGTCCATGCCTCCCTGTTGCCCAAGTACCGTGGCGGGGCCCCCGTGCACTATGCCATTATGAATGGGGACAAGGAGACCGGGGTATCCATCATGTTCATGGAAAAGAAGATGGATGCCGGCGCCGTGTTGGCGCAACGGGCGATTCCGATTACGGATCAAGACGATGTGGGCTCCATGTTTGATAAGCTCAGTCTGGTGGGCCGGGATCTATTGCTGGAGACGCTACCAAAATTACTGGCTGGCGAAATTACGCCGGTTCCGCAAGACGAATCCCAAGTGACCTTCTCACCGACGATCAAGTCCGACGAAGAACGGATTGACCTGAACCTGAGTGCGCATCTGATCGACTGCAAGGTCCGCGCACTGCGGCCAGCGCCAATTGCCCACATCTACCTCAACGGCGTGCGAACGAAGCTCTGGGACGTGACGGTCTTGGATCAGACGACCGACTTACAGCCAGGAGCTCTGGTGAGTCACGACAAGCATCACCTGGCTATTGCGACCGGGAAACACGGGGTTTTGGCCTTAAACGAGATTCAACCGGCTGGCAAGCCGAAGTTAAGTATTACGGACTTTCTGAACGGAACCAGCGATGCACTGACAATTGGCGAACAGGTGGCTGAATAATGACAAAGAATACAACACCCCGGGCATTAGCGGTTGAAGCTTTGACGCGCGTGGCCAACGGGGCTTACTCAAACTTACAGTTGGAACAGACCTTAGAGAGTCACAATTTAAGCGATGTTGATCGGCGCTTTGTGACCAACTTGGTTTACGGTACAATCCAACATCAATTAACCTTGGAATACTACTTAGAAGGCTTCGTAAAGCCCAATCAGAAGGTGTTACCCTGGGTCAAGATGACCCTGTTGGTCGCCCTGTACCAAGAAATTTATTTGGATCGGGTTCCCAAACGGGCCATCTTTAACGAGGCCATTCAGTTGGCCAAGGATCGGGGCCACGAAGGCATTCGGCGCTTCGTGACCGGTGTCTTACACGCCATCGACCGGCAGGGGTTACCCGATATCAGTCAGATCAAGGACCCCGTGCAACGGTTGAGCCTGCAATACTCCGTACCCGAATGGTTAGTCGTCGCCATCCAAAAGCAGGTTGGCGATGACAAGGCGGTCAGTATTTTAGAGACCATTAACCAACCCGCAGCGCAGTCCGTCCGGGTCAATACGGCGGTGGCCACGGTCGAAGAGGTGGCACAGTCGCTGACCGACCAAGGCTACACGGTGACGCCCAGTCTGGTGGCCGGAAACGCCTTTCGTTTGGACGATAAGGCAGCGAACCAGAGTAACGTCTTCGAGACCGGTGAGCTGACGATTCAAGACGAGAGCGCCATGCTACCCGTGGAAGCCCTACAGGTTCGGCCCGGCGATCAAGTCCTCGATGCTTGTGCCGCACCAGGCGGCAAGACCACTCAGATTGCGGCGTTACTCGACGCCCATTCCGGTGGAAAGGTCACGGCACTCGACCTACATCCCAAGAAGGTTAACCTGATTGAGAAGAATGCTGAGCGCCTTCACGTGGCCGATCGGGTGGATGCTGTGGCCCTGGATGCCCGGAAGATTAACGATCAATTTCCGAAGAAACAGTTTGACCGCATCTTAGTGGACGCCCCTTGTTCCGGGTTGGGACTGATTCGGCGCAAGCCAGAGATCCGCTATGAAAAGACGCCGCAAGACATTCAACAGCTCCAACGCGTCCAGCTGGGCATCTTGGATGCCGTGAGTGAAAAGCTTAAGCCAAATGGGATCTTGGTCTACAGTACCTGCACGATCTTGGATACGGAGAATGCCGATGTCGCCGAAAAGTTTTTGGCCGACCATCCGGACTTTGAAGCCATGCGGGTTGAGACGCAACTAAAGGTCAAGGATGACCGCAGCACGGACACGTTAGCCATCTATCCGGATGATTTTGATTCGGACGGGTTCTTCGTGAGTGCGTTTCGTAAGAAAAAATAGGGGTGACGGGCAATGAAAGTGGCATACCGAACGTCAATTGGTAAACAGCGCGAGGATAATGAAGACTACGTGGATGTTTTCACGAATCTTGCGGGGCAACATCTCGCGATTATCGCCGATGGCATTGGCGGCCATCAAGGCGGGGATGTGGCCAGTGCGATGGCCGTCTCCCACCTTGGTCACGAGTTCGAACAGACAGAGTTGACGACGCCAACCGCGGCCCGAACCTGGATTACCGGCGAGATTACGGCGGAGAATCAGTCGATCATTGACAAATCGAATGAGTTTGCCGACCTCAACGGGATGGGAACGACCTTAGTGGCGGCGCTCTACTTTACCGAAGAAGTGGTCATTGCCAGTATCGGGGATTCCAGAGCCTATCTGTTGCGTGACGGGCAGCTCCGTCAGTTGACCGAGGACCACTCGCTGGTCAATGAACTGGTCAAACGGGGCGAGATTAGCAAACAAGCCGCGCGGCATCACCCGCAAAAAAATGTGATTATTCGGTCGTTAGGAATTTCGGCGGACGCCCGTTTTGACCTGAACACCTATCCGTTGGTGATTGGAGATCAACTCTTGCTGTGTACCGATGGGCTAACCAACATGGTGACCGACGCGGAGATTCAAAAGGTGCTGCTCAGCGCGCGACCCACGGCTGAAAAATGTGATCGGTTGATTGAAATGGCGAACGCTGCCGGCGGACTGGATAACATTACCGTCCTGATCATCGCCAACCTCGATGGGGAGGTGAGCTGATGCGCACGGGTTACACGTTAAATGGCCGCTACCGCATCATCCGTTCTTTGGGTGAAGGTGGCATGGCGAACGTTTACTTGGCACATGACTTGATCTTGGACCGTGACGTGTCCGTCAAGCTCCTCCGGTTGGATCTCCGAGATGATCCGGCAACGGTGCGACGCTTCCAGCGTGAGGCGCTCGCCGCCACGGAATTGGTTAACGATAATATTGTCCAGGTCTACGATGTCGGTGAGGAAAACGGCATGCAGTATCTGGTCATGGAATACGTCGAGGGAACCGATCTCAAGGCGTTTATTAAGAAACACTTCCCGATTCCCTATCAGGAAGTCATTCAGATTATGATGCAGATTCTCAATGCGGTGAAGACGGCCCACGAACATAACATTATTCACCGGGACCTCAAACCTCAAAATATCTTGATCGATGAACATCAGGTCGCTAAGATTACTGACTTTGGGATTGCGGTTGCCATGTCCGAGCATAGTCTGACCCAGACCAATACCGTGCTGGGGTCCGTGCACTACCTGTCACCAGAACAGGCACGGGGCGGGATGGCGACCAAGCAGTCCGACATTTATTCGCTGGGGATTATTCTCTATGAGATGCTGACCGGAACGGTGCCTTTTGAGGGCGAAACGGCCGTGTCCATTGCCCTGAAGCACTTCCAGTCGGAGATCCCGTCCGTGCGTGACATCGATCCGCGGATTCCGCAGGCGTTGGAAAACGTGGTCTTGAAGGCCACGTCGAAGCGGCCGGCCGATCGGTATACCGATGTCGCGAGTATGGCAGAGGATCTGAAGACGTCGTTGTCACCGAAGCGGGCGGGCGAACTGCGGTTTACCCCCGCAGAGAATGACGATGGTGAAACCAAAGTCTTGCCGGTCAGCGCGCTCAGCACGTCGCCGGTGCCTCACGCCATCGCTAAGACTCCGGGTGAAAAGGCCGCGGCGGCCACGAAGACCGATCCGGAGACGACCGATCAGGCGGCCACGGGTAAGAAAAAGCGGAAGAAATACCGCCATCCGCGTCGTCGTAAATTCCTGATCGCAGGGGGAATCATTCTCCTGTTGATCCTGGGGATCTTCATCGGTATGGCGCTCTTCAGGCCCCAGATGACCAACGTGCCTAACGTGGTTGGCGATGAGGAGACCGTGGCACGGCGAGCAATGGCTACGGCTAAGCTCAAGGTTGGAACGGTTCACAAAACCGCAAGTAATAAGGTGAAAGTCCACCGGGTCGTGCGGACCGAGCCGCGGTCGGGTACCCAGCTCAAACAAGAAACCGTGGTTGATCTGTGGATTAGTACCGGTCCCAAGCGATATAAGTTAGCCAATTACCAGGGTGATTCGTATGCCAGCACCGCTGCCAAGCTGGAGGCGTTGGGCTTTAGTGTTCACCGCGAATCGGTGCACTCAACCAGCGTGCCGGCCGGAAAGATTATGCAGCAGAGTGTGGCTGCTGGTCGTCAGGTGATCCCAGCTAAGACCGATCTTACCTTTACGGTCTCCACGGGTTCGGAGACGGTGACCCTGGCTGATTTGAGCAATAAGACCAAGAGTCAGGCGCAGAGCTACGCGACGAGTCACAACTTGAACCTGGCCTTCCAATACGCCTATTCGAGTGATGTGACGAAGGGGCACGTGATTCGGCAGTCGCCGGGTGAAGGCGCCGTGGTTCAAGAAGGTGACGAGATTACGTTGACCATGTCTCGCGGGGACCAGAGTGAAAGTAGTTCGAGCGTGGACGAGTTCAGCGTGAACGTCAAGATTCCGTTTGACAGTGGTTCAACCGCTGATGACAGCGATGACGACAGTGAAAGTAGCGCATCGTCCAGCAGTGATAGCAATCTGGTTCAGATTTATCTGCGGGATCAAGACCACGAGTTAAGCTCGATTTACAAACAAATGACGATTACCGCGGACACGACGGTGACGCTGCCGTTTACGGTAGCCGCGGGCAAGTCTGGGGCGTATAAGGTCGTTCGTGACGGCCACGTCATTGCTTCGGATAATCACGTCACGAAAAATTAAGGAAAAAACCTGCATTTATAGCTCAGTTCTTTTATAATGATAGAGGACTGAGTTTTTTTGTCCCCAAAATCTGATTGATTTCGGGGGATGCACCAAGTGTGTTGAGAACCAGGAAGAAGGAGGTGCTGCATGTCAGAGGGACAAATTCGCCAATCACTGAGCGGTTTTTATGACGTTTTCAGCGATGGTGAGCTGTATCGCACGCGGGCCCGGGGGAACTTTCGTAAGCGGCGAATCACGCCGCTCGTGGGAGACCGGGTTCGGTTCGAAAGTTCGACCCCCAAGGAGGGGTACATTCTAGAAATCTTACCACGGGATAACGCGTTGACCCGCCCACCCGTCGCAAATGTCGACCAGGGTGTGGTCGTGACGGCGGTGGCGTCGCCCGAATTTTCCACGAATCTGTTGGATCGTCAGTTGGTCGCCTTAGAGGTCAGCCATATTGCGCCGGTCATCTACTTCACCAAGACCGACCTCATTTCGGATGACCGTTATCGGGAGTTCGAGACGCTCGCGGCGGGGTATCGGGAGATTGGCTACGATGTGTGCTTGACGCGAGAACCCTTTGCGCAGAGTGGTCTGGATGCGTTACGGGAGCTACTCGCGAATAAGGTAACCGTCATCATGGGTCAGACCGGGGCGGGGAAGTCCACCTTACTCAACCACATCTCACCGGAGTTGACGCTGGCCACTGGCGAAATCTCGACGGCCCTGAATCGGGGGAAACACACCACCCGGAAGGTGAGCCTCATGCCGGTAGCGGACGGTCTGGTTGCCGATACGCCGGGATTCTCGTCTTACGATACCCTGACGATTGACTACCGTGAACTGGGGCAGTATTTCCCCGAGTTTGCGTTGGCCTCACGGGACTGTCGGTTCAGAGGCTGCGTGCACGTCAACGAGCCCGGCTGTGCGGTCAAGGACGGTATTGCCGCGGGAACGTTCATGCAGAGTCGATACGACAACTACCTGCTATTACTCACGTTGTTAAAGAATCAAAAACCTGTTTATAATAAAAAGAAATGAGGAAGAAAATTTATGATTAAAGTAGCGCCATCAATCTTAAGTGCAGATTACGTCAATTTACAACCAGACATCGAGAAGGTCGACAAGGCCGGTGCCGAAGTCTTACACATCGACATCATGGACGGTAACTTCGTGCCAGCACTGTCATACGGTCCCGGCTGGGTGAAAGCGATTCGGCCAATCACCAAGATGGTCTTGGACGTGCACATGATGGTTCAAAACCCAGAACGGTACGTGGATGACTTTGCCAAGGCCGGTGCCGATATTATCGGGGTTCACGTTGAAGCTACGCCGCACATTCACCGGGCCTTACAGATGATTCAAAACGCCGGTGTAACGCCGGAAGTGGTCATCAACCCCGGGACGCCGGTCTCAGCCATTGAACCCGTCTTAGACATGGTTGGCCAAGTATTGGTTATGACGGTTAACCCTGGTTTCGGTGGGCAGAAGTTCCTGCACAGTACCGTTGAAAAGATTGCGCAACTCGACGCCATCAAGAAGGCCAAGGGCTACGACTTTGATATCGAAGTTGACGGTGGGGTTAACGACAAGACGGTCGTTGACTGCGCCAACGCTGGGGCCACGGTTGCCGTAGCTGGGTCGTATGTTTTCAACGCCGATGACCCGGTTGAACGCATCAACGCCTTGAAGGCTGCGACGAAATAATGCCACGGGGCGGAACGTTCAATCTCCTCGTGGGTGGGCCCAAGGCGGAATGGCCAGATGACCTGCGTTCACGGAAAATTGACGGCCCCTGGATTGGCGTTGATCGGGGGACGCTACGGTTAATTGATCACAATATTCAGCCGGTGGCGGCGATCGGGGATTTTGATTCCCTCCAGCCAGTCGAACTGCAACGGGTGCGCCGTAATGTCAAGGACATCCGCCAATCACAGCCGGAGAAGGACTTTACCGATACGCAGATGGCGGTGTCGGTCGCGTTAAATGACTACGGGGCCGAGCACGTCGATATTTACGGGGCTACGGGTGGTCGTTTGGATCATTTTCTGGCCAATCTGTTTATCGTGCTCCAACCGGAGTTCAAACGGTATGCGAATCGGATTCGCTTGATTGATAAGCAGAATACGATTTCGTTTTATTTGCCAGGCCACTATCACGTGACCAAGGAGCCAGATAAGAATTATTTGGCGTTTATTCCACTCACGTCCATCGACCACTTAAGTTTGGTTAATGAAAAGTATCAACTCCACAACGAGCCGATTCCGTACCCCATTTCACTCGCCAGCAACGAATTTGTCGGGAATACCGGTGAATTTCAGTTCGATACGGGCTTGCTGTGCGTGATTCAAAGCTGTGACACCTATGAGTCTCGCCACGAGTAACGGATTGGTCTTTTGAAAAGTTTTGCAGAAAATATAAAATCGTCCTGCACCGGATTCTTCCGGTACGGGACGATTTTTTTTGAAGACTGAAGGTTGAGAGTGCGTGAACACAATCTAGTCCTCAGCTAACAAGATTTATTGCCATTAAACTAGTCAAACTAGTCATTAACGATCACCTGCGGCTGCCAGAGATTCCAGCGCTGTGGGGACCGCCTGCGGCCTGAGAAGCGGTCCTCCGGCTCGGCTTGAAGCCTAACCAAGACCGTCAGTCTCCAAACACGTCCCGCGCTGTAAGCTGTTGCACAGCTAACACCGCTGTCACGGCTACCTACATCTCTGTCTGCCTCCGGTTACGATAGTTGAAAACCATTAAATTTGCGGTAACATCGCTGGAATGGCAACGTTCTACCAGTTTAATTGGGTACATCTCATGTAGCCGTGAGTGAGTCAAATTTGGTCTCAGCCGTGGGACTTTTCAAGTGTTCTGCTTGGAAAGTGGCGTCTTTGAGACGTGAACTTCGGCTCAAAGCGAGGGAAAAGACAGGGCTTGGTTTTTTCCCGTCCTGCCCACCGCGTTCCAGACCAAATTTGGCGAACGGTAAGGCGACCAGTACGCGACCAGCATCTAATAATAGTCACTAGCCCAGTCACAGCAGGGATTCTAGCTGTATTTACCTTTAGATTCTTAATATGGGCTCTTTGTCAACTGTTGTTGGTAATCTGCTGTATAGGGTTGCCTAATCGCATTGTGATTAGGCAACCTTTTTGATTCCGAATACTAGATGAATCCTT